>NZ_LAJX01000001.1 GCF_000963695.1 Methylocucumis oryzae
TGGACAACCAGACTCATCCTCGCATCAGAGTCGAAACGGAAGCGGTATATGCTCTATTGGCAATAGTACAAGCCAAGGAACTCATCCTGCTCGATTCAGAGGCGCTACGCTATGAAATAGCGCGAATCCCTGATGAAACAAGACAAAATGAGACTCTCGCGCTACTATCACTTGCCTCTGAGCATCTGCAAATCACTGATGAAGTAGAAACCTTAGCTATCAGCTTCGAGCAGAGAGGACTTAGAGCGATGGACGCTATCCATCTAGCCCTCGCGTCAACGGCAAAAGCCGACTATTTCTGTACCTGCGATGACAAGTTATACCGTAAAGCGACTATTATCCAGGGTTTAAACTGCAACGTTATTACCCTATTGAGCCTTATCCCGGAAGTTATTAAATGACTGTTCAAATCCATCCCCTTAAAGAAATCAGCAATCGAGCCCAATATGTTCTTATTCGAGAGCTGGGTGTTGTTGATACCCTACGCTTCCTTAATCAGTTTCGTGCAGGTAGTGGTGACTATACAAAAGAGAGAGAAGAATTATTCAAAGATGAATCTGTTAAAAGTATCGTGGCGAAAATTAAGTCCCAAAGAAACATCAATCCGTAAGACAGTCATGTAGAGTGCATTCCATGCACCAAAAAACCTACGCGCTTACCGAGGAATAAACATGTGGCAAGACCCGATTGTTACCGAAACCCGCTCCCTCAGAGACGAATATGCACGCCAGTTCAATTACGATGCCGACGCTATTTTTGAAGACCTGATGGCAACTCGTAAGACGGTTTCGCGTTAGCAAACCGTCATCAACGAAGCGGATGATGTTGCAAAAAAAAGAACCGATGGTGGTTTGCCTATCGGCGAAACCACCCTACGTGCTGAAACTTTCTAATTTCTTGTTAAGCACACCTTCGTTACCTTAGCGTTTACGTTGAAAAGTTGCATAATGGCTTAAAATAATGATCAAGTTGGTTTATTTAGCATGAAAACAAAAAGTGATACTTAAAGCATCTAATGTTCAGGAGCTGAAATCATTTGGTTTCTATTGCGACATCAAGGATGCAATAGAAAAAGAAATTGATATTAAGTTAGGAGTCAATAGCTGGGCTTCATTATTTGAAAAAATAAAATCCTTAGAAGAAAAAGTCCAATCTAACAAAGAGGTTATACTGTCGACATACAGGGAAGGTAACTTTAAGGAGACGAAGAAGAAAGTTTCAGAAGTTCTTGGGCTCAAGATAAAGGCCAGAAGCTGGAATAAGTTAAAAAGCAAGATTGAGCGTATCATCGACGTACTTTACTTAAGTGATTTTGATCCATACGAACACTACGAGAAGACAAAGTTAAAGAAATTCAAGAACAGTTCAAAGCTTGAAGGCATTGAAATCGAAATTCCAAGCGAAAAAAACTCTCTGGCTAGTGTGCTAGCAAAGTATAGAAGACCATCAAATGGATAAGTATGACGCAGCAAATGACCTTTACTGCTATAAAGGAACAATCACATTAAAGAACAAGCTCAATATCCGAGAAATAGACGAACTTGAGCAAGCGGAAAGGGAGATTACCGCAATAACAGTTAGTAGAATTAAATTCAGTCGCCCACCATATGATTTAAACTACATGAAACTTCTCCATCGCCAACTGTTTTCTGATCTATATGAATGGGCTGGTGAGTTGCGTAGCGTCAATATCTCAAAAGGAGGGACTCGATTTTGTAATTGCGGACGGATCGTGGCCGAGTCTCAGAGACTTTTTTAAAGATTTAAGTGAAGATAATTGGCTAAAAAACCTGTCAACACATGAGTTTTGCGAAAAGCTTGCTGAGTACTACTGCGAGTTCAACATGATACATCCTTTTCGAGAGGGCAATGGTAGAGTTCAGCGCCTGTTATTTGAGCATCTTGCTTTAGCTGCTGGTTATGATCTTGATTGGGAAGATGTACAGCCAAACGAGTGGATTCAAGCCAATATCGACGGTGTAGCTGTTAATTACGAACCCATGGCAAGAATTTTCAAGCGCATAGTCACGGCTTGTGAATGATGCGCATAACAAAGCATTGCAGCGGACAGGCCGCTGAACCCATAAAACGGTTTCGCGCTAGCAAACCGTCATCAACGAAGCGAATCATGTTGCCAAAAACAAATAAATGTCGATAGCATGTATCAACGCGGTAAGGGAATCGCCAGTAGCAAACCGCTATTTCTGCCAACACCTACACGCTACTAACCCTGACGCGAACAACGCCACGCACTCCGAAACCACCAATTAACTAAGCCATGTCAACACAAACCGATAATCTAAGTAAAGAACCAACACCTGACTTGGCCGAGCACAACGCGTTTTTTCCATCGCCTTATTCGCTCAGCCAATATACCGCTCCAAAAACCGACTTCGACGGCACGACTTATCCTAACCCTTACACCGGAGGAAAGTGGAAAGTGCTCATGATCGCCACCGACGAGCGGTACATCCTCATCCCTATGTGTCAGGATAGATGTCGCCCCTCCTCATCCATCCAACGAGAAGCGACTATGAAAAACAGCTATACTAACGACTTCAAAGAACAAGCGATTATAAAAGCCTTACAGCGAGGCGATAAGACCTTAGAAACGATAGCCAATGAACTCAATGTCAGTTGTGGCACCCTAAAAGAGTGGTTAAAAACCAAGAGAAAAACCATGTCTACACCTGCTAGCCCTAAAAGTCCATCGAACTGGACACGAGAAGAGCGTTTGAATGCATTAATCGAAAGTGCAACACTCAAGGACGAAAGTTTAAACGCGTATTGCCGAGAACGCGGTCTATTTACGCATCACTTATCGACCTGGAAAGCCGAGTTCATTACGGAACCCAGCGTAAAGCTAAGCGATAAAAGTGTGCTGGCAGAAAACAAACAGCTCAAAAAAGAGCTGCTGCGTAAAGACAAAGCACTGGCGGAAACGGCGGCACTATTGGTGCTACAAAAAAAGTACCACGCGTTCTGGGAAGAAAAGGCCTGATGATAGCGCACCCAGAACGCCAGCAAATCGTTAATGACTTCATCCTGGCAGTACGCCAAGGCGCACGTAAAGACAAGGCGGCCGAAATCATCGGACTCAGCTTAAGATGCTTACAACGTTGGCAAAAACCAGAGCACATCCCCGAGGATAAGCGGTGTCAACGGGTGTTTGTACCACGCAACCGCTTAGGTGATGACGAACGCCAAAAAGTACTCACGTTGGCCAACCAGGATGACTTCAAAGACAAAACACCGCATCAAATCGTGCCTATCTTAGCTGATCGCGGGCTTTATGTGGCCTCGGAATCGACCTGGTACTGCATCCTCAAAGCGGCAGGTCAGCTGAGCCATCGCCATAACAGCCAGCCGCGCACGGTCACTAAGCCCAAGGCATTAATCGCCAACGCGCCTAAACAAGTGTTTAGCTGGGACATCACCTACTTGGCCACGCCGGTCCAAGGCCAGTACTACTACTTATACCTAGTGATGGACGTGTTTAGCCGCATGATCGTAGGTTGGCAGGTTTATGAGTGTGAAAGCAGCGAACTGGCTGCGGATCTAATGACCGACATCTATCACAACCAAAGTCTCATGCCCGGTCAAGCCACCTTGCACTCCGATAATGGCGCACCGATGAAAGGCGCGACGTTGCTTGCTACCTTGCAACGACTTGGCGTGGCACCATCGAAAAGTCGGCCGTCGGTCAGTAATGACAACCCTTACTCGGAATCCTTGTTCAAGACCATGAAATATAACCACATTTATCCGAGCCAGCCGTTCGCCACCATCAAGGATGCTCGTGCTTGGGTCGGTGTATTTGCTCAGTGGTACAACCATGAACATCGCCACAGCGGTATTCAGTTTGTCACGCCAGCGCAACGTCATCATGGCGAGGACAAGACCATTTTGGCGCGACGTCATGCGGTATATCAACAAGCCAAAGCGGAGCATCCTGAACGATGGACGGGCGAAACCAGAGACTGGGAATGGCAACACGAGGTAGCGTTAAACCCTGAGAAATTAAATATGAATGTTCGTCAGTAGCGTTATTTTACTATCTACTAATTATATATACTAGGCGACAACTAGCTTGACACTTACCGTCATGCAGAACGGCAGGATGTTCTCCACCGGAAACCACCCCGTGGAAATGCTATTGCCTATTTATCACCTTGATGCCGCTGGTTTCGAAATCGAGGTCGCCACCCTTTCAGGCAATGCGGTGAAACTCGAAATGTGGGCGATGCCGAGTGAAGACGAGGCAGTGAATTTTATCTATCAGAAATACCTGCCCAAGCTTAAACAGCCTACCAAGCTCTCCGAGCTCATGTCCACAGTCAACGCACCAGACTCGCCCTACATTGCTGTCTTCATTCCCGGTGGCCACGGCATACTCGCAGGCATCCCCGAAAGCCGCGAGGTCGGCGATGTATTGCGCTGGTTCACCACCAACGACCGTTTTGTCATTACACTCTGTCACGGTCCCGCCTGTTTACTCGCCGCAGCGATTGACGAGGAAAGCGACGCTTACACTTACAAAGGCTACGACATTTGCGTTTTCCCTGACAGCCTCGATGAAGGGGCTAATATTGCCATCGGGTATATGCCAGGGCGGCTTCCATGGCTTGTTGGCGCTAAACTTAAAGAACTTGGCGTAAATATTCTCAACAATGGCATCACGGGGCAGGTTCACCAGGATCGCAAACTTCTCACCGGCGATAGCCCCTTAGCTTCCCATAATCTTGGGAAACTCGCAGCCAATGCTTTGCTCGAAGCAGCCAGGTAGGGTGCATTCCATGCACCAAAAAATGTATAACATATTGCTTTATCAAGTATTTTTTGACTCAGGTACACCGCCACTGACCACAGTTAAGCTACTTTGGAGTACAAAGCTTGCTTTGTGCGGTGTTTAAAAGGCGCGAGCCAGAAAAAACCTGGTTCAAAGCCGGTCGTTACTGGAAATGCTGGAAATCTCTATCAAGAAATATCAAAACAAAATATTAACTGCAGCTGAAGTTATTGAAGAGCTGCTCAAGATGAGTAAGGAAATCGTCGCCTCGGATGACAATGCCATAAACATGGGGCTAACCGATTTTGAATACGCGTTTTACACCGCTGTCGCGAGTAACGACAGCGCTAGAGAGCTGATGCAACAGGAACAATTACGCGAGCTGGCTGTTGTGCTGACGCAGAAAGTCAGAGAAAATGCTTCTATTGATTGGACGATTAAAGAAAGCGTTAGAGCGAAACTAAAGGTCATCATCAGACGTACTTTACGACTTTATGGCTATCGACCAGACATGCAATTGTTGGCTACTGAAACCGTACTCAAGCAGGCCGAAATGATTGCCGATGAAATAGCCACTGCATCATGTCTATAAATGAGTCAGTTAGAGTATTTTGAGCTTTGTTACACAATAAAAACCCGCTAAGCCATACAGCTTGCGGGTTTTTAGATTTTATTTGCTCTCTTGGCACTGATGTTTGGCGCCCTAAGGCGGAGTCGAACCGCCGACCTGTCCCTTAGGAGGGGACCGCTCTATCCTACTGAGCTATCAGGGCTACATGTCTTGTTATATGCTAAGGGTAAATAACTTTTGGCTTAAAGTAAGCAGCTGGATATTTTGGATCGTCTTTTACTTCTTCTTCGGCGGGGGCTTGTGATTGTGCCGCTAATTCTTTATCGATATAAACAACTTTGGCTTCAAAATTAGCTGCTGGATATTTAGGGTCAAATTCTGATGCCGGTGCAGATTGCGCTACGAGGTCTTTATCGGCATAGATAACCGTCGGTTGAAAATCTGACGCCGGGTATTTGTCGCTGCCCGTAGCCAAAACAAGAGGACTTAACGCGATTAAGCTCAGCGCAAGCGCTGACTGAATGGTATGACTCATCATTAAATTGTTCTCCCAAGTTATAGTGACATTCGGCGCAGCCGAATCCTTCGAAGTATCGATGATTTTACAATAATTGGCAACCGTTTTTACTGTCATATTTTATTCACAAATAAGTCATGAATGCTGAACATTCACTTTTTAATTGTTGCCGAAAAGCTTCGATTAAAGCTTCGTCCTCTCTATCGGCTCTGGCAATCGGGACTGGAATTTGCGCAATAACCCGCATGGGATTAGCCGACAAAAAAATCAGCTTATCAGCTAACGCAATGGCATCGCGCAAATCGTGAGTGACTAATAACACCGTGTGCGGTCTATGTTGCCATAATTTAAGCAGTAAGCTTCTAACTTGTCTCGCAGTGGCGGCATCTAGCGACACAAACGGTTCATCCATCAGCAATAACGCTGGGTTAATCGCAAATGCGCGTATTATCGCAACTCGCCTGGCCATGCCTAACGATAACCGTTCGGGATATTCGTGTTGCACTTGAGTTAATTGCATATCGGCTAATAAGTCATCAATATCTTGCCCATTAACGACACCTGGGAACACTAACTCTATATTTTTACGCACCGTACACCACGGCAATAAACGAGGATTTTGGAACACATAGCCAATGTTAAACGCGGGATGCTGTGTATTAGTGATGCTGCCGACATAGTCTTTATCGATGCCTGCGATGATGTTTAACAACGTGGTTTTGCCACACCCAGAAGGTCCGACTAAACAAACAAATTCACCGGCACTCAGTGTTAAGTCTAAATCGGCAATGGTCGCGCTTGCATGAGGTAAATCCTGATAACTTTTACGCTTAATCGAAATATGAATATCGTTCATCGACGCCACGTTAATGATTTTCTATCTAATGGTTTTAATAACACGAGTTCTAGCAACTGTATCATGACCACAAACGCTAAGGTATACGCCATAATGCTGGCAACATCGAATAATTGGAAAAACACATGCAGCTGATAGCCTATGCCGTTACTACGACCTAAAAGTTCAACCACTAAAATAATTTTCCAAGTTAACGCCAGACCAGAACGCACCGCTGTCATCACGAAAGGATGTAGCTGTGGCCAGATAACATAAAGCAGTGTTTTACGCTTACTGAAGTTAAAACATCTGGCCATTTCTACTAAGTCTTGATCGAGCGCACGCGCGCCTTCGCGTAAGGTGACAATGACGTTTTGGCAGTTTATTAATCACTACGGCGAGTATCGCGGCAGACTCGACTAAACCAAACCAGACATAACATAAAATAATCGTCACCAGGGCCGGTATGTTTAAGAACACAATCAGCCATTGGTCAAAAAAGGCATTAATGTTTTGATAACGACCTAACACAATGCCGATACTACAGCCGAGTAGCATTGCGATAGTAAAACTGACTAGCAGTCTTACTAAGGTCATGCCTAAATGATACGGAAGCTGACCTGATTGCACAGCCGCCCAAAATACGGTAGCTACGGCTTTAGGTGTCGGTAACACCGGGCTGTTTAAATCGTCGGCGGCTATTTGCCAAACCGCAAGTAATACCAGTATCGACAATACCGGCAATAAGTTATGCCATTGCTTCAAACGAGTTGCTTTTTAAGGTTGAGTCCAGAAGGTATCGGTTTGTAGGTGTTCTGATGAGCCAGTCAACTGGCCGTGGCTGGTTTCATGTAAAACCTTATAAATCTGCTGAGCGGCTTGCTGCTGGGCAGCGCCCCATTGCTCAACCCTGCCCTCGCAATAACGTTGACGTAATTTTTGTTGTGTCACTACGTCATCGGTTAGCGTGAGCGGTAAGATTTTTTGCCAGGCTTTATCATCGGTGCATAAATGGTCTTTAGCCTTATGCGCGGCAGCAAAAAAACTTTGTAACGCTGCCGTATGCTGTTTAGCCCAACTTTGCTTAAACACATAGCCTAAACTAGGCACAGACTCGCTAATGCCTAAGCCTTGTTGAATCTCTTTACCAGTCAATAGTACTTTATAACCTTGCGCTTCTAATTTCGCCGCAAAATTCCAATACGTTAAAATCGCATCAATACGGCCTTGCTTGATTTGTTCGTTTAATAGCGGTGGCGCTGCATAGATTTTTTCCACTGTATTCGCTAACGCAATACCTTGCTTTTGCGCCAAGGCTTGCAATAACAACCAGTTTTTATCTAACTCACCTCCTGCAATACCCAGTTTTTTTCCGGATAAGTCGCTTAACGTATGAATAGGGCTGCCTGTTTTGACTAATAACGCGCCAGTCATATCGGAATATGGATAAAACGTTAGCTCCATACCTGATGCGCGTTGCCGGTTAACCCATAACCAATCAGAAACAATCATATCGACACCGCCAGATTGTAAGGCAATCTTACCGGCTTCAGGACTGGCTAGCGTTTGTTTATCAAGCTCAAATTCAGGATGTGGCGTCGAAGCTAGCTCAGCCAATTCCCATTCAGCCGTACCCGATGCTTGCACACCTATTCTAAGCTTGGTGGTCTCTGCAGAAACCGTTAGCGAAACTACACCGAGTGCTAATACATATAAAATCACTTTGGCTAACATCATTCTTGTTCTCTCTTAGCTGATGAATCAACAAACCCATGTACGCCGCGTTTAGACTTAACCGCCAGCCATTGTTTTAATAAGGCTAGCTCTTCTGTCTCTGTTAATGCGTCTAAACTCTGACGACTTTTCAATAACCTAACCGCTGAGGCCAATACAGCATAGCGCTCACCGGTAATGCCGTTGCGACGTAAACCTACGGTGTTTAATTTATAATGTCTACCTGGCGCACCGCCAATAATCATAAACGGCATGGCATCCATCGATAAGCCGGCTAAGCCGCGCACCATTGCAAACGAACCTACCCGGCAAAATTGATGTACCACAGAACCGCCGCCCATAAACACATGGTCACCAATCTGCACATGGCCACCGATGGCGACATTATTGGCAAAAATGGTTTTATTACCGACGTCGCAATCATGCGCGACATGGCTATTATTCATAAAATAACATTGGTTACCGATTCGAGTGCTTTGCTCTGGCTTAGTCGCTCTATGCGCGGTAAAGCCTTCGCGAAACACATTTCTTTCACCGACGTGTAACCAGGTCACGGTATCTGGAGCAAAATTGATGTCTTGTGGTAATCCACCGAGTACCGCATGAGCATGTAACACATTGCCCACCCCCAGATGCGTATAGGAATGCACCACTGCATGTGGACCTATCACACAACCTGAACCTATTTTAGTATGGGCTTCGATAACCGCAAATGCGCCAATACTGACATCATCGGCAAGTTCAGCTTGCTCAGAAATATAGGCGGTAGGATGAATTTTTTGCGTCATTGTTTATCCTCTAGGATGAAATTGCGTATGCAACTCTTGTAAACGGGCATTAGCAATATGGGTGTAAATTTGTGTGCTTGATAAATCCGCATGACCTAGCAGCATTTGCACGACGCGTAAATCAGCGCCGTGATTTAATAAATGGGTAGCAAACGCATGTCTTAAAGTATGCGGCGACAACGGTTTATTGATACCGGCTTTCAAAGCGTAACGTTTAATAATGTACCAAAACGCTTGCCTAGTCATCGCATCCGCGCGATTGGTGATAAATAAAAAATCCGATTGGCGATTAGCCAATAAATTCGGCCTAGCGGCTACTAAATAGCGTTCCAGCCATGTAATCGCCTCTTCACCGATAGGGACTAAACGGTCTTTATTACCTTTACCGGTGACTCTTAATACGCCTTGTCTTAAACTGACTTGCTCGAATTTCAACGTAATCAGTTCAGTCACCCTCAGCCCTGTGGCATAAAGCAGCTCTAACATAGCTTTATCACGAATACCTAAATCTAACGCCACTTCAGGCGCTGCCAATAACGCATCGACGTCGTTCTCTGATAACGAATTAGGCAAATATTTGCCTATTCTTGGCGCAATGATTAAGGCGCTAGGATCGGCTTCTAAGCGATTTTCCAATACGCAATAGGCATAAAACCGTCGAATACTCGATAAAAATCGCGCAGCCGTGCGGTTGCTTATTTGGGTATCGTACAAATGCGCTAAAAAGCCAGTAATTTTGGCATAATCAACTGTTAACAATGACTCGCCGTTTAACCAATCGGAAAAAATGCGTAAGTCACTGCGATACGCCGATAAAGTGTTTTCGCTAAGGCCTTGCTCCAACCAAACCGCATCTAAAAATAAATCAATCAGTTCAGAATTTATCATTCAGGCTGTCATGCAATTGGCGTCATTCGAGCTGTCATTTACGGGTTTCAAAAGCAAGCAATTGTTGTTTAATATCGACAAAACCGCCAGTCAGCTCACCACAATAACCGCCTAAGCCGTTTTTAGCAACTATGCGATGACAAGGAATGAATAAAGGATAAGGATTAGCGCGTAACGCATTACCAACCGCGCGGGGTGAAGAATTGAGCCGCTTCGCTAGCTCAGCATAAGTTAAGGTCTGTCCTGCTGGAATAGTGGTTAAGGCCTGCCAAACCGATTGTTGATACGGCGTACCTTGACGTAGCAACTTTATAGCGATACTGACTTCAGGGTTCTGCCAATGAGCATTCAGTTGAATTTGCAATAACGACGTTATTTGCTTACTGTTATCCGGTTGGCTGTCATCAGATGCGGACTGAAAACACCAATCCACATCTACGATGACATTATTTTTATGCTGTACCTTTAAACTAGCGACCTGAGTGGTTAAATAACTAACCACCACTTCGCCATCGACATCAGCGACCCAATCCGGCACAAAAGGCATAATTAAACGGATTGACCTCGACCAATACCGTAATACGTCAAGCCGATTTTTTTCAACAACGGTGGATGGTATAAATTTCTGCCATCAAAAATAACCGCATCGGCCAGCGTCGCTTTAATATGGTCAAAATCAGGACTCCAGAAGTTTTTCCATTCAGTCACAACGACTAGCGCATCCGCGCCTATTAACGCCTCCTCAGAACTTTCAACTAACTTTAAGCCTGGTTTATCACCATAAATACGCTTAGCTTCTTTCATTGCTTCTGGGTCAAACGCTTGCACCTGCGCACCTGCATCAATCAGCGCCTCAATCAACACGCGACTAGGCGCTTCTCGCATATCATCGGTTTTAGGCTTAAACGCTAAGCCCCATAACGCAAATACCTTACCGCTTATATCGCCATGATAATGTTTCATAATCTTTTGAAACAACACTTGTTTTTGTCGGCTATTGACATTTTCGACTGCCGATAATAATTCAGAATGATAGCCCATTAGCTTAGCTGTGCGCTCTAATGCTTTCACATCCTTAGGAAAACACGAGCCGCCATAACCACAGCCCGGATAAATAAACGAATAGCCAATCCGTGTATCCGAGCCAATTCCGTTTCTAACATGCTCAATATCAGCACCTAATAAATCAGCCATATTGGCCAATTCATTCATAAAGCTAATCCGCGTCGCGAGCATCGCATTCGCGGCATATTTCGTCAGCTCGGCTGAGCGCACATCCATAGTAATAATACGCTCGTGATTACGGTTAAACGGCGCATACAAAGCTTTCAATAACTCTGCTGTTCTAGGATTATCTGTGCCAACAATAATCCGATCTGGTTTCATAAAATCATTAATCGCCGCGCCTTCTTTCAAAAACTCAGGGTTAGACACCACATCAAAGTCTACGTCTGAACCACGTTGCTGCAACGTCTGCATAACAACTTCTTTAACTTTATCCGCCGTACCAACCGGCACTGTCGATTTATCAACGATTATCTTATAACTTTCCATATTCTCGGCGATAGATTTAGCAACCGCTAATACATATTGCAAATCCGCCGCACCATCTTCATCAGGCGGTGTCCCAACAGCAATAAATTGAAAAATGCCATGATTGACAGCTTCAACGACATTAGTCGTAAATTTTAACCGTCCTGCGTGTTGGTTCTCTTTCACCAACGCGTCTAAGCCTGGCTCAAAAATAGGCACAATACCATTTTTCAAGTTATTAATTTTATTCTCATCGACATCGATACAAACCACATCGTTGCCCACTTCTGCTAGACAAACGCCTGTTACTAAACCCACATAACCAGAACCAAAAATGGTTACCTTCATAATAATATTCCAATAGATTAATCAAAAGACATGCCAATACAACTTATAGCGCAGAATGTTTACAGTTATGTTACGGCACATTGCTAAGCGATTACAAGCCTTCGGCGAAAGGGTTTTGATAGGTGATATACGATGACGATAACACGCTTACAAATTATGGCCACCAACGTAAGGCAGGAAGCAGATTTGTTTGCACGACGCTTTTGCTATCGCCAAAGAAAAACCGGCTACACACTTAAGACGGGATAGGGCGTTTAGAGCGAAGGTGTCGGCAGCAGGGATGCTGCCGCCAAGCCTACAGGGACGTATTTACGGCATCCTTCGTTCTGCATGACCTGTCCCGTCTCAAGTTGGTAACCGAAAAACCTTAACAAAATCCGCAGCCAAGCTCACAAACTCGCCGTTCTATCTGTGAACCAGTCCCCTGAACTCAATAGCATTCCGTGCAAAGCCTAAATTTTGTCTTTACAATGCCTGAAACTGCGAATTCGCAAGACCTGCCTCCGGTGATGTGCCATGAATGCTCTCTCAAATTTCCGCTGGTCGTTTTTATGCAAACTCATTGGCTTGATGTTTGTTTACACACTGATTAGCTATTATTCGTTAATAGGGTTTCCTAACTCTAGCCACATTAACATGATTAGTCTAATCAATGGCATCGCTTTAGCAGTCCATATTATCGGGGGTAAGAAATTTTTACCCAGTTTCTTTTTTGCGCTATTAGCGAGCGGACTTTGGGCTAATCATTCTGTTCCTTTAAGCCTGACGTATGCGCTAGGCTATACACTTGCTAACTTTGCGGGTTTTAAGCTGTTTCAGCATTATTGCCCACAAAATATGTTTAGATAACCCACAGCATTTTGTTAGCTTAGGTTTAAGCACTGTTTTTTCTGCGTTCATCAGTGCTGCAATAGGTATGGCAGGGACGTGGTGGTTAGGCATAGGTGTGATTACCAGCATGGCCTCGTTTATTAGTTGGTGGCAAAACGATACGTTAAGTCTCTTACTCACCTGCCCTCTTATTTTAATTTGGTATCAAAAACCTAAACATTTAATCGATTATCGTTGGTTAATCGAATTTTCAGTGTGTTTGTTATTGGCGTTACTAACCTGCCAACAATTATTTTTTGACCATTTCAACACTAGCGGATTACATGCATTTGCTAAACCCTATCTATTACTGGTCTATGTAATCTGGAGTGCGGTTCGTTGCGGCCGACATGCTACCTCATTGTTGTTAGCCGTTATTGCCGGTCACGCATTACTCGCACAATTTTATGTAGCAAACCTTAATGCCACGCTAGAAGCGCAACAAGCTATAGATGCGTGGAGTTTTTTGACCGTGCTGATATTCATAGGCTTGTTTTTGGCTTTATTAGTCAATCAACATAAAAAGTCCGAGCAAGAGCTCGCCTTATTGAGTTTTGGCATGGATCACATGAAAGATGCTGCGTATTTAATCAACGAAAAAGCTGAATTAATTTACGTGAATCAACAATTATGTGAAGCATTAAAATATTCTAAAGATGACTTATTAAGCCTTTCAGTATCTGATATAGACCCGATTTACCCTGTGAGCTTATGGCAAGAGAACTGGCATTTGCTTAAAGAGCATCAGTCCATTAAGTTTGAATCGGTACACAGAACCCGCGAGCAACAAATCTTTCCAGTAGAAATCAGTTATAACTATTTTGATTATCAAGGCAAAGGCTATAACCTCGCCTTAGCTAGAGATATTAGCGATATTAAACGTAACCAACAGCGAGAACGTTCGCGTAACCGTGTGCTAGAACTGCTTACAGAAGGCGCTACGATGCGTGATGTCTTAGATGTCATTGTGCGCTCGGTAGAGCAAGAAAATAGGGAATTACGCTGCAGTATTTTATTAATGGCCAATGACGGTAAACATTTATTACACGGCGTCGCCCCTAGCCTACCTGATTTCTACAACCAAGTTGTTCATAACTTAGCGATTGGCCCTGGTAAAGGCGCTTGCGGAACATCCGCATATACCGGTAAACGCACGATTACCGAAAATATCCAAACCAGTCCCGATTGGGAAGATTTTAAAGAATTAGCGCAACGCGCTTCATTAGCCTCTTGTTGGTCTGAGCCAATCATTAGTCAATCGGGGAAAATTCTAGGTACGTTTGCTATTTATAATCACAAACCGAAAATTCCTAGTGACGCTGAAATTCAATTAATCACGGGAGCCAGCCATTTAGCCTCGATTGCAATTGAACGCAGCCAAATCAATGAGGAATTGCAATTAGCCACGTTGGTTTATCAAAACACCAGTGAAGGCATGGTCATTACCGATGCGGACGGCAAAATCTTAAATTCCAATCCAGCGTATACATTGTTAACCGGCATACCGAAAGATGACATCATAGGCGAGCATTTTTGTAGGCTTAATCCAGGTTACCAAAATAATCCTGGCTATCAAGCGATATGGCAAGAATTATTAGAATCCGGTCAATGGCAAGGCGAGTTATGGAATCGACGCAAAAATGGCGAAATTTATGCTGAATGGTTAACGATTAACACCGTATATGATGAAGACAAACAACCGCATCGACGTGTCGCGTTAATATCTGATGTCAGTAAATTAAAAGAGTCAAAAGAATTAATCTGGCGCCAAGCTAATTTTGACCCATTAACCGGTTTACCCAACCGGCGCATGTTCCATGAGCGCTTACAACAAGAAATGAAAGAGGCTAATCGTAGCGGCAAAAGCTTAGCATTATTATTCATAGACCTAGACCACTTCAAAGAAGTGAATGACACATTAGGTCATTCTATGGGCGATGAGTTGTTAAAAGAAGCCGCAAAACGGCTAAGTAGCAGCATTCGAGACACCGATACCGTTTCTCGCTTAGGTGGCGATGAATTCACTATTATCTTAAATAAGATTGACAAACCGGGCTGTGTAGAGCGTATCGCACAAAATATATTAAGCAAACTGGCTGAGCCTTTTAATTTAGGCATAGATACCGCTTATGTCACTGGCAGCATAGGTATCACGGTTTATCCTACCGATGCTAAAGACCAAGAGTCATTAATCAAAAATGCTGACCAAGCCATGTATGCCGCGAAAGAGCATGGCCGTAATCATTTTCATTTTTTCACCATTGCCATGCAAGAAGTTGCACAAAATCGCATGCGCTTAGCCAATGACTTACGCCGAGCCATGGCAGAAAAGCAGTTAATGGTGGTTTACCAACCGATTGTCGAGCTAAGTACAGGTCAAATTCATAAAGCCGAAGCCCTGATACGCTGGCAACATCCTCAACGCGGCTTAATCGACCCCGGCGATTTCCTACCGTTAGCCGAGGATACAGGCGTCATGACACCGATTAGCCATTGGGTTTTTAATGAAGCAGCGATGCAAGTTAAACATTGGCAAACTTCGTTTAACAGACCATTCCAAATAACGCTTAATCTGTCATCTAGCCAATTTAGAAACAACGAAGACTATTACCAAACGCTGGCTGGATTTAATTGCTGAACTGCAATTACCGAAAAACAGCTTAGCGATAGAAATCTCAGAATCGTTGTTAATGGACACGCGCAGAACCATTAGCAAACAATTGTTAAAACTACGCGACTCCGGTATACAAGTTGCGATTGATGGCTTTGGCACAGGTTATTCATCGCTGTCATTTATCAAAAAATTCGCAATTGACTATATCAAAATCGACCAGTCGTTTGTGCGTAACTTAGACAGTCAAGCGGGAGACTTACCTTTATGTGAAGCCATTATTGCTATGGCGCATAAGCTCAATATTAAAGTCATAGCCGAAGGCATAGAAACAGAACAACAACGAAGAATCTTAAGCGTAGCCGGTTGTGATTATGGTCAAGGCTTTTTATTTTCAAGGCCATTGCCAGTCTATGACTTTGGGAGCTTATTAGTGCATAACCACTTAAAGCAAAATACTGTTAATGCCGGCTACGCGCTTTAGACGGGACAGTGCTCTGCCCCCGCTTAAGTTGGTAGCCGCAATGTCCCCTCTAAAGCGCGTAGCCTTAAACTTCTACTTACCATTTTTGCCAACGTAAGCGGTTAGCATTAGTTACAACGGTTAACGAAGACATGGCCATTGCCGCACCAGCAATCATAGGGTTTAGCAATATGCCAAATAGAGGATAAAACAAACCGGCAGCGACAGGAATACTCAACGTGTTGTAGAAAAACGCGCCCAATAAGTTCTGCTTGATATTATTCACCGTAGCTTTTGACAGCCCTATGACCTCAGGCACTTTGAGTAACGAGCCTTGTAATAACACGACATCGGCGCTCTCAATCGCAACATCGGTACCAACCCCTATTGCTAAACCTACATCGGCTTGCGCTAACGCGGGTGCATCGTTAATACCGTCCCCCACCATGCCTACTTTCTCACCTTGTTGCTGTAAACGTTTAACCACGTCGGCTTTTTCACTGGGTAACACCTCTGCATACACGTCAGTAATACCTGCTTGCTCAGCGATGGCTTTAGCGGTAACGACATTATCGCCAGTAACCATATAGACATGAAGACCTAAGGCTTTAAGTTTAGCAACGGCCTGAGCCGAATCCGGTTTAATCGGGTCGGCAACTGCTATTATTCCAATCAGCTCTTGACCTAACGCTAATAACATGGGGGTTTGCCCAGCATGAGCTAAACGTTCAATAACGTCAGGCTCGGCTATTTGAACGCCCGCCGATTCCATTAATGCTTGGTTACCTAAATGCAATAATTGATTCTGATACACGCCACGCACGCCAAAACCAGGTAATGCGGTAAAGTCACTAACGCTTTCTAATGCTAAGTCGTGCTCTTTAGCTGCCGCTAAAATACTAGCCGCTAACGGATGTTCAGAACCTGCTTCTAAACTTGCCGCCAATTGCAACACGGTATTTTTATCCATGCTGGACAGAGCAAGTACTTGCATCACAACCGGCTTACCGGCTGTTACCGTGCCGGTCTTATCTAATAACACGCAAGTCAGCTTACCAGCGGTCTGTAGCGCATCACCATTACGAATCAATATACCGGCTTGCGCAGCTCTGCCTACCGCAACCATTACAGAAATCGGTGTTGCTAAACCTAGCGCACAAGGACAAGCAATCACTAAAACCGTCATCGCGGTAACAAACGCATAACCCAATGACGGCTCTGGGCCAAAGCTATACCAAACCAAAAAAGTTAATAACGCAATCGCTAACACAGCAGGCACGAAAACCGCAGCGATTTGATCGGCTAAACGCGCAATTTCAGGTTTGCTAGCTTGCGCTTGGCGCACACTGTTGATGATATGCGCTAACGCAGTATCCTTACCAATGCGCGTGGCTTTAAATAAAAAACTACCCATTTGATTAATTGTGCCCGCCGCGACTTCAGAACCTACGGTTTTTTCGACCGGTATAGCTTCACCCGTTAACATCGCTTCATCAACGCTAGAACGGCCTTCTAGCACAATACCATCGACAGGAATTTTCTCACCTGGCCTAACCCGCACCGTTTCATCTAAACCCACATGCTCAATCGGTATATCCACTTCGAGACCGTCACGAATCACTTTCGCAGTGCGCGGCTGCAAACCTAATAAACTACGCAACGCACCCGAAGTTTTACCGCGTGCACGAGTTTCTAAACCCGTCCCTAAATTAATAAAGGCTAAAATCACCACAGCGGCTTCAAAATATGCGTGTTTAGCTAACGGTGGCAAACTGCTGTAATAATCAAGCACCACACAGGAATAAAGCCAAGCCGCTCCCGTCCCTAAAGCGATTAACGTGTCCATATTCGCTTGTTTATGCGTCAGCGCCTTGATGGCTGCTTGATAAAAATGACCGCCAGAATAATATAAAACTGCAGCGCTTATCAGCGCTAATAAAGGCCACACCCAAGCGCCAGTCGAGCTATTAAAGTCAGGTAACCACGCAAAATGCTCGGCCAACATCAAAAGAACACCCAAGCCACCCGCAACCGCTGCTTTTTGCATTAACTCGCGATAACGCCGCATTTCATTAGCTTCCAACTCGGCGGGGTCTTCTAAACCTATCATCACTGCGGCGTCATAACCAGCGTCTTTAACCGCTTGCGTTAAGGTCTCAGCCGCAACCTCGCCATAAACCAGCGCGCTATGATCTGCAAAATTAACCGTTACGGCGGTAACACCCGGCACATTATTTAATGCTGTCTCTACTGAGCCTACGCAGCCGGCGCAACGCATACCTAAAATCGAAAGCCTTAATGCGTGAGTTTCATTATCGTCTGCCATACGTCACCTATGCTGTTATGTGTAGATCGGGTTAGCCTGTAGGATAGCAGAAGGCGTAACCCAACAATGCCTATTGTCCGGTTACCAAGCCCTGGGATGAAAATCTTGAGCATTAACAATGGCCGCTGAATTACCTGTCGCGCGAATGCTGAACAAACCTTGATTAACTGCCATGTCTTCAGCTCCCGCCACTGCGGTCAACCATGCCACGCCGCCATACAGCGTGCTATTGGCATAACGCGGTAACCAGTGCTTCATTTGCCCTAGTTTGTGCAGAAATTTTTTCACATCGTCTGGACGCAATGTGGTTTTGACCTCTATCACCACCACCTCATGACCGTTATGCGCCAGAATGTCGAATTCAAAGTTGCCACCGTCAGCACAGCGCCCTTTGAGACGGGTAGACGTATCGCTAATCGCAATGCCGCGTTGATTCAATATCTTGACCAAATCGCCTTCCACCAACGATTCCATCAAACGTCCCCATTGCGAAGTAAACAAGTCATTCAACTCGTTTATTTTACGGTCGGTTTCTTTGAACTGACGGTCAGTTTCTTTTTGGCTTTCACGCAGCTCTTGAAATTTACGATCCGTTTCTTTGAATTGACGATCCGTTTCTTTTTGGCTCTCACGCAGCTCTTGTATTAAAAAGCCGGTTTCTTTTTGACTCTCGCGCAACTCTTTAATTAAGCGGTCGGTTTCCTTAAGCTGTAGGCTATTTTCCGCTGAACTGCGCGCCACTTCACGGAACAACTCCCATACTTCATCGCGGGTTACAGTAGTCATCGTGCCACTCCTGCACTCAGTTTCAACCAAGAATTAATCTAAAAATCAAAGTATGACATACCAATACGTCGGGATTCGCTAGCGCTTTTATGCCGATTGGGTAAACCCGGTTTACAAACTTACAACCTAGCCCGCACCCATTCAAGCGCCTCTGCCAAAGCTTCGGGTAGCTTAGCGGGATTGGTACCACCTGCTTGCGCCATATCAGGACGTCCGCCGCCTTTACCGCCCACCTGTTGCGCGACAACATTGACTAATTCGCCGGCCTTAATTTTATCGGTTAAGTCTTTAGACACACCGGCAATTAAACTGACTTTGTCGCCCTCAACCACGGCTAATACCAGCACACAACTGCCTAGCTTGCTTTTTAGCTGATCTAACATCTCGCGCAAAGCTTTTGCTTCAACACCTTGCAAGTGCGTGACTAACACTTTCGCACCCGCAATATCTAACGCTTGGCTCAGTAAATCATTACCTTGCGAACTGGCTAATTTAGCGTTTAAACGCTCTAATTGTTTTTCTAAATCGCGAGTTTTTGCTAATAGCTGTTCCAACTTTTCAGGTGCTTTATCTGGAGCACTTTTTAGTAAAGCGGCTACTGCTGTTAAGGCTTGCTCACGCTGGTTTAGCCAGCTTAAGCAACCCGCACCGGTTACCGCTTCAATACGACGCACACCCGCAGCGACACCTGTTTCGCTAATGATTTTAAAACAACCAATATCACCGGTTCGTTTCACATGCGTACCACCGCATAATTCAATAGAGAAATCGCCCATTGTTAACACACGGACTTCATCACCGTATTTTTCGCCAAACAACGCCATAGCGCCCGCTTTTACCGCTTGGTCTTTGGCCATGACTTCAGCATTAACCAGATGATTAGCACGGATTTGCTCATTGACGACTTGCTCTAAAACGCTAATTTGCTCAGCGGTCACTGGTTCAAAATGGGAAAAATCAAAACGTAACCGTTCAGCATTGACTAACGAGCCTTTTTGCGCGACATGCTCTCCCAAGAGCTGTCTTAATGCCGCATGTAATAAATGCGTGGCTGAATGATTTAATTCCGTCGCATTGCGTTCGCTGGCATTAACCTGTGCCGTGCAGTGTTGCCCTACCCGCAAACTGCCTTGAGTCAGCTTACCTTTATGCAAAAATAAACTACCACCTTGTTTTTGCGTATCCACCACGTTAAAACAGGCTTGCCCACTACGCAGCTCACCGCTATCACCAACTTGACCACCTGATTCGGCATAAAATGGTGTTTTATTTAACACCACAATCCCTTCATCACCGGTATTCAACTGCTCGACAGCTTGGCCTTGATGATATAGCGCGATAATTTCTGCTTGCTCGTCTAATTGTTGATAACCGGTAAATTCAGTCTCAGAGTCTAGCTTAATGTCTTGGTCGTAATCCGCGCCGAAATGCCCCGCAGCACGAGCCCGCTCACGTTGTGCCGCCATTTCTTGCTCGAAACCAGCTTGATCGATGCTTAAACCATGTTCACGCGCAAAATCAGCGGTTAAATCGACAGGAAAACCATAGGTATCATACAGTTGGAATACGACATCGCCTGGAATAACGGCACTGGCTAATTTAGCAATGCACGCTTCCAATATTTTCATGCCCTGACCCAAGGTTTCGGCAAATCGTTGTTCTTCTTTTTGCAACACCCGCTCAACTTGCGCTTGTGCGGTAACTAACTCAGGATAAGCTTCCCCCATCACTGCCGCTAATGGCGCAACCAGTTTATAAAAAAAACGTCTCGGTAATGCCTAAGCGATAGCCGTGTCGCAACGCTCTGCGGATAATCCGGCGTAGTACATAGCCACGGCCTTCGTTAGACGGTAGCACACCATCGGTGATTAAAAACGCACACGAGCGAATATGATCGGCTATCACTCGTAACGAGCTATTATCAGTCGTCGTTAAACCCGCTAATTTAGCCGCTTCAGTTAATAAGGTTTGGAACAAATCAATCTGATAGTTGCTATGCACACCTTGCATAATAGCCGCAATACGCTCTAAGCCCATGCCGGTATCGACAGACGGTTTAGGCAACGGTGTTAACGTACCATCCGCCGCACGTTCGTACTGCATAAACACTAAGTTCCAAATTTCGATATAACGGTCGCCATCTTCATCAGGCGAACCCGGTGGCCCACCTGGAATATGCTCGCCATGGTCGTAAAAGATTTCAGTACACGGTCCACATGGCCCTACATCACCCATAGACCAAAAATTATCTTTTGTCGCAATACGTGAAAAACGCGTCGAATCAATACCTACATCGTTTAACCAAATCGCCTCGGCTTCGTGGTCTTCCGCATAAACCGTAACCCATAATTTACTGGACGGAATACCTAAGACGTCGGTTAAAAAACGTCCAAGCATAGTGAATCGCTTCTTTTTTGAAATAATCACCAAAGCTGAAATTGCCAAGCATTTCAAAAAACGTATGATGACGCGCAGTATAGCCAACATTTTCCAAATCATTATGCTTACCCCCAGCTCGCACACAACGCTGGCTAGTAGCCGCTGTTACATAAGGCCGTTGTTCGCGCCCTAAGAAAACATCTTTAAATTGCACCATACCCGCATTAGTGAATAACAACGTTGGGTCGTTACCCGGTATTAGCGAACTAGAAGGTTGGATGCTATGACCGCGTTGGCGGAAATAATCTAAAAATGCGGCGCGTAATTCTGCGCTAGACAATGTTTTCATAAAAGGTATCAGTAGTCAGTCGGTGAATAATGCAAGTATTGCTTGAATAGGGTTTGAATTTGCGTTGGCGTAAAGCCGCGTTGTTGTAAAAAACGGTAGCGTTTAGCTTTTTCTTGAGCGCTATCAGGTGGTTGTTTATATTTAGTGCAGTAAACTCGTTCGATAACGTCTTGCCAATTGTTCGCAAGCGTTGCTAACAGGTCATCGAGGTCATCAACGACTAGACCTCGATGCTGTAATTCGGCACGAATGGCTAATGGCCCATAGCCTTTTTTGTATGCGCTGGCGTGCATACATTTCGGCATAACGCGCATCATCTTGCCAACTACGCTGGCTAAGCTCATCTAGCACAGCGTCTATCAGGGTACGCGGAAAACGTTTTAGCCAAACATTTTGTCAACAATTCATAGCGGCCATGTTCGCGGCGCGCTAATAGCCTAATACAAAAACTACGAATTGCCGTCGTATCAGGCTGTTCAGGCATGATTATTGATCGTCGAACCCGGCCTCATCTAACGCCTCATCATCGAGTTCTGTGCTAGTGATGGCGGCTGCTTCACCCGCAGATTTTGCTAGCGCTTGTGCGCGAATTTTTTGTTCTAATTCACCAGCTTTATCAGGGTGTTCTTTTAAAAATTGTTTCGCGTTTTCTTTGCCCTGGCCTATTTTCTCGTTACCGTAGCTGTACCACGCGCCAGACTTTTGCACAAAGCCGTATTTAACGCCTAAATCAACTAACTCACCCATTAAAGAGATGCCTTCGCCGTATAAAATTTCAAATTCGGCTTCTTTAAAGGGCGGTGACACTTTATTTTTTACGACTTTAACGCGAGTTTCATTACCAATAATTTCGTCGCCTTTTTTAATGGCGCCGGTACGACGTATATCTAAGCGCACTGACGCGTAAAATTTAAGCGCATTACCACCGGTTGTAGTTTCAGGATTACCAAACATCACGCCAATCTTCATGCGGATTTGGTTAATAAAAATGACTAAGGTATTCGCGCGTTTAATATTAGCGGTCAGCTTGCGTAACGCTTGCGACATTAACCGGGCTTGTAAACCCATATGCGCATCGCCCATTTCACCTTCGATTTCAGCTTTTGGCGTTAACGCAGCAACTGAATCGACCACTACAACATCGACTGCGCCAGAACGTACTAACATATCGGTAATTTCTAAAGCTTGCTCGCCGGTATCCGGTTGCGATACCAATAAATCATCGACATTCACGCCGATTTTCTCAGCATAACCAGGATCTAATGCATGTTCTGCATCGACGAATGCCGCTGTACCCCCTAGTTTTTGCATTTGCGCAATCACTTGTAAGGTTAACGTGGTCTTACCCGACGATTCCGGCCCATAAATCTCAACGACTCGACCCCGTGGTAAACCGCCGCAGCCTAACGCAATATCTAAGCCTAAAGAACCGGTCGATACCACATCAATGTCACGCGCAGCAGCGGCAACATCGCCCATGCGCATCACTGAACCTTTACCAAACTGTTTTTCGATTTGCATCAGCGCTACAGAAAGCGCTTTCTTTTTGTTTTCGTCCATTCGCTTGCCTTTTGTGGTTTGAGATGTGAGACCGAAACCATGATAGTTAATGCCAAGTATTATTGCATACGCGTTCACTTTTCGATAGTGCTGAGCATAGGCTGAATAATACCCACTTTTAGCATTGCTATAACAGTACATCGACTAACAGCTCGTTGACTAAAAATATCATTATTGTTTTTCTTTTTTTGTAGGCTACAATAAAGAAAACTTTAAGACAACTTTAATTCTATGTTAACCAAAAAACAAACTGAACTATTGACAACATTGCTTGAGCATGAGGCCGAATTTGGCTATGCACCTAGCTTAACGGAACTGTGCAAAGCCTTATCAATAAAATCACAAGGCTCTTTATTAAAACGTGTTAAGGCATTGACTCAACTTGGTTATGTAGAACCGCTTAGTTATCAACAACGCGGCGTTAGATTGACGAAAAAAGCCAAAGAACAACGGACTGTTGGGCAAGATGCTGTGCCTTATGTAGGCGTCATTGCGGCAGGCAAACCCATTGAAGCGATTGAGCAACGTCAGTTTATGACGCTACCTGACATCTTAACCACGCAACTACCTTGCTACGTTTTGAAAGTACAAGGCGACTCAATGATTGAACTCGGCATTTTGGAGGGTGACTATGTAATTATTGAACAGAGAAGTTACGCAAAAAATGGTGAAATTGTCGTTGCATTAATTAATCACACCGAAGCGACGTTGAAAACCATTGAACAATACCCTGATGAAGTTTGGCTGATTCCTGCTAACTCAAGCATGGCGGTACAACGTTATGCCCCGCATCAAGTTGAAATTCAAGGGGTGGTGGTTGGTCAAATGCGCAGTTATCGAACACTATAATTTTTAACTTTGGAGTAACCCCCATGAAAACAGCCACAAAACGAATTCACATGCGCGATCAAGTCGGTAAAAACAAAATTCGCGACATCATGACTTATTACCGCAATCCTTACCAAAAACGTCTGGACGGTTAATTTAATTATCTTAGGACTTTTTGTTATTAAGCTTAAAATGGCCGGAGTAGAATGCGTTTATTAACATTAGCACTAGGCAAGCTAGTTAAAGAGCTCTTAAGGTGTTGCAATAACAGAGAAACTGAGCGTAAATATAAACAAACCACTTAACACTCTTGAGAGCTTGCTATGAAAATTCATCTATTTTTAACAGTCGCAACTAGCGTTTTGTCCTTAGCCACACTTAACGCTCAAGCGGATTCTGACAATATTAAAAATCCTAGCAATAAACACTATTACCAACGTTTTGATAAAAGCCGTGGTTGGCATGACGCTAAAGCTTATTGTGAACGTTTAGGTGGTTATTTAGCCACGCTAACATCAGCGTCAGAACAAGACTTTGTTTGGAAGAATTTCGGCGGCACCAATAGCCAAACCGAAGCATTATGGCTAGGTGCTACTGACGAAGAACAAGAAGGTGTTTGGCGCTGGATAACAGGTGAACGCTGGAAATATAGCCATTGGCATAGCACCCAACCGAATAATGCTGGCTCATTTCAACAACATTATTTGTTTATGGCGACTGTTAATTATCCAGTATCGCCGGTTCACTCATTCTGGGGCGATTCAGCCTCTATTAACACGATGGGCGCCTCGGGTTATGATGTGGCCTACACGCTTTCAACCTTGTGTGAATGGAATGAACAACCCGATGTTTATGGTCAAATAAATTTAATCAATGCACCCGCTAAAGGGGTTAAAGTCATATTAAAACAAAGCGGCTACGCTGACCAGACCGTTAATACTGACCGCAACGGCAACTACCATCTGAAGCGCAACAATCCTCAATTACCCGCAAGCATAAGCATCGAACTACCGGCAGATAAATAGCGCTATGTCCAGTAGAACCGACATAGCAACTTAAAGAACATAAAAATGGAAGCGTTATTAATAACCACCACCATTGGACACCCAAGCTAATTTGCCAATTCATTGAAAAAAGCTCGTTAAACTCACATACAAGCATGGTTTTATATCGTTTTGTCACGAATATAGGTTAAAATACTCGGCTACCGAAGCTGGCGGGGGTTAGGTTATAAAAACCAACTCTTTCGGCTTTAAGCTACATCCGCACCCGGCGCATTCATTTTCAAGCGATGGTTTCCAAACATTCGCAACACTGGTTGCGGCGACTGATTGTAGCCATACGCCTCTTGCTCCGAATTCTGTAGGCAACAATGCTTGCAGGATCCCCACAAGGTTTTTTCTTAACTTAGAGTATTCACATGACAGACCTATCGCTTTACAGAAACATCGGCATCTTCGCTCACGTTGATGCTGGTAAAACGACCACTACTGAACGGATTCTGAAACTAACCGGTAAAATCCATAAAATCGGCGAAGTTCACGACGGTGCCGCTACAACCGATTTCATGGTACAAGAACAAGAACGCGGTATTACAATCCAGTCGGCAGCAACTACATGTTTCTGGAAAGACCACCGTTTTAATATCATCGACACCCCCGGTCACGTTGATTTTACGATTGAGGTGTATCGCTCATTAAAAGTATTAGACGGCGGTATCGGCGTATTCTGCGGTTCAGGCGGCGTAGAACCTCAATCAGAAACCAACTGGCGTTATGCGAACGACTCTAAAGTATCGCGTATTATTTACGTCAATAAATTAGACCGTTTAGGTGCAGACTTCTTCCGCGTCGTTTAAACAAGTGGAAGACGTTTTTAGGTGCAAAACCTATCGTTATGACCTTACCAATTGGCCGTGAAGACCAATTCGTCGGCGTTATTGACTTATTAACCGAAAAAGCATGGATATGGGACGACTCTGGAGACCCATTAAAATATGAAATCAAAGACGTACCCGCTGATATGGTTGCGGACGTTAAAGCATGGCGCGAAAAATTAATCGACCAAGTCGCCGATCAAGACGATGACGTCATGGAACGTTACTTAGAAGGCGAAGAACCAACCATTGAAGAAATCAAACGCTGCTTACGCAAAGGCACGATTAACATGGATTTCTTCCCAACATTCTGCGGCTCGTCATTCAAAAACAAAGGCGTGCAATTAGTGTTAGACGGTGTTATTGATTACTTGCCTAACCCAACCGAAGTTAAGCCACAGCCTGAAGTTGATTTAGAAGGTAATGCAACAGGCGATTTTGCCCGTGTTGATCCAGACTACCCATTACGCGCATTAGTCTTCAAAATTATGGATGACCGTTTTGGCGCATTAAACTTCGTCCGGGTTTATTCTGGTCGCTTGAAAAAAGGCGACACCATGTTAAACACGTACACCGGTAAAAACGAACGTGTAGGTCGTATGGTGGAAATGCATGCGGATGACCGTACTGAAATTGAAACCGCACAAGCAGGTGATATTGTCGCGTTAATCGGTTTGAAAAACGTACAAACTGGCCACACGTTATGCGACCCTGACAAACCAGCGACCTTAGAGCCGATGGTATTCCCAGACCCCGTTATTTCTATTGCTATTTCGCCAAAAGACAAAGGCAGTAACGAAAAAATGGGCGTGGCTTTAGGCAAAATGGTACAAGAAGACCCGTCATTCCGCGTTGAAACCGACGAAGAATCAGGTGAAACCATTATTAAAGGTATGGGTGAGTTACACTTAGATATTAAAGTCGATATCTTAAAACGTACTCACGGCGTAGAAGTAAACGTGGGTAAACCACAAGTAGCCTACCGCGAAACCATTACCCAACGTATCGAAGACAGTTACACCCACAAAAAACAATCCGGTGGTTCAGGCCAATACGCGAAAATCGATTACATTATTGAGCCAGGCGAACCAGGTAGCGGCTTCCAATTTGAATCAACCGTAACCGGCGGTAACGTACCGAGAGAATACTGGCCAGCCGTTGAAAAAGGCTTTAAAGCTAGCGTTGATAAAGGTGTATTAGCGGGCTTTCCGTGCTTAGACTTTAAAGTTAACTTAACCGATGGTGCTTTCCACGCCGTTGACTCGTCATCAATCGCGTTCGAAATCGCCGCTCGTGCAGCGTATCGTCAATCGATTCCTAAAGCCGGCCCACAATTATTAGAGCCTATTATGAAAGTTGACGTGTTCTCACCGGAAGCTAACGTCGGCGACGTCATTGGTGACTTAAACCGCCGTCGTGGCATGATTAAATCACAAGACGCAGGCATTACTGGTGTGCGTATTAAAGCTGACGTGCCATTAAGCGATATGTTCGGCTATATCGGTGACTTACGGACAATGACGTCAGGTCGCGGTCAATTCTCTATGGAATTCTCGCACTACATGCCATGTCCTAGAAACGTTGCCGACGAAGTGATTAAAGAAGTTAACGAACGTAACAAAGCAAAAAATAAATAAGTCTGACCCAGCTAGCAGGTGTTAAAAACCTGCTAGCACTTCTCTAAGTCAAACCTTGCCTCCACCGGCTTACACGTATTTATTAAGCCAGATATATGACTTTTCAGATAATAAAGCTCCTACAACTACTTGTTTTCAAGCGTGATAACCTTATCCCAATATAACGGCGGATTTTTTTGCAACGCGATTGCTTTTTGCCAATAAAATCGGCTGGGGCCATCGTCGTATTCTTGTAGCACTGTTTCAAAACAAACAGCGGCTTGCTGCCATTGTCCTTGTTGAAAGAGTTCTAAGCCTAAAGCAAATTGAATAAATAGCGGCTGCATTGCGATAGTTGCGGCTGATTTTCTACCAACAATCTCAATTAATTCCACTGGACTGTCTCTACCGACTAAACGAAAACAGCCTACTGGTCTGTAGATTAAACTGCCAAGGCTAGTCGCTATGCTTGCCGTCGCTAATATACGAGTGCCTAAGTATTTGTTGACCCCTTCGATGCGCGAAGCAATATTAACCGTATCGCCAATCACGCTGTAGTAACTGCTACTACCCACATCTAATCGCCCTAATGTCATATTGCCTTCATTAATACCGATTCGAGTAGGCAAACAGCCAAGCGTTGACGTTTGATTAAACGCATCCAGCGCTAATTGCATATCTAATGCGGTTAACGCGGCAGCAAGGCGTTGCTGAGCATGAGGCGAATTAAACCAAACTGCCATCATGGCATCGCCGACCACATCGGTAATAATGCCTTGATACGTCTCGACAGGCTGACCCAGCACTCGAAAATAAGCATTCATTAACTGCCACATCTGCTGCGGCGTATATTGCGACGAAATGGTTGTGTAGCCCGCAATATCGGTTGCTAAGCAAATACCGTACACATCCAATTGCGTGGTTTTTGCTGCACTATGTTCAGGCCGCCACTGCCCAGGCGTTGCATTAGTCAACGATACCCATTCTGGAAACACTCGCCGGGCAAAAGCTAAAATTCGTTTGCGTTCATTCAGCAAGTCAAATCGCGAAGCCATAAGCGTCATGACGCAAGCACAAGGTAATTGGGCAATCAGCGGAATTGCAACGGGTAACCACAAACAGTTTCGATTAAACAGCCAGATGCTGATACTCACATAAGCCAGCGAAAAAACTACGCTTAATAGCAGACCACGTACATTGAGCAACACAGTTAAACTCAGCGCAAATAAAAGCAACACAACGTGATGCGGTAATGGCGTATGGACAAAACGGTTTTCCAATAAATTAGCAAACTGTGTGGCTAAAATTTCTACGCCTGACATATTACCACTATGCGGATTCGCAAAAGGGACAGGAAAATAATCCAACTTACCGGCAGAAAACTGACGATTAGCTTTGCCTATAAAAACAATTTTTCCTGTTAAATCAGTTACCTTGCCTTCATACACATCGCTATACGACGCCATTTTAATAGTTTGTGCAGGTCCATAAAAATCTAAGTACCGGCTATCACCTTCGCATATCACATTGTATATAAGACGGTTAATTTCGGTATCGATGGCAACCGGTTGAATGACACCGTTAAGACATTGCCGACGCTGTTCAGTTAACCAGGCAGAAATAGGCGTCGTTACTAATTCAGATGCAAGCTCATGACTACGCTGTAAATAATATAACCAGGTTAACACCGGTAAACTGGGCACTTCGGCTAAGGCATCGAAAAAAGTCCAGGCTTGGTAAATAGTAGCTTGTTCTGAATCACTGCTCGCTAGAAAAAAAGGCGCATGATCTAACGAAGCGCGTGCTAAGTTTTGCGTAGGTAAAAGCTTACGCATGACGACTATTTGCTCAGATAATGCGTGATGAGTACCGGCAATTTTTTTCCGCAAAAGGTTTTTGGTTGCTATCTGAGCATTCTTCGCGTCCGAAAAAATCCTCAACGCCGTAGCGTAATTTTTGTACACATTCCGTCAATAAAACATTACCGGCAGCGTGCATAGCCGCCGCTAGCACTTTGTCATCGTTGTTAGCAACAATAAATTGCAGGTCAAACACGATAAGTAACACGCCTTGTGCCGTTAACTGCTCAATCAGCTTGGCATGAAAATGCCGCCAGCGCGTTAAATCTTTACCGACATTTAAGTGCAGCTCTGAAGCCTCATCCAACGCCACAATCACAACTGAGTCAGGCGGCTCGCGTACACCTCTGACGCTAAACAAACTGTGTAACCCTATTGAAGTTTCTAAGTGAGTTAAATAATCAACAGTTATCCCAAACAAGCCAGTGCTTAGGGTAATAAGTAAAATGCGCAGATAAGTCACGTTTATATTTAACAATACAGTTAAAAATTCTTTTGGTAGTATGATTAGGCGGTTACCAACTTAAGACGGGACAATGCCCTACCCCTACTTAAGTTGGTAACCAATACTTTATCGGTTCAGCGGGCTCCTACAATAACACGCAAAAACCTTTAGCGTTTTTGTAAGGATAACACTATGCGTTTATTAAGCGTGCTAATACTATTGGCTTTAACTGTTAAATGCTGGGCTAATCCTATGCCTATGAACTCAGATTGCCCAAATCAATTTTCAGCTAAGCTCGTGTCTTTACAAGGTAAGCTATTTTTTGATCCAGATGGCAAAGGTCAATGGCAAAGCGCGCATTTAGACGAAACCCTTTGCGAAGGTAGCCGGTTACGCGTAGAAGCCTATAGCCGGGCGTCGATATTGCTGCCAGATAATGTGGTTTTGCGTTTAGATGAAGGTACGGTACTCACGTTAAATGGCATGGACAGTAATAAACCGACCTTGTTAGCCCTGCTCAAAGGTTTTGTACACTTTATTAGTCGCACCCCAAAATCATTACAGATTACTAGTCCAATTGCTAATGCGGGACCTGAAGGAACGGAATTTGCCATGAGTGTAAATGAACACACAGCAGGGTTATGGGTGTATGAAGGTGCAGTAACCTTTTTTAATCCGCAAGGCAAAGTACGGCTAATGCCCGGTCAAGGTGCTCAGGCTGAAGTCAACCAAAAACCAACAATGCAAATCACATTAAGTC
>NZ_LAJX01000010.1 GCF_000963695.1 Methylocucumis oryzae
ATTGCGTATTGGTTAATCAATGTGGCGACAACGATTACCGGCTCCATTAAAGCAGTTACTAAAAAACGTGGACAACGTGCTGTTTGGGTAACCTTGGATAGAGGGTTGCGTAATAAATGAAGGCTTATATTATCGAGCAACCGCAGTTGCAAAGTGTGTTGGCTAGAGTTAGCGAAATCGTTGTGGCTTGTTTATGTTGGTTAATGTGGTTGTATTTCTTGTCACCCGTAGTATGGTTAGGTAAGTGGTTACTGGATGGCTTTACTCTTGAACAGTTTGAACAATTTGGTGGTTATACTCGATTAACGGAGCTATTACACAATTATGTTTTAGTGTTGTGTGCGCAAGCCGTTAGTTGGCTGCTTTGGGTTTATCTTAGAGCCTATAGAAAACGGCGTTTTTTGCCTGTTAATAGCCATAATGTAGAAGATAGTGAATTAGCACACTATTTCCATGTTGATTTAGCCACACTACAATCTGCACGCGACGTGGTGACGCTAACCGTTTATTTTGACGAACAAGGAGAAATCACGCAGTTGCAAGCTGAGCCATTAGAGGTATTAGCGGTTAAAGAGTCCGTCGCGGTCTGTAGCCTACTAAAATAAGTGATAGGCTTCGTATGATGAGTTTTTATTTAGTGTACTAACTCACAACGTATAACAATTAAAAGAGGAGGGGAGAACGTGCAAGATTTATTAAACTTTGTGCTTAGTTTTAGTGGCATTATGCCTTATGTATTAGTGTTCAGTATTTTGTTGGCTTGTGGATTAGGCTTGCCTATTCCTGAGGATATTACTTTGTTCGTTTCAGGCATGTTAGCGTATTACGGCATAGTCGATGTATGGTTTGTAACTGCTGTGTGTATGGCTGGCGTATTAATCGGCGATAGTATGATTTATTATTTAGGTGCCAAATATGGTCGGAGCTTAACAAATAAGCCATTTTTTCACCAATTTTTACCGCCTGAACGTTTGGAAATGGTGAAAGAAAAGCTACATCGACATGGCAATAAAGTCATTTTTGTTACGCGTTTTACGCCTGTGTTACGCGCGCCAACATATTTTTCCGCTGGGACGTTACATTTACCGTTTCGGGTTTTTCTTTTTTACGATGGCTTAGCCGCATTAATTAGTGTGCCAACCATTATCTACTTGGTATATCACTTTGGTGCGGTCGCCGATAATATGATAAAAACGATTAAAGATGTCGAACATGGCATTGTGGGTGTTATCTTTATCGGAATATTATTATTAGCAGCTAAATGGTTTTATCAACATAAAAAAGCATCTAAGGTGGATTAACTATGGTGTTATTAGAAACCCCGCTCGCTGAGTTAGGCCGTTCGGCGCCTGATTTTGAATTGCTTGGCGTTGATGGCCGGAACTGGCGACTACACAATTGTGTCGGGGAACGTGGCTTATTGGTCATGTTTATTTGTAATCACTGTCCTTATGTTAAGGCCATACAAACCAAGTTAATCCGCGATACACTTGCCCTTAGCGCATTGGGTGTTGGTTCTGTGGCAATTATGCCTAATGACGCTGAGGCTTATCCTGACGATTCTTTTGCTAATATGCAGCGTATCGCCCAGGATTATCAGTATCCGTTTCCTTATCTCTATGATGAAACGCAAGCGGTGGCAAAAGCCTATGGTGCGATCTGTACCCCCGATTTTTTTGGTTATAATGCTGAATTAAAGCTGCAATACCGAGGACGTTTAGATGCGAGTCGTAAAGATGCTTCAGATATGACACTTGAGCGCGAATTATTTTCCGCGATGCAAACTGTTGCTGAGACCGGGATTGGGCCACAGCAACAAATACCCAGTATGGGATGTTCAATTAAATGGAAGTAAGTCAATCCAGTATTTTTAACCCAAAGAGAGAGTAATATGTCTATTCAAAGAATGACTGACTTGGATTTAGCCGGTAAAAAGGTGTTAATCCGCCAAGACTTAAATGTCCCTGTAAAAAATGGTCAAGTGACCAGTGATATTCGGATTCAAGCCAGTGTGCCTACCGTGGAACAAGCCTTAGCGGCTGGTGCGGCAGTTATTTTAATGTCGCACTTAGGCGCCCTAAAGCGGGGATTTTTGATGAAGCTTCATCATTAAAACCGGTCGCCGAGCGCATGGCTAGTTTATTAGGTAAACCCGTGCGCTTAGAAAGAGAGTGGTTAGACGGTATTGCTATTCAGCCAGGTGAAGTCGTGTTATGCGAAAACGTGCGCTTTAATGTCGGTGAAGATGAAAATAGCGATGAATTAGGCCAAAAAATGGCGAAACTGTGCGATGTGTTTGTCATGGATGCGTTTGGTACTGCGCATAGGGCGCAAGCTTCTACCCACAGCGTTGCTAAATTTGCTCCTGTTGTTTGTGCAGGGCCTTTATTGGCCAGTGAGTTAGATGCACTCGGTAAAGCGCTAGAAACGCCAGTAAAACCGTTATTAGCGATTGTCGGCGGCTCTAAAGTATCAACCAAACTAACCGTATTAAAGTCACTGTCAGAAAAAGTCGACCAATTAATCGTCGGTGGTGGTATTGCCAACACATTTATTGCCGCTGCTGGCTATAATGTGGGTAAATCGTTATACGAGCCGGAATTAATTGACCAAGCTAAGAGTCTGATTGCTGCAGCAAAACAAGCTGGCGCAGATATTCCTATTCCTGTTGATGTCGTGTGTGCGAAAGAGTTTTCTGAGTCGGCAGAAGCCACGGTAAAAGCGGTAAGCGACATTGCTGATGATGATATGGTTTTAGATATAGGGCCTGAAACGGCTAAACAATATGCCGATATGCTTAAATCAGCTGGTACGATTGTTTGGAATGGGCCGGTAGGTGTTTTTGAAATTAAGCAGTTTAGCAATGGCACAGAAGTCTTAGCCAAAGCGATTGCCGAAAGCAGTGCATTTTCAATTGCGGGTGGCGGTGATACCTTGGCGGCTATCGATCAATTCGGTATTAATGATGGCGTATCGTACACGTCTACTGGCGGCGGTGCCTTCTTAGAGTTTTTAGAAGGCAAAGAGTTACCTGCTGTAGCGGTTTTGCAAAGCCGTCAATAAACTATTAACAAGTTTTCATAGAGAGAAAAAATGGCTAGAGTCACCGTAGAAGATTGTTTGGAACATGTAGAAAACCGTTTCAAACTCGTATTATTGGCCAGCACAAGAGCGCGCCAATTGAGTCGTGGTGCGCAAGAGTTTTTGCCCAGGGGTAAGGACAAAGACACTGTATTGGCTTTGCGCGAAATCGCGGCCGGTCATGTGAATGCTGATAACATTGCTGCTTTGCATCGTGCTAACGATACCCACGAGTTTACCCCAATGTTTTAATGCTTATGTTAGATGTAGTCGACCCCGTCATTGCTGAACGCCCTCAGGACCAACTGATTAAGCGCTTATGCGAAACATTATCTAATTATTTGGAAACCCAACAAATAGAAGATTGTGTACGCGCTTATGAGTTCGGGGCTTTAGCACATCAAGGGCAAACTCGTAAATCCGGGGAAGACTACATCTGCCATCCTGTCTCGGTTGCGATTAGTTTAGCTGAGATGCGCATGGATGCGAATGGCATTATGGCGGCTATTTTGCATGATGTGTTAGAGGATACTGATGTTTCTAAACAAGAGTTGGCTGAGCGATTTAATATTGAAGTCGCCGAATTAGTGGATGGCGTAACCAAGCTTAGTAAAATCGATTGTAAGTCGCGTGCCGAAGCCCAAGCTGAAAGTGTCAGAAAAATGTTTTTGGCTATGGGTAAGGATTTGCGCGTGATTATGGTTAAGCTAGCCGACCGTCTGCATAATATGAATACCTTAGGTATTATGCCGCCTGAAAAAAAACGCCGCATTGCTAAAGAAACCTTAGATATTTATGCACCTATAGCTAATCGCCTAGGGATGAATTCAATTCGGCATCAGCTAGAAACGCTAAGCTTTGAAGCTATGTATCCTAGGCGTTATGCGGTAATAAAAGCTGCTGTCAAAAGGCGTAGCGGCAATCGTAAGGAAGTTGTGACCACGATTGAAAAAGCGATTAAAAACCGGCTCACTGAAGTCGGGCTATCCTGCCAAGTGTTAGGCCGGCAAAAACACCTCTGGAGTATTTATCAAAAGATGCGGCAGAAACGCATCACTTTATCGTCGGTATTCGATGTCTATGGTTTTAGGCTGTTTTGTGATGATGTAGATACCTGTTATCGCGTCCTAGGCGTGGTGCATAATCTTTATAAGCCTGTTCCTGGCAAATTTAAGGACTATATTGCTTTACCTAAGGCTAATGGCTATCAGTCGTTGCATACCATTCTAATTGGCCCTCACGGCTTAAACATCGAAATTCAAATTCGTACCCACGACATGCATAGAATGGCGGAAGCGGGTATCGCGGCGCATTGGTTATACAAATCAGAAGATGATAAAACAGATAAGTTTAAAGCCAGAGCGCATGAATGGTTAAGAGACTTATTAGAAATTCAGAAGAATGCCGGTGATTCGCTAGAATTTATCGATAATCTTAAAGTCGATTTATTTCCACAAGAAGTCTTCGTATTCACTCCTAGGGGCGCAATTATTAAATTGCCTAGAGGTGCGACGATTGTGGATTTTGCCTATGCCGTTCATACTGATATAGGTAATGCTTGTGTATCGGCTAGAATCGATAAGCAATTAGTACCTCTGCAAACGAAGTTAGAAAATGGTATGACCGTTGAAGTGATTACCGCCGCCTGGGCTAGACCGAATCCGCTATGGTTAAATTATGTGATTACTGCTAAGGCGCGCTCAAGTATTCGCGGCTATCTCAAGCATTTTAAACAAAAAGAAGCGATTTCATTAGGGCGTCGGTTATTGGAAAAAGAATTAGAGGTCATGCAGCTAAGATTAGAAGATATTGATGCGCTACGGCTAAAGGAGTTGCTAAAATTTTTGGAAATGCCTTCGCTAGATGCTTTATTAGAAGACATAGGTTTAGGCAACAAAATGCCGTTTCTAATTGCTAAGCAATTGATGCAAGATGATATTAGTGCAAATATTAAACTAAACCACAGCCATAGAGTGCAAAAAACGCCTTTAATCATTAAAGGCACAGAGGGTATGGTGGTCACGTTGGCTAAATGTTGTCGCCCCATTCCTGGTGATGCCATCATCGGCTTTTTCAACCCTGGCAAGGGAATTGTGGTACATCACCATGAATGCCGTAACCGTAGTGTATTAAGAAGCAAACACACGAGTTGGCTAGATGTTGAATGGTGTCAAGAAATTGCTGGAGATTTTCCCGTGGAATTAAGATTAGAAATCTTAAATCAGCGCGGGGCGTTAGCGACGATAGCATCGACGATTTCAAACTCCGACTCAAATATTGAGAATGTTCATGTGGTAGAACAAGACGAGAAAGTGTGTGTTGATTTAATCACTTTTACTGTTAGAGATCGTGTGCATTTAGCGAAAGTTATGCGTCGATTAAAGGAATTATCGATAGTGTTGAAAATTACCCGTATTAAAGTCTAACTTTTCTTTAAGACGGGACAGGGCGCATTTAGAGCGCAGGTGTCGGCAGCAGGGATGCTGCCGCCAAGCCTACAGGGATGTATTTACGGCGTCCTGCGGTCTGAATGCACCCTGTCCCGTCTTAAAAGTGTAGCTTACTTTTCCTTATTTATCATAGGGTTTATATCATTATTGTGCATATGCAACTCATTTTTCGAGCTAATGTGCAATATCAGTGCGAGTCGTCCGTTGCATAACTTATTGTAATTATTTGCTATTTTATGTTTTTTGAGTCGGCATGATTAATGCATTCTCCTATTAATTATCATTACTTGAGGATTGACTATGAATGCTAGCACATTAAGTTTTGCGCCCGTATCTCGTGCCTGCCATGACGCTATTATCGATTCACCCATGCCATATCAGGTATTAATTACCGGTGAGGCATCACCACTGCAACAAGAGCTGATTCAAGAGTTGGAGAATGCTGACACCATGATTTCCATACAGCACTCCACAAGCTATCAGGACGCGTTTATGCAGTTAACACAACAACATTACGATATTGTTTTTTTGACTAATAATGTCGGTAGTTCTGAAGGCTTTGAATTATGCAAGCGCATTCGAGAACAAACCGCATTAAAGCGCGTACCTATCATCATGTTATCCGAAACGGCTACACCTATGGATGAAGTTAAAGGTGTTTTGTCGGGTTGTACGACTTATTGGGCTAAACCCCTTAATCATTATGAATTTCAAAAAATGATTAGCCGCGTGACACGTTGGGTTGATGAGGTTAAAGCTAAAACAACGACATAACACTGTCATGAGTTAAATGATTAGCCATTATCGGCGGTTATCACTTGATTTTAATATCAATACTCTTATAGTTAAGCCTCTATAAAAATTATGAGGCAGGGTATGCAACATTTTCGTTTTTCACTGATAGTCACAGTATTGTGTCTGGCCGCCGCATTTTATTGGGGCGGCCTAGTTGGCGCTTTTATTGCGATTATTTTAGGTATTTTAGAAGTGAGCTTATCGTTCGATAACGCAGTGGTTAACGCGTCTATCTTAAAACGTATGGATGAGCGTTGGCAGCAGTACTTTTTAACCTGGGGCGTGTTAATCGCGGTATTCGGAATGCGTTTATTGTTTCCGATAGTTATCGTGGCGGTAGCGACAGGGATTGATTTTATTGGGGTCGCCAATATGGCATTACAAGACCCTGAAACCTATGCCAAACATTTAACCGATGCACATGTGCAAATTGCTGCTTTTGGTGGCATGTTCTTGTTAATGGTGTTTTTCTCATTTATTTTTGATGAAGGTAAGGAGCTGCACTGGTTAGGTGCGTTAGAAAAAAAACTAGCATCGTTTGGTAAATTAGAGTCTATAGAAGTTATTTTAGCGTTATCACTATTATTAGTATTACAGAACTGGCTGCCGCAGCATATTCGCTTAGAGGCTTTGGTGTCTGGTGTCGCAGGGCTGATTTTATATGTCACGGTAGACAGCTTATCAGCTTTGTTTGAAGACGAGGAAGAAAGTGAAGAAATGGCTGATGTGTTAAAAAAGGGTAGCATCATGAGTTTCTTATATTTAGAAGTACTCGATGCCTCTTTTTCATTCGATGGCGTGATTGGCGCGTTTGCCATCACTAAAGACGTTGTTATCATCATGTTAGGCTTAGCGATAGGCGCTATGTTCGTTAGAAGCTTAACCGTATTCTTAGTCCGTCAAGGCACATTAGAGCAATATGTCTTTTTAGAGCATGGCGCGCATTATGCGATAGGAAGTTTGGCCGCAATCATGTTAATGAGCATGAAACATGAAATCCCCGAAGTCATCACCGGACTGATTGGCGCATTATTTATCGCTTTATCGATTTATTCATCTATACGCTACAATAAGCAGCAATATTCATCGTAAAGAATTGGGGTTAGCCACGTTTTTGCGTGGCTAACATTTACACAACCCAATGGACAGCACTTTGGCTTACGAGCTTGCTAATGTGAGGACAACGTTTTGGCAAATAATTGGAATATTCCTAATTGGCTAGAGAAGGAAGTCAGGCAGAGGGATCGATCCTGTGTTTATTGTGGTGTTCAGTTTACACCTGCCCAAGTTTCCAGAAAATCCTCAGCGAGTTGGGAGCATATAATCAATGATGAAACCATAATCAACAGAGAGAATATTGCCCTTTGTTGCTGTGGGTGCAATGCCAGCAAAGGGCAAAAGCAGCTTTCGGAATGGTTGCAATCTAAATACTGCAAAGAACGCGGAATTACTGCTAATTCAGTTGCTCCAGTAATCAAATTGGCAATTGCAAATGGGCATTGACCTTATTGTTAAATGTAAATCACCTGCTACAGTAACTAACTGATATGAAACAGAAGGCTTTGCCTCTTCTATGGGCCAAGCCATAAAAGAGTAGGCATAAGCTAATTCTGTTTCAAATTTAGGATAATATAAGATTCGGTATTGCGTATCCTGACAAGACAATTATTTGATTTTGCAAGTCATAGTGTCTTGTTCAACAACGTTTCCTAAAGCGTCAGTTACCATCACTGATACGGTGCCGTCTATAAAGTTTTTTGTTATTTGAGTAGCACCTGCGGCAACATCTTTTCTATTACTATCAAAATCAAATTCAGCTTTGCCTGCAAAGTTTGCTGCTCGGGTGGATTGAGCCGTGTTGGTTTTAGATGTAACCAATGCCGTATAAAGAGCGCCCGGTGTTTGGTCTTCTATGTTCACCGAGATTCTCGACCTTTCACGGCCCGTAGTGCGTTTTTCACATTTTAATAATTGCCCAGCGTGGCTATTGATTGATAAAGCCATCATGATACTGAAGCTGGTTAAGGCAATTAGATTTGATTTTACGTTCATAGCGTTTCCTCTTAGTGATTTGTTCAGTTATAAAATCTTTGTGAATGATTTGAAGATTTGTAAAACAACGTGTTAATCGATGGATAACTTGTTAACAACGTTATACTATTAATCAAATTGTATGCCATGATTATTTTTAGATAACTGTCTGAATTAAATAATAAAATTAAAATAACTGGCAAGGGCATAGCATCATGCACTGCAAAATATGTAGCAAATTTTTGCATGGATTACCAATGTTGCAGATATTTCTAAACGCTTAACTAGTTTAATAATTTTGTAAAACCTTTTACTATAACGGGTTCAGGAAGTAGTGTTGCTTCAGGAACTTTTATTAACAGGTTTTAAAATGGCTCTTTATGTTTATAAATTCGGTGGCACGTCCGTTGGTACGGTTGAGCGTATCAAAGCTGTCGCGGAGAAAGTGAAAAAAAGCCCATGATGCGGGTGATCAAATTGTCGTCGTTGTTTCGGCAATGAGTGGTGAAACCAATCGACTAATCGATTTGGCTAAACAGATGCAGGCACAACCTAATGCTCGCGAGTTAGATGTGTTAGTCTCTACCGGCGAGCAAGTGACGGTTGCGTTGTTAAGCATGGCATTAGATGCATTAGGGTGTGAGGCCTGCTCTTATACTGGTGGTCAAGTTAAAATCTTGACCGATAGCAGTCATACTAAAGCCAGGATTCGCAAAATTGATGATTCCAGAATCCGCGCCCATTTAACTCAAGGTAAAGTCGTTGTTGTGGCAGGTTTTCAAGGCGTAGATGAGTTTGACAATATCACGACATTAGGTCGAGGTGGATCAGATACCACGGCGGTGGCGTTAGCGGCAGCGCTAAAAGCTGACGAGTGTTTAATTTTTACGGATGTTGATGGCGTTTATACGACTGATCCACGCGTTGAGCCTAAAGCTAGGCGTTTAGACCGTATTACCTTTGAAGAAATGCTAGAAATGGCGAGTTTAGGCTCAAAGGTGTTACAAATCCGCTCGGTAGAATTTGCCGGTAAATACAATGTTGCGTTACGCGTCTTATCGTCTTTTACAGAAGGTCAAGGGACGTTGATTACTTATGAGGAATCTCCTATGGAAGCTGCTTTAATTTCAGGTATCGCCTTTAATCGCGATGAAGCTAAATTAACTATCACTGGTGTACCGGATTTGCCAGGTATTGCGTTTAAAATTTTAGGGCCTGTTGCTGATGCCAATATCGAAGTCGATATGATTATTCAAAATATCGCGGACGATGCGACGACGGATTTTACGTTTACGGTTCATAGAAACGATTATCTGCGTGCTAAAGCAATTTTAGAGCAAATTTGTACTGACTTAGGCGCGAAAAAAAGTCACTGGTGATGACAGTATTGTTAAAGTGTCAATCGTCGGTGTCGGTATGCGTTCACACGCAGGTATCGCAAGTACCATGTTTAAAACTTTAGCGAACGAAGGTATTAACATCCGCATGATTTCGACCTCAGAAATTAAAATCTCGGTTGTCGTGGATGAAAAGTACTTGGAATTGGCGGTAAGAGCATTACATGCGGCGTTTAATTTAGATAAACCGGCGTTAGCGGCGTAATAAGCGGAGTCCCTCGTGGATTGGCAAGCTATCGCGGCGTTTATCAGTGCCGCCATTGTTAAACCCGTCATCATCACAGCGGTAAAATCTGTGGGGGGAGGGGATATTAATGCGGCGTATAAGCTTGATACTAATCATGGCAGTTATTTTATTAAGCTGAATCAAGCTCAGTTGAACACCATGTTTGCTGCTGAATCTGCGGGATTGAATGAGCTGGCGGCTAGCGCTACGGTAACAGTGCCTAAGCCTATTACCTTTGGTGTTAGCGGCCAGCACGCTTTTTTAGTGTTAGAGTATATACCGCTTACTCGGTTGAATAGCCAAAGTGCCCGTGTACTAGGGCGGCAACTAGCTTTACTACATGATATACCACAACCGTATTTTGGTTGGTATCAAGACAATACCATAGGCAGTACGCGACAAATCAACTATAAGAACTCGAATTGGGTTGATTTTTGGCAACAATACCGGCTTGGTTTTCAATTACATCTGGCAGCTAAAAATGGTTATAGCAGTAAATTACAGTCTTTAGGGCAAAAACTTTTAGTCAAGCTGCCTGCTTTATTTAGCTCTTATCAAGTAAAACCGTCGTTATTGCATGGTGATTTATGGGCGGGTAATGCTGCTATGGATGCCTCGGGTAACCCGGTGTTTTTCGATCCGGCTTGTTATTATGGTGACCGCGAGGCGGATTTGGCGATGACAGAATTATTTGGTGGTTTTAGCGCAGATTTTTATAGCGCTTATCACGAAATTTATCCGCTGGACAAAGGTTATAAAAACGCGTAAGACGTTATATAACCTTTACCACATTTTGAATCATTTAAACTTATTTGGTAGTAGCTATCAGCATCAAGCTGAGCAGATGATGGCTAGTTTATTGGCTGAGTTATAAATTAGCTGTTAGCATCATAACCTTTAGGGTTATTGCGTTGCCACAGCCAAGTATCAGCAATCATATCGTCTAAGGTTTTTTCGGCACGCCAATTTAGTTCTTTTAAGGCGA
>NZ_LAJX01000100.1 GCF_000963695.1 Methylocucumis oryzae
AACTTAAGTAGGAACAGGGCATTCAGAGCGCAGGACGCCGTAAATACATCCCTGTAGGCTTGGCGGCAGCATCCCTGCTGCCAACACCCGCGCTCTAAACGCCCTGTCCCGTATGGCATTGTCCCGCCTAAAGTGCATAGCCCAAACCCCTGCTAGGTAAGAATAGTGAGCGAATATCTTCTTCTTTTAGTCGGTACCGCGTTAGTGAATAACGTCGTCCTGGTCAAGTTTCTTGGCTTATGCCCTTTTATGGGTGTATCCAAAAAGCTGGATTCTGCTTTAAGCATGGGATTGGCAACTACGTTTGTACTGACCTTAGCCGCAATGACCAGTTGGCTGCTAGAGCATTACATCTTAGCGCCATTTAATATCCAGTTTTTACGCATTTTAGCCTTTATCCTGGTGATTGCTGCTGTCGTGCAGTTTACTGAAATGGTGGTACATAAAACGTCACCGGTGCTCTATCAAATCCTAGGTATTTTCTTACCGCTCATTACGACTAACTGCGCAGTATTAGGCGTGGCGTTATTAAACGTGCAAGAACACTATGGCTTTGTGCAAAGTTTAATCTTCGGCTTTGGTTCAGCCCTAGGCTTTACCTTAGTCATGGTGTTATTCGCCGGATTACGTGAACGCCTTGCTGTTATGGCAGTACCCACACTCTTTGCAGGAACGCCTATTGCGTTTATCACTGCTGGGATTTTATCGTTAGCCTTTATGGGTTTTGCTGGACTTTATACTAAATAAAGAGGACTGAACATGTATGTTTTATCCGCTATCGTGAGTTTAACCTTATTAGGGTTTTTCTTAGGTCTATTGCTCGCTATTGCTGGCAAATATTTAAAAGTGGAAAGCAGCCCGTTAGTTGACGAATTAGAGGCATTATTGCCTGGCTCGCAATGCGGACAATGCGGCTATCCGGGCTGTAGACCGGCTGCTGAAGCACTCGCAGAAGGCAAAGCACCGGCAACGGTTTGCCCACCGGGAGGTAGCGCGCTGGCAGAACAGCTAGCGACCATGTTAAATCTCGACTTAAACTTAAGCGATGTCAAAGAACCAGAAGCCTTAGTCGCTAGAGTGAGCGAAGACACGTGTACCGGTTGCACGCGTTGTTTCAAAGTATGCCCTACCGATGCGATTGTCGGTGCGCCTAAACAAATTCATGCGGTCGTCGCGGACGCGTGCATCGCCTGTAAGCGTTGTGTTGAAGTCTGTCCCACTGAATGCTTACAAATGCATCCTATCGAAGTCACATTGCGCAATTGGCGCTGGGCAAAACCGACCTTAGTGACTACCGAGGGGGCTTTATGTTAAATCTATTCTCATCTAAGCCAAAAATTCGCGGCGGAGTTCATGCCGAAGAACATAAAGCCGAAACAGCACATCAACCTATTGTCAAAACGTTTCCATTACCAAAAAAACTTTACATTCCACTACAACAACACGTAGGCAAGCCTGCTGAACCCTTAATACGCGTAGGCGACACCGTATTAAAAGGCCAGTTATTAGCGTATAGCCAAGGCATGATTTCAGCACCGGTTCATGCACCTAGCTCGGGGCTTATCGTCGATGTCAACGACTATCCAGCACCGCATCCTTCAGCGTTACCGATTCGCATGATTGTGTTGGAAACCGATGGTAAAGATCAATGGTGTGAAACCACGCCAGTCGATGACCCGTTTCAATTAATGCCAGAAGATATTAGCTTGCGTGTAGGTGCGGCGGGTATTGTTGGTTTAGGTGGCGCGGTGTTTCCAACAGCGGTCAAACTTAACATGGGACGGGAAAACCGTATTGATACGTTGATTATCAATGGCGCCGAATGCGAACCGTATTTAAGTTGCGACGATAGGCTAATGCAAGAAAATGCTGAGCACATCATAGACGGTGTTCGTCTAATGTTGCATGGTATGGAAACGCAATACGCCGTGGTCGCAATAGAAGACAATAAGCCCGCTGCTTTCCAAGCTATGCATGCGGCTGCGTCAGCTTTTGCTAACATTAAAGTCATGCAAATTCCCACTCGTTATCCTATGGGCTGGGATAGGCAGCTCATAGGCTATGTCACGGGACGTGAAGTACCGGTAGGCAGCCGCTCTTCCGAAGTCGGTGTGACGATTCACAATATAGGCACTGCGTATGCGACGCATAATGCCATTCGACATGGTAAGGCCTTAGTCAGCCGGGTCGTGACGGTATCGGGTGGCGCGGTCGGTAAACCTATGAATGTTGAAGTCCCGATAGGCACATTAATGAGCGAAGTATTGGCTTTTTGTGAAGTCGATACCGATAAAACGGCACGCATTATTATGGGCGGCCCTATGATGGGCGATTCGCTACCGCATAGCGGCGTACCTACCGTCAAAGCGACCAGTGGCGTGTTAGCGCTGACGGCCGCAGAAATTAGAAATACTCAAGAGCAGCCGTGTATTCGGTGTGCAAGTTGCGTCACGGTATGTCCAGCTGGCTTAAGACCGCTAGACATGGCTAATCATATCCGCGTTAATCAATTAGATTCAGCCGTTGATATAGGTTTAAAAGATTGCATAAGCTGCGGCTGCTGTTCGTACATTTGTCCGTCCAATATTCCACTAGTACATTATTTCAAATACGCCGCCGGTGAAGTTGCCGCACGACAACAAGCCCAACATAAATCAGAACAAACTAAAAAGCTGATGGAAGCGCGTAACGCTCGTTTAGAGCGCATCGCCGAACAACAGCGCTTGGACGAAGAAGCTCGCGCAACGGCAAAGCGCGAACGTGAGCGCTTACAAGCCGAACAAACGGAGGTTGCATGATTAGCTATCAAAAACCCAGTAGCGGTGCGCACATAGGCGCAAATAAAACCGTTAGCCAAATCATGTGGCAAGTGGTATTGGCGTTGATGCCCGCCACGGCGTTTGGCTTATGGTTGTTTGGCTGGCCTGCTTGGCATACCTTTTTATTAACAGTAGCGGCAGCGCTTTTTTTTGAGGCATTTTGCTTACGTTTGCAAAACAAAGCCGTTAAACCTGCGCTCATGGATTGCTCAGCCTTAGTTACCGGCTGGTTATTAGCAATGAGCTTGCCACCGTGGTCACCTTGGTGGTTATGCGTAACCGGCTCGGCACTGGCGATTATCTTAGGCAAACATGTTTATGGTGGCTTGGGACAAAATCTATTTAATCCTGCCATGTTAGCGCGTGTGGCGCTATTGATTTCATTTCCGGTAGAAATGACTACTTGGCCTAATATCTCACCATTATTCTTTTCTGCCTCACCGGGTCTGGTTGAAAGTTGGCATATTACGTTATCAGGCATTGCTCAGCCCGATGCCGTAACTGGTGCAACAACACTAGGCTATATTAAAACTGAATTCTCACAAAACCACGTCTTATCAGAGATTTTGCAGGACTATTCTGCGATATTGAACTTCATAGGCTGGACACGCGGCAGTTTAGGCGAAACCTCAACGCTGTTAATCGCCTTAGGCGGGCTCTGGTTAATCAAACAAAACATTATCCGCTGGCATATTCCCGTGTCGTTACTTGCGTCCGTTGCTGTATTAGCGAGTATCTTTCATCTATCAGACAGCGAACACTATGTAAGCCCGTTTTTACAGTTAAATTCGGGCGCGTTAATGCTTATTGCATTTTTTATTGCCACCGATTATGTGACATCGCCGAATACCCCAATGGGACAAATCGTCTTTGGTAGTGGTTGTGGTGTATTAATTTTTGTGATTCGCACCTGGGGTGCCTATCCGGAAGGCGCAGGCTTTGCCGTGTTATTAATGAATTCGGCGACACCGCTGATTGATTATTACATCAAACCACGTATTTACGGACGTGACCGCAAAGGCAAACCTTTAGAAATTCCTAAAGCTTAACGGCGAGAGCAGACCATGACACAAGATACAGAATGGCTTAAGCAGGTTAAGACGTTAAGCGATAAGACCTTAGTTTGGTTAAAAGCGTGGTTAGCACCCGAACATTTAGCGGGACTTAGACCCACGTTAAAGTTTCAAACTGGCGTATTAGCAGGGTTTGCGCTTATGGCTAGCGTGTTACTCGGCGTTACCAATTGCAGCACTGAATCCACAATACAACAACGTTTAAACGAAGATTTAAAACACACCTTAGCTGAAGTCATTCCCGCTGAGTTATACGATAACGATTTATTGTCTGATACGACAACGATTGCCTCAGCTGAATACAATATCGCTGCCGATGAAACCTTAGTTTACTTAGCGAAAAAATCCGGGCAAGTCACCGCTGTTGCGTTTAAGTTTACCGCGCCTGACGGTTACTCTGGTGCGATTAACATGATTATCGGCATAGATAAAGACGGCAATGTCTTAGGAGTACGCGTGTTAAGCCATAAAGAAACGCCTGGCTTAGGCGATAAAATCGAAACCAGTAAATCTAACTGGATTTTAGCGTTTGTCGGCAAATCACTAGCCAAGCTAACACCTAGCCAGTGGGCTGTTAAAAAAGACGGAGGCGAATTTGACCAATTTGCCGGTGCGACGATTACCCCACGTAAAACCGTACAAGCAATTTATCGCAGCTTGCAACTCTTTAAAGCACATCAAGCGCAGTTAACCCTGCAATGAGGCGACTATGGCGTTATCAGAAACCTATAAAAAAATCGCAGCTGATGGTATTTGGCATAATAATATCGTTTTTAGCCAAAACTTAGCGTTATGCCCGTTACTTGCCGTCACAGGAACGGCCACTAATGGTTTAGGCATGGGATTAGCCACCTTAGTCGTTATGATAGCGTCGAATGGCTTAATTTCCGTAGCCAGGCATTTAATCCCGAATGAAATTCGTATCCCTATTTTTGTGTTACTCATCGCAGCGTTAGTAACACTCGTCGATATTTTAATGAATGCTTGGGCGCATGAACTCTATAAAGTTTTAGGCTTATTTATCGCACTTATCGTGACTAACTGTGCGCTATTAGGTCGAGCTGAAGCCTTTGCATCTAAGCAAGCGGTGAAGCCCGCCTTATGGGATGGTTTAATGATGGGGCTAGGCTTTACCTTAGTTTTAGTCGCATTAGGCGCAACGCGCGAAATCTTAGCCAGCGGTACATTATTTGCCAATGCCTCAGTACTACTCGGCTCATCGTTTAAGTTCTTAGAAATAACCGTCATTCCCAATTACCAAGGTTTTTTATTAATGGCGCTACCACCGGGCGGTTTTATCATGTTAGCTTTTTTTAATCGTTGGTAAACGCATCATCGATCAAAAACTAGCCCAGCACAAACCTATTACAGTAGCGACTACCCCTGTATCCGAAGCTGAAGAACCCATTTGAAAACAAGGAGTTTATTATGAACGTAGGCGTATGTTATGCGGAAATGGATAGACAATTGTGGATGCGTTTAGAAGTCCCTGACGACAGCACGATTGAACAAGCAATTAGCTTATCTGGTGTGTTAGCCATGTATCCAGACATTAATTTAGCTCAACAAAAAGTAGGCATTTTCGGTAAGATACAAAGCTTAGACACGCCTGTGAAAGAAGGCGATAGAGTGGAAATTTACCGACCTATTACGGCTGACCCGCAACAAGTTAAACGCCGCAGACGCTAAGCAAGGAGAGCTTTATGTATATATGCGTTTGTAAAGCCGTTACCGACGGTCAAATTGTTAAAGCCATAGAAAACGGAGCATGTACGCGTAAACATTTAACCCAATGTTTAGGCGTAGGCAAAGATTGCGGTAAGTGCAATAAAGAAGTCAGCAGTTTATTACAACAAACCTTATGTCAAACCGATTACGCGCTACCGGCGTTTTCCTAAGACATCTCACCTCGCTTACGAGATAACACACCATTAGGATTTTATGAAAGGCGATAGCAAAGTTATTGAATACTTAAACAAAATTTTAGAAAACGAATTAACGGCCATCAATCAATATTTTTTACATGCGCGCATGTTTAAAAAACTGGGGACTTAAAAAACTCAATGAAAAAGAGTATCACGAGTCCATTGATGAAATGAAACACGCCGACAAAATCATCGAACGCATTTTATTCTTAGAAGGTTTACCTAACTTGCAGAGTCTAGGTAAGTTGATGATAGGTGAAAACACGCAAGAAATGCTAAGCTGCGATTTAAAACTAGAATACCTTGCGCTACCCGATTTAAAACAAGCGATTGCTTATTGCGAAACCGTTAGCGATTTTGTTACCCGTGATTTACTCAATGATATTTTAGAGTCAGAAGAAGAGCATATCGACTGGCTGGAAACCCAACTAGAACTGATAGAAAAAATTGGTCTCCCTAACTATCTGCAAGCGCAAATGGAAGAGTAATTTTCCGATAATGTCCTGATACTAAAATACTTAGGTATCAGGACTCGCCCTACCTACCCTCTTATAAGCCTGTTATACACTTGGCAAAACAAACACTCGCTGATATTAAAGAATACAGCGATGTCTTTTAACTAATCATTCCACACTCTCCCTTTTTTACCACAACGTTGTTCATCTGCTTTTACTAACTAAGAGAGGTATCAAATGAAATAGGCGTACCTAAGGAAATTAAGGATCAAGAGGGGCGTGTTGGCATTACACCTGCTGGCGTGTCAACATTAATTGCCCAAGGGCATGAAGTCAACATAGAAACCGGCGCCGGTATATACGCTGGATTTAGTAACGAACAGTATAGTGATGCTGGAGCTCGTTTAGTTTCAGCCAGCGACGCTTGGCAATGCGAACTTGTCGTTAAAGTCAAAGAGCCATTACCCAGCGAATATGTTTTTTTAGATCAACAAATGGTCTTTACTTTTTTCCATTTAGCAGGCGTTGACCCTAATTTAACAACAACGCTTTTAAGCAATGGTACTACAGCGATTGCTTACGAAACGTTAACTGACCAACAAGGGCGCTTACCGCTTCTAGCCCCTATGAGTGCGATAGCAGGCAATATGTCGGCATTAGTCGGTAATTATTATTTAGCGAAATTTAATGGTGGCAAAGGCGTACAATTAGGCAATGTTTTAGGTAAACGCCACGGTAAAGTCGTAGTAGTAGGTGACGGTATTGTCGGCCAACATGCAGCAAAAACCGCATCTGGCATGGGAGCAAACGTTTTTATTGCAGGTATTGATACCGAGCACATGGCGAACCTTAAGTCACACGCTCTTGCCGACGCTGAGTTTTTTCTTTCTACCCCAGAAAACCTAACTGCTCATTTACAAGATACCGATTTACTTATCGGAGCGGTACTAGCACGAGGTGCCCATGCGCCAAAACTGATTAGTGATGCAATGATAGGCACTATGCAACCAGGTTCAGTTGCAGTAGATGTCAGTATTGACCAAGGCGGCTGTTTTAGCAGTTCAAAACCAACCTCACACTCAGCGCCCGTTTTTGTTAAACACGATGTCATTCACTATTGTGTGACTAATATGCCAGGCGCCTATCCTAGAACAGCAACATTGGCTTTAATGGACGCCACACTGCCTTATATTGTCAAAATAGCTAATGCCGGTAAGTCCAGGCTATTGCAAGACGCTGAATTACTCTCAGCGATTAATACCTTCGATGGACGATTGACGTTGAAACCGGTAGCTGAAGCGCTAAATCGTTTAGCTGACTACCAGCCTTTTGAGTAAATAATGAGATGCTCGTAGAGTTACACCGTCGCTCTACGAGTATTTTTTGGGCTACACACTTTAGTAGGGACAGGGTATTCAAAGTGCAGGTGTTGGCAGCAGGGATACTGCGGCCAAGCCTACAGGGATGTATTCACGGCGTCCTCGGCAACTGCTCCTGCGTTACCCTACTACACGCCATCCCTAGCGTTATGCGCTCTGAATCCCCTGTCCCGCCTTACGTTGGTAGCCTATTTTTGGCAGGTTCTTTACGCTTTTAGTTCAGACTTTTTATCCGAACCATAGACTAAATAAGGTTCGCTATGACCTAAAATAACACTTTCATCAACGACTACTTTACAAATATTATCTGATGAAGGCAGCTCGTACATCGTGTTTAATAATACGTTCTCAACAATGGTTCTAAGGCCACGCGCTCCGGTCTTTCTTTCCATACATTTACGTGCGACCGCACCTAATGAATCATCCCTAAACTCAAGCTCAGCGCCTTCCATTTCAAATAATTGCCGATATTGCTTAACTAAGGCGTTTTTTAGGCTCAGTTAAGATTTTAATGAGCGCTTGTTCATCTAATTCTTCCAGCGTCGCAACGATAGGTAAACGACCGACGAACTCTGGGATTAAACCGTATTTAATTAAATCTTCTGCTTCAACTTCAGCAAATAACTGACCGATATTTTTCTCTTCATCTTTTGTTTTGACTTCTGCAGAAAAACCTATGCCGCCTTTCTCTGAACGTGCTTTAATGATTTTTATCTAAGCCCGCAAACGCACCGCCGACGATAAATAAAATATTAGCGGTATTAACCTGCAAAAACTCTTGTTGAGGATGTTTACGTCCGCCTTGTGGTGGTACCGATGCAACCGTCCCTTCGATAAGCTTCAACAAAGCCTGTTGTACGCCTTCGCCTGAAACATCACGTGTAATCGATGGGTTATCCGATTTTCTTGAAATCTTATCTATTTCATCGATATAAACGATACCCGTTTCGGCTTTCTCAACGTCGTAATCGCATTTTTGCAAGATTTTTTGGATGATATTTTCAACATCTTCACCGACATAACCCGCTTCGGTTAGCGTAGTCGCATCGGCAATAGTAAACGGTACGTCTAATAATCTCGCTAGCGTTTCGGCTAATAAGGTTTTACCCGAGCCGGTTGGCCCTATCAGTAAAATATTACTTTTTGCAATTTCGACACCGTCTCGCTTGGTCTTAGTTCGTAAGCGCTTGTAATGATTATAAACCGCAACAGCAAGAATCTTTTTAGCCCGTTCCTGACCAATTACATAAGCATCTAGCTCTTCTTTAATCTCTTTAGGCTTAGGTAGTCGATCACTAGAAAAACCAATACTCTCGTTCTGTAATTCGTCTTTGATGATGTCATTACACAATTCAACGCATTCATCACAAACGTATACTGAGGGTCCTGCAATGAGCTTACGAACCTCGTGTTGGCTTTTATTGCAAAACGAGCAATAAAGCAACCTATCGTCGTCTCTGCCGTTTTTATCATTACTCATACTTAACTCCCGCGCGACGGTGTCACTAATAATACGGTTATCCAGCTTCTCCGGCTAAAGCAGCTCTACTTGACAAGACCTTATCGATTAAACCATAACTGACAGCTTCATCCGGCCCTAAAAAATTATCTCTGTCGGTATCAACTTGGATTTTTTCTATAGGTTGGCCAGTGTGATGCGATAAGACTTTATTCAATTTATCCCGAATAGATAGAATTTCTCGCGCATGAATATCAATATCAGACGCTTGACCTTGATAACCGCCTAAAGGCTGGTGAATCATGATACGAGAATGAGGTAAACAATAGCGTTTGCCTTTAGTTCCGCCCGTCAACAACAACGCCCCCATGCTAGCCGCTTGTCCGATACACATGGTACTGACATCGGGCTTAATAAATTGCATAGTATCGTAAATTGACATACCGGCCGTCACTGAACCGCCAGGAGAATTAATATATAAGTGTATGTCTTTGTCTGGATTTTCTGATTCTAAAAACAATAACTGTGCGACAACTAAGTTAGCCATATAATCTTCGACTTGACCAACTAAAAAGATAACACGCTCTTTTAATAACCGAGAGTAAATATCAAACGAACGCTCGCCGCGTGCCGTTTGCTCAACAACAATAGGAACTAACCCACCGGCTGCTTGTGGTGGTATTAGCGAATTTTGCAATTGTGTATACATGTTTAATCCTTACTCAGCTTGTGGTTCCATAACCGTATTAAAACTTAATATCTCTTCAGTTACTGTCGCTTGCGCCAATAACCAGTCGACAACTTGATTTTCTAACACCATTTGCTGCACATCTTGTAAACGATTTGTATCGGCATAATACCAATTGACCACCTCTTCGGGGGTTTCATAATTAACTGCAAGATTTTCTATCGCCGTACGAACTTTCGCATTATCAATAGTAATATTATTTACATCGATAATTTTATTAATAATTTAAGCCTAAACTCACTCTACGCTTTGCTTGGTCTTGCAGGCTATCGCGCACTCCATGCAAATCTTCTAGCTTTATTTTTTGTCGCTTGGCTGTTTCGATATAAGGCTTCATTAAATGCTCAACCTCATTATCGACTAAGGCATTAGGCGGAGTTACAGAGATTATCTCTAACACAGCATTCATCGCTGCATCTTTAACTAATTCCTGTAATTTTTTGTTTAATTCGCGTTCCAAGTTGTTTCTAACATCTTGGCGAAATGATTCCAACGTGCCTTCTTCAATGCCAAAGCTTTTAATAAATTCCTCATTAATTTCAGGTATTACCGAAGCTTCGACAGCTTTTACTGTAAGCTCAAAGCGCGCCAATTGACCGGCTAATTTTGGCACACCGTAATCTTCAGGGAAGGTCAACTCGAATGATTTAGCTTCACCCTCAGCTAATCCAATTAAATTATCCTCAAAGCCTGGAATCATTTTTCCGTCGCCTATACCTATTGTATAGTCTTGTATGAGACCATTAGTAAAGTTTTCTCCCTCTGCTTCACCTGAAAAATCAATGATAATACGGTCGCCTGCTTGAGAAGCACGTTCAACTTTATTCCAAGTAACCCTTTGTAACTTTAATTTTTCCAACATAGCATCAATATCAGCTTCTTCAACTGTAGCGACGGGGCGTGTCACGCGTAGTTGGGCCAAATTATCTAACGAAATGTCAGGATAAACTTCAAATGTAGCGACATATCTAAACCCGTCGGCGTCGTACGATGCGTCTATATGTGGATAACTAGCAGGCTCTAGCGCTTCATTTTTAAGCGCTTCGGGATAGGTGGATTGGATTAAGTCATTAGATATTTCTTCACGAACTTTAGAATCATATAGTTTCTTTACTATATGCTGAGGCGCTTTACCTGGACGAAAGCCATCGACTCTAACGTGGCGCGCTAATGCTTTTAAGCGTTGAGCCATCTTTTCTTGCACGACTGATTCTGGAACGCTTACGGTCATTTTACGGCTTAACTCGGATGTCTTTTCGACAATAACTTGCATGTCTAATCCTCTCGGGTATTTAAAGGGGCTTGGACCGGAATACGGCAGGCACTAGGGGTAAGATTTATTGGCATGAACAGGATGGTGCGAATGGAGAGACTCGAACTCTCACGGGGCTACCACTGGAACCTAAATCCAGCGCGTCTACCAATTTCGCCACATTCGCAACTTAAGAACGGCAATTGTATATGTTTTTTGCAACGAGACAAAGATAAAAATTACATGTTTATTAAATTTTGAAGCTAATCTCATTGCTTTTCAACTCAATATTAACCTCTTTAGCCCTACCTGCTCAAGCCAACCAATATCAACTAAATACTTGTTATTTAATTAATTTTAATCACACAATAATAAAATTAAAACCTACAATATCGCTATGTTAACTCAGATAAAAATAGCTTTACACAGCCTTAGAAAGCAAACGATTCCGACATTTTTAGCGAATAGCTAACTTTATTAACTAAAGTCTAATCAAGCTTATAGCTAAACCTGTGAGCTGTTGCTATTATTTCAGAATTTCAATCATTCAGATTGGCATCATGGTGCGACTTACACTTTTTTTAACCTTTGCCTATTTCGTATGTGGTTATCTAGGCGAACTCATTTCTATTCCACCGAGTGAAGCAAGCCCTATATGGCCAGCCGCAGGCTTAGCGCTTGCAGCCATCTTTGTTTATGGTCCACGCGCACTATTAGGTGTATGGTTAGGCGCATTCCTCGTACAAATCTATACTTTTCTCAATACAACAAGTGTAAGCGCTAGCTTAGCATCATTAAGTTTAGGCGCCATAGTCAGTTCTGGCGCAACATTACAAGCGTTTGTGGGCGCATGGCTAGCCAAACAGGGGCTTCATGGCGATAATGGCCTAGTCTTAGACCGCAATATTGTTAGATTTTTACTGATTACCGGCCCTTTCAGTTGCACGGTTTCCGCCAGCATAGGTATTGCAGCGTTACATGTGCTCGATATTGTCAGTGGAGATACCACATTAGAATGGTTGATTTGGTGGTGCGGTGACTCGCTAGGCGTTATGATTTTTGCGCCTATTTTGCTATGCTTCATCGGCACACCTACCCAGCAATGGCGAACCCGCATTAATTCGATTGCCTGGCCTGTCACATTATTGCTGTTAATATTGCTAGTATTGTTTTATATAGAAAACCAGCAAGAGCATAAGCGAATTAGCACACTATTCACTGAACGCGTTAATTTATTGCATAATGCGCTACAGAATGAAGCCAATCGCTTAATCGACACGAACCAAACACTCAAAGCGTTATTCGAAAGCTCTTCTGATGTTACGGCGCTGGAGTTTAAACATTTCACTGCTAATTTCTTAAAAGATGATAAAGACATCTTAGCCATGGAATGGCTACCTCGTATCAGCAAAAACTTGCCATCGATAGAGCCTTATCGTCAACCCCAAGCAATTAATAGTAGCGATTTTTTCCCTATTACTTATATCGAGCCTAGAAACGGCAATGAAACGGCACTAGGATTCAATACCTTAAGCATTACAGAGCGTGCACAAGCTATACAAAACCTCTTAGATACAGCAAAAACCGTCTTATCAACAACGCATAGCCTCAAAGAAAATGCCAACAAACACATGGGGGTTGTTTTGTTTTCGCCTGTTTATAAGGGCTATCCATTCTTAGAAAATAAGCGTCAACGCAACCAAAACATAATAGGCCTTGTCGCTAGCGTCTTATTAATAGACCAAAAATTTAGCGCTATTAAGCAGCAATATAGCCAATTAGACTTATCGCTAAAAATTGTCGACGACAATACAATTTTGTTTGACGATAATACGAGTAACAACTTATTTGACTTAGTATTCCCAAGACTAGAACGCACACAGAGCCTACAGTTTGCTGACCGTCTATTGGCTATTACCTATACCGCAACCCCACAATTTTTCTCATGGAGTACCTGGTGGTTAATGATAGCGAGCTTATTACTCGTCAGCCTAATAGAGTTAGGACTGTTAATGTTGACAGGACGCACGCTACAAATTGAGGATATTGTTAAGCTACGCACGCGAGAATTAGAGCAAGAAATAAACGAGCGCAAAAAAATCATTCAACGTCGTAATGACCACAATCAAGTACTACAGTCGATTGTTAGCTCAACATCGCTCTCTAATGTCTTAAGCGCTATTGTTCGAATTGTCGAAGCTAATTACCCTGATAGCTTATGCTCTATCTTAATTTTAGACGAAACCGGTGAGTGTTTTAGCCAAATCATTGCACCCAGTATGCCTGAAGCTTATATTTCCTCTACCCCAAACACCAAAGTAGGCATGAATGCAGGCAGTTGCCATACAGCTGCATTTATAGGTGAACGCATTATTGCCGAAGATATTACCAAGCATTCTGAGTGGCAAAACTATTTAATGGTAGCAGAGCTAGCTCATGTACAAAGTTGTGTCTCCGAGCCTATTTTATCGTCTAAAGGCAAAGTCTTAGGCTCGTTTTCGATTTACCACCGTACACCTTATTACCCAAATGCTGTATTGTTAGAAGAAATCAAGGAATATACTCAATTAGTCAGCATTGCGATTGAAAAGAAACTCAGTGAAGAGCAAATATTTCAGCTCGCTTTTTTTGATTCGCTAACAAGCTTACCTAACCGTCGACTCTTTCTTGATAGACTGGAACAAATTTATTCTAAATCTACGCGTCATAACAACGGCACCGCCCTACTCTATTTAGACCTTGACCATTTCAAAACGCTTAATGATTCTCTCGGTCATGATGTAGGCGATGAATTGCTCGTACAAGTCGCGGAGCGCTTAACATCTTGTATACGCGATGAAGACACTGTATCGCGGCTAGGCGGCGACGAATTTGTCTTATTAGTGAATGACCATGACCCAGAAAGTAGCGCTAATTTATTCGAGTTATCGCTCACTGTCGCCCAGCGTGTACAGACTTCACTACTCGCGCCATTTCAACTTAAAGGCTATGTTCACCATATCAGTTCCAGTATAGGCATCACATTATTAGAAACTGGGACTAGCAACACCGCACTTACCCCTGTTGATTTATTAAAACAAGCCGATACCGCGATGTATCATGCTAAGCAAAAAGGCCGCAACACCATTAGCTTCTATAATGAGGAAATGCAACAACGTGCCGATCAGCGCTTACAGCTAGAACAAGATATTAGAATCGCCTTATCCCACAACCAATTTTTATTACACTATCAACCTCAGTTTGATGATAAAGGTGAATTGATAGGTGCAGAAGCATTAATTCGCTGGCACCACCCAGAAAAAGGTATGATGCCACCCGACCAATTCATTCCCGTTGCCGAAGAAACTGGGTTAATCTTAGCCATAGGCGATTGGGTATTGCGAGAAGCCTGTAGCCAATTGCAAAAATGGCAAACCTTGCCGCATTTAGCGGTTAATGTTTGCCCAAAAGAGTTTCATCAAAATCAATTTGAAGAAAATCTTATCAATATCTTACAAGAATATAATATTGCTGCATCCCGGTTGATGCTGGAAATTACCGAAGGCATCATCATAGACAACATCCATGAAAGCATTAACAAACTACAAACGCTAAAAGACTTAGGCGTAAGAATATCAATTGACGACTTTGGCACGGGATATTCATCCCTATCTTATTTAAAAAAAATTGCCTATTAGCCAATTAAAAATAGATAAAAGTTTTGTACGGGAAATTAACACAGACCCAAATGACACCGTGATTGTCGCCACTATCATTTCTATGGCGTCTCATTTGGGCTTATCCGTTATTGCGGAAGGCGTTGAAAACAATAGCCAATTACAATTTTTAAATACCAACCAGTGTTGTGGTTATCAAGGCTACCTGCTAGGCAAACCGTTACCAGAAATTGAATTCACCCAAAAATATCTCCAACGTTAATCACATGCAATGTCGTATCGGTTGTGGCGCTTGTTGTATTGCGCCGTCTATATCTTCCCCTCTTCCTTTACACCCTAAAGGTAAACCTGCAGCACAACGGTGTTTACACTTGGATGCCGACAATTTATGCTCACTTTTTGGTCACACAAATCGTCCTACTGTATGCCAAAATTTCCAAGCGACACTCGATGTCTGTGGTAGTCATCGCGACCAAGCGCTGACTCTATTAACTGAATGGGAGTTATTAACCGCACCTACCGCTAAAAAGCTTAGCGTTACCTGCACCCGTTATGACAACTAAACTTACTTTTCGCTTTGTTGATGCCATAGAGCAGATTAATGCTACCGAATGGAATACATTAGCAGGCAGTGATTACCCGTTTATTCGCCATGAATTCCTGTCTTCATTAGAACAAACAGGTTGCCTATCTAGCGCTACAGGATGGCAACCCGTGCATCTAATAGCATCTTGCGAGACTCAACTTGTCGCTGCAATGCCGCTCTATCTAAAAGGCCACTCGCGTGGCGAATACGTTTTTGACCAAGCCTGGGCTAGAGCTTATCAACAACATGGATTTGCCTATTACCCAAAACTGGTCACTGCGATTCCCTTTACCCCATGCCAAGGGCCGCGTATTCTTGTTGAGGCATCGGCAGATAAAAAAACGGTCATTGCCGGATTATTAAACGAAATAAAAGCCTTTGCTGAACAACACCAACTCTCTTCTTGGCATTGCCTATTCCCAAACCCAACGCAACTCAGCATATTACAAGACGCCTCTCTTCTTATTCGAGAAGATGTTCAGTTTCAATGGCTTAATCAAAATTACCGTGATTTTGATGATTTTTTGGCCAATTTAACCTCAGCAAAGCGTAAAATGGTCAAACGCGAACGCCGAAAATTAACCGAACAAGGTATAGAATTGTTTCAGCTCAGAGGCGATGAACTCACCGAACAACAATGGCAAATATTTTTTCAGTTTTATGCGTTAACCTATCTTAAAAAAGCATCTAACCCTTATTTAAATTTAAAGTGTTTCCAAGCCTTTGCGAACACACTAGGCGCCCAGATGCTGGTGATATTTGCCAAAAAAAACGCTGACTATGTTGGAGCAGCACTCAGCTTCATAGGTCATGATACGCTCTATGGACGTTACTGGGGCTGCTACGAAGAATACAACGCTTTACACTTTGAGGCATGTTATTACCAAGGCATTGAGTATTGCATACAACATAAACTCGCTCGCTTTGATTCAGGTGCACAAGGCGAACATAAAATCGCACGTGGCTTTACGCCCATCACAACTTATTCAACACATTGGCTAAGAGACTCAACATTTCATGCCGCTATAAACGATTTCCTAACCCGGGAAAAACTAGCCGTAAACGCTTATAAAAACGATGCGGCACATTATTTACCCTACAAAAACAAACGTGAAACCCCTCACTAAAATCCTATAGGCTTATTATCATGACTGAATACAAAAAGTATCAATGCGATGTATGTGGACATATTTATGACGAAGCAGAAGGCGACCCTGAAAACGATATTGCGCCCGGTACGCTATGGGCTGATGTCCCCGACGATTGGCGCTGCCCAGAATGTGGCGTAGGCAAAGACGATTTTGAACTAATGCCGTAACCCAGTTCTAACACCGTGATGATTAACGTCACGGTGTGTTAAACAGCTTCCCCTTTGATTCTACGCCTTCAATCTCTATGAAAATCCATTTACCGTGTTTAAGCTTACTGGTGTTTTTATGCTTAGCCTCGCCATTAACGCACGCTACAGAATCCCCTATACAACAATTAAAGGCTTTTTTAGCCGCGACAAAATCACTAACGGCCGATTTTAAACAAGTCAGCTTAAATGAATCAGGCACACCCACTCAAACCAGCTATGGTGAATTTTTCTTGCAACGTCCAGGGAAATTCCGCTGGAATTACCAAAAACCGTATCTACAACAAATAATTGCGCTATCAGGTAAAGTATGGTTTTACGACCAAGACTTAGAGCAAGTCACGATAAAAAAATTGGATGAATCGGTAGGCTCGACGCCTGCGTTATTGCTTAGCGGTGATATTTCGCTAGAAAACAATTATACCGTCGACGAGCAAGGCAACGATGATGGCATTACCTGGTTAAGACTCATCCCTAAAAACGACCAAAGCAGTTTCAAATATTTGTTAATAGGGCTAAGCAACGGCGAATTAAGCGGCATGGAATTAAACGATAACTTTGGTCAACTCACGCGCATTTATTTTTCTAATCTCAAACATAATACCCCGATAAAACCCGACCTATTTGAGTTTAAAACCCCAGCCGGTGCTGATGTTTTTTCAGAATAACCACGCTTCATGTTTGCTCAAGACTTATTAAAACCACTCGCTGACCGCCTAAGACCGCACTCTCTCGAGCGCTATATCGGTCAACAACATTTACTAAGCCCAGGTAAGCCGCTATACCATGCGATTTTAAAGGGTCGTTTACATTCGATGATTTTATGGGGCCCACCCGGTACCGGTAAAACCACGCTTGCACAAATCATCGCTCGGCATTCAGAAGCCGAACTCATGCCTATTTCAGCCGTATTAGCCGGGGTAAAAGAAATACGAGAAGCGGTTGCCCAAGCCAAATATTTACAAACCAGTCAACAACGTCGCACGGTATTATTTGTCGATGAAGTCCATCGCTTCAATAAATCCCAGCAAGATGCATTTTTGCCTCATGTCGAAGATGGTACGGTTTATTTTATTGGTGCAACCACTGAAAACCCATCGTTTGCGTTAAATAATGCTTTATTGTCCAGAGCCCGTGTCTATGTCCTGAACGCATTGACAGAAAATGACTTACTCAGCGTAATTGATAATGCGCTAAATGACAGTGAAGTCGGCTTAAGTCACCAGGTCGAGATACCAGCCGCTATCCGCAAACAATTTGCCCACGCTGCGGATGGCGACGCCCGTCGTTTATTGAATTTGATAGAACTCGCTGCTGAACTCGCCTTAGCACAGCAACAACACGTTATTACTGAAGAATTAGCCGCCGCTATTCTGACCTCGAGCAATAAGCGCTTCGATAAACAAGGCGAGGAGTTTTACAATCAAATCTCTGCGTTGCATAAATCGGTACGCGGTAGCGCACCGGATGCCGCCTTATACTGGCTATGTCGAATGCTAGATGCTGGCTGTGATCAAGCTTACTTAGCAAGACGTATCGTACGCATGGCGTCTGAAGACATAGGCAATGCTGATCCGCGCGGCTTACAGTTAGCGCTTAATGCCTGGGAAGCACAGCAAAAACTCGGCAGCCCTGAAGGTGAACTGGCATTAGCCCAAGCCGTTGTCTATCTTGCTTGCGCACCTAAGAGCAATGCGGTCTACAATGCCTATAACCAAGCCATGCAAGCCGCCAAGCACTATGGTAGCCTAGAGGTACCGCTACATTTGCGCAATGCACCGACGACATTGATGAAAAATCTTGATTACGGCAAAACCTACCGTTACGCCCATGACGAGCCAGAAGCGTATGCCGCCGGGGAAAATTATTTACCAGAGCCTCTCTCCGGCACACGCTTTTACTGCCCCGTCGAGCGCGGTTTAGAAATCAAAATTAATGCGAAATTAAAGCATTTGCGTGAACTAGATAACGACTATCGCAATAAAATGCCAAACAAACTGTAACAACATAGCCTATTGAATTTTAATGCCATACCAATAATCGTGTTGCTCAAAATAACTAATCAAGCACACCCTTAATTAAACCTTAAGTTAAATAAAGATAATGCGTTGTAAACACTCTCCTCTAACTCAATCCATCATTAAGGTAATTAATCACATACACTGTAAAAACCATTTTGTTAAATATATCCGCTAGATAAAAAACAAAATTCATCTATCATTAACATTTAAATCATAAAGATAGGATACACTTATCATGCAATTTCTATCTTTGTTGATTTTTATCGCTGATTATACTGACATCAGCCTTAAGAAAATTGACAATTGAAAAAGCCTAACTTACCATAACGTTTAGTCAGTTTGTAGTATGCTCTGGCTAGCGTGTGTTTTTCGCGAAACCCATATTTTTCTTAAATAGGACGTATCCAATGAAATTAGTTAAACAAACCTTAATGGCAACAGCAGTCGCATCCGCCCTATTGGCAAATCATTCAGCCATGGCATTGTGGACAGATGGTTCAACCACTACAAGAACGGTTATTATCCAATCAACTGCTAACGTGACGGGTATTCCGGCAAATGCTAATAATGCAACGTTTGCATTAACCACCGCTCCGCAACAATCGTTAACCGTCAACGACCAAGTTATCTTTACCTTAACTGGCGGCGCTAAATTCACTGGCGTTCCTATATTAACATCAAGCGTTGCAGGTGCTGCCTTTGCGTTTGACGGTTTTTTTGAAGCTGACGGCGTAACATCTGCAACCTCTGGTCCTGTCATTAAATTCCGTGCAACTGATGGTTTAACTGTTGCTGGCTCTACAATCAGCTTAAATACCACTAGCAATATCTTTAATTTGTCAGGCGTAACTGCAGGTACGAATGTTGATTTAAGCATCACAACTAGAAACGTTGTAGGTAATATTATTAACAGCATTAACAACTTACCATTAGCGGGTCAATCAACTTCAGACGGTCTTGTGCCTTTATTCGTAGGCTCAAAACTTATTGTCTTGCACGGGCGCACAAGTTGTATCACAAGCCAACACAGCTGAAGTCACTCAAGGCTTCAAACTGTTCAATGACGGCTTTACTCCAGTAATTGGTGATGCATTAACCTACACCACTGCTAGCAATGCTGCATCTCCAGCAGTGCCAATCGCTGCCAACAAAATTGTTTACAAAATCGTTGGTGACTTTAACGGCGTTACAACTGTAACCGCTACTGGCGTAACAGGCAGCAATAACGCAGGTTCTACAACCGGCGGCACAGTAGGTCAATTCTTAATCAATGCGGCTAAAACTGAAGCGTATGCGACTAACACCGTCGACCTTGCTGGTGGTTCATCATTAGCATTGGCACCGCAATTCACAATTGACGGTACTACATCTCAACCGGCTCGTAGCTTCACTTTAACAACAAGCGTGTTACAAGATACTGTTAACTTATGGACAGCTCACGATGTTGCTTGCGACGCAGCTAGCTATACTATTAACCGTAACGGCAGCTCGTTCTTGACTAACTTTGTGGGTTCTGCCAACAAAATCAGAATTACTGACGTAAGCGGTAACATTCCAGCCGGTAGCGGTAAAATCACTGTATTGGCTTGGAGCGCATCAGGCGCTCTTGTACCATTAGCATCAGGTTCAACTTTTGCTATCGTACCTTTAGCTTCTCGTCAAACTCGTGTCATTAACGGCGCTGATCTTAATGCTGCATATCCTGGCGCAATTCACTTCGAATTCGCTGTTGAAAGCCCAGCCATCGAAGCGACAGGCCAAAAAATCGTCAACGGTGCTGTTGTTTCAACTGAAACTTACACTAACAAAACAGCGTTTGGTGCTATCTAATATCGCCTAAACCGCCGCTGCTTGAAGCGGCGGTTTTTTTAAGCTGTCTAAGTAAAACCGCATCTTTTGCTAAAAGATGCGGTTTTTTTATGACCTGTTTTTCTCTAGTGCGATTTCATCACAAGCGATTTCAGATAAAGCCAACATTTCTTCATCGTAATCACCAAGATTTTGCTCAGCGAGATGACCTTCTGTTATATTTTTCATAAACACCGACATCACGTGATCAACACCCTCTTCGGTAACCGTTCTTAAATCAGCAGCAAAGTAACGGCCACGATTATAACTACCTGTTATGATTTCATAAGAAGGAAAATAGCTCACGCCACCAAACTCAGTTGCAACCATTTCAGCCGCAACCCTTAATACAGATTTAGAATAAGTCGTTGATAATAAGACATGCTGTTTTTCATACGTTGCAACTAAAGGCACCGGTGATACCGTTAAAATGAGTTTTGCTTTAGGATTAATCAAACGTAATTTAGCAACAAACTGCTTAAGATCATTAACGACCTCATCAACGGTAAAATTTACAAACTCATACTTATCGGCAGCAAAACACCCACCCGCCACACCCGGCGCAATAGGGTAAACAGCACCATCTAACTTAGACCGCCAACACTCAGTCAACCCTAAAGTAAAAACAAACACATCTAAGGTAGAAAACATTTCGCGCACCGCTTGAAAATGTCGCTCGCGCTCTTCAGTTAAGGCCTCAATCGTTGCATAACCATTTGGTTTAAGTCTAGGCCTAAACGGATCGCAATAACGACTTTCGTTCAGCAACCAGAATGAATCAATAGGCGTAAAATAACCGAACGCTCTATCGAAGAGCTGCAACAACTGTCTCGCCGTATAGACATTGCCATAAAGAGCTGAGAAATCGTAAGACTCTAAAGACTCATCCTTATCATTCGATGCTTCTGTCACTAAAAAACAAAAGCCATTTTTTCTTAGCCGTTTAGAAATGTGTTGTGCAAAACAACTTCCTGCCGTAGCCACTTTATCTGTTCGGGAAATTTTAAAAGGCACTTCTTGCACAGGCTCAAGCAAGTCAATAGAAACCTGAGCCACAGCTTGCTTCCAAAATGCGTAATCGGGCAAGTCACTATAAGGATGTTTTTTCTCAACGCTATCTTGCCTTGATAAACTTGTTTTACCTGATAGCACGCATTTGGCGACATACTCCAGCATTACTTTGCCATAAGTCTCACTGCCATGAGTCGGATCTGAGCCATAGTAGCACTGAGCCAAAAAACCCTCCTCGTCAAATACTTCATCAGGCAATCCTATAAACTCAGCACCGGCTTTTTCAGCTTCAACGCAAATAAATTGCTTTTGATACGCCCAAGCCTGAAACCTAACCGATGCGGAGGTCACGCCAAATTGAGCAAAACGGTCAGCAAATCTACCCGGATTCGCTAACAGAAATGACTCTGATGCAATAGGCGGTGGAGGAGGAAAGACTAAAACCCTCCCAGGCGCAAATTCAGCTAGCGCACTTATCCACTTAGAGCAATCATTTTTTAACATATTTGATAGTCTTTTTAAAATGACATCTGCTGCTGATATTTCAGCTGATAACGACACAATCGCATGTTCATTACCGGTGGGACATAACGCTATTATCGTATCTTCATCCGACTCAGCCAGCATCGCGTTACGAATACTCTCTAGGTCGCTGGCTGAAAATGAAAATTTAGCCTTAACAGACACGTCTTTTAAAAAACAAGGCTCTCTAAGATAGATAAATTTGGCTTGATACGGCAACTCATTTTCAACTAATTCGTATGCTTTTCTGATACAGATAATATGGCTATGCCCAACAAATACTATTTTCATCAAATATCCTTACGCTCATGAAATATCTTAAGGTATGGCATCATAGCAAAAGTCTTTTATAGACGTTATTTTAGTTGACGGCTTATTTTACGGGTTTATAATCCAACAAAATGAATTACTTAAAACACTAATATATTACATAGAGGCTGATATTCACTAATTGCTATCATTTAAATTAATTAACCATAACAATACGATTGAGTTTTACGCCCATTACAACAACTAACCATAGATTTGCAGGAGAAAAAACCATGACCACCCGCCCTAGTCTTCCTATGTATTTTCCTGATAGCAGCACAGGATTTCAGCTATCTGACTCACAAACCTGCGCTGCATTAGTCGGCGTGGCTTATCAACAATTTACAGTTTGGACAAACTGTAACTACCCATCCGAAAACAATTTCAGTACTAACACACAATGGCAAGGCCAAGAGCCTTCAGACTGGGCCGGCCCTACGCCTGGAGCGTTTAATTACAGCGCACCCATTTGGAGTTCATTTTCTATAAAATTTGCATCATTTAGCGAACCATTCGGTTTTATCGCTACCGATAATAACGGCAATGCCTATGTGGTGTTTCGCGGCACAATGACGACTGCCGACGACATCATGGATGCAGAAATCGAACAAAGCCCATTAAGTTTTGTAAATAACTTCGGCAACGTGCATGATGGTTTTTTAGGTGTATACCAAGGTTTACGAGCTTCTTTATTAGCCGCTGTTAACGCGCTAACGGGTATAAGCAATATATTCATCACTGGACACAGTATGGGCTCTGCCTTAGCCTCTCTTGCACTGGCTGACTTAGCAAATAATGCCAACTTAACTGGAGTTAATTATCATCATTATAATTTTGCTTCGCCGCGCGTTGGTGACACAACGTTTTGCTGCAGCTATGAATGGTATGGCTTTTCCAAGTTTTAGAATTATAAATACTGAAGATTTAGTTCCCGATGCTCCCCCATCCGTTACCGGCAGCATCATTTATCAACACTTTGGTTACCCGATTGATTTTACTGCACAATATGGTTCCATAGACGGAAATCATTCCATGGCGGATGCTTATGGTTATGCGATTATTAATACGCAAAACCCATTCAACCCCAACCCTTCACCTTTTGCTAATGCGGTTACCGCTAAAGCATTAGGCGGGCATTTCAATCCATTAAAGATAGCCTAGCACCCAATCGCCATACTCAGACAACAGCGTTTCTATCTAGGAAACGCTGTTGTCGCATCAAAAATACGTTACTATAAGAAATCCCTCACTGTCTTGTTTTAACGCTATGACCGACGCTAACACTGATTTTGACGATTACTTCTCTCACTCTATTGATGAGTTACTCGGTGAAACCCAAAATGCCGAAGCTAACTTAATAGCCTTATTTAAACGTTGTAATGAATCGGTACCGGCTTATCAGCATTATCTATCGCAACATGGCGTTGATGCGAGTGCTATAAGCGATTACACGGCATTTACGACATTGCCGTTAATGACAAAAACCGACTATATGCGTGGGTTTACATTACCTGAACGTTGCTATGACGGCAATATCACACTGGCTGACCGTATCGCCGTATCCTCTGGCTCAACTGGACAAGCGTTATTTTGGCCACGCTCTGAGCGCTTTGAACTTGGCGTTACGACACGCTTTGAACAAGTGTTTCACGATAGTTTTCAAGCCCAACAAAAAACCACGTTAGCGATTGTCTGTTTTGCGTTAGGCAATTGGGTAGGTGGACTATTTACCACCTCGTGTTGCTGGCGCTTAGCACGTAAAGACTATCGCATCATGGTGGCGACACCGGGCAATAATAAAGCTGAAATCTTTCGTGTCGTGCGCGAACTCGCACCATTATTTGAGCAAACCGTGTTATTAGGCTATCCGCCGTTTATTAAAGATGTACTGGATGCCGGTAGCGCTGAAGGCATTGCTTGGTCAGATTATCAGTTAAAACTGGTGTTCGCCGGTGAAGTGTTTAGTGAAGAATGGCGACAATTGTTAAGTCAACGCACTGGCTCAACGATGCCGTGTTTTGACAGCGCATCGCTTTATGGTACTGCTGACGGCGGTGTGCTCGGCAATGAAACACCGTTTAGCATTGCCATACGCCGCTGGCTAGCACAACACCCAGAAGCGGCTCTAACGCTATTCGGAGAAGCGCGCTTACCTACCCTGGTTCAATATGACCCGGCTAGCCGATTTTTTGAAGTACATGACAATACCTTAGTCGTATCAGGCGATAACACTGTGCCCTTAGTCCGCTACCATATCGCCGATAAAGGCGGTGTGATTAGCTATGAAGCCATGTGGGCGTTTTTAAACCAGCACGGCATTCAACACGTATCCGAATTGCTGTTGCCAGAAGGTTTTACCCCAAGACCACTGCCGTTTGTCTTTGTCTTTGGTCGCGCTGATTTTACTGTGTCATATTACGGTGCCAATATTTACCCAGAAAATATTAGCGTAGGCTTAGAACAACCCGAGCTTAACACCTGGGTCACCGGAAAAATTTGTCTTATCCGTTGCCGAAGATAATAACAGTGATAATAGACTGCATATCGCCGTCGAATTATTGCCCGGTATCACCGGCGATAACACGATGAACCAACGCATTGCCGAATCGATTCGCACACAGTTGTTAAGGCTAAACAGCGAGTTCGCCCATTACATTCCCAGTGAACGGCAATTGCCGGTAATTAGTCTACATACATTCGCTGATCCTGAGTATTTTCCGGTGGGCGTGAAGCACCGATATACGCGTAAGGATTAGCTGTTTAAATTTATTAATCACAGGATATTGTCGTATTGTTACGTCGTAATAATTCTTCTATGTTCAAACCATTAAAAATGTGACTCTTTTGCAAAAATACCCTTATGAATCTCAATAGTAACGATGAGATAGTTACATCTAGTGATAGTGAAGACGAAGGCAAAGGCGGGCTTTATCCTTACGATCCCACCAAAGCTGACATTGACATACGCGAAACACCGCATTCTATTTTTGAACTGATGCGAAAATACGATGATGGTAGGCTGATTATCGAACCCGACTTCCAACGCAAGTTAGTTTGGAAACCAGAGCAAAAAAGCCGGTTTATTGAATCGGTAATCTTAAACTTTCCTTTACCACCCTTTTACGTTAATGAAACTCGGGAAGGCAAATACATTATTGTCGATGGTCTACAACGCACAACAGCATTGCATGAGTTTATGAACGACGAGTTTAGACTCGAAGGATTAGAGGCATTGCCACACTTAAATGGCAAGGATTTTTCAAATTTAAAAGCCATGTCAGGGGCGTATCAAACCAAAATTGAAGATAAGAAAATTACGCTGTATGTGCTACGGCCATCTGTGCCGATGGCTGTGGTTTATGATTTGTTTAACCGTATCAATACGGGCGGCACAAAACTGGAGCGGCAAGAAGTTCGCAACTGTATTTTTTTAGGCAAAGCAACAAAATTGCTAAAAGAATTATCGGAATCCGAAGTTTTTCGCAAAGCCATTGATAATGGCATTTCACCCGAACGCATGAAAGATAGGGAAGCCGTATTGCGTTATCTTTCTTTTAAACTGTTCAACTACAAAACAGATTATCAAGGGGATATGAGCGATTTTGTTGAACGGGCCATGCGGAAAATCAACCAAATGTCCGACGAGGAAATTTTAGAGCTACAAAAGGATTTTGACCGCGTTATGCAACTGAGCTATGGTTTTTTTGGCGAGAGGAATTTTCGTGTGCCGTTCCCAGAAAGAACTACTCGCGGACGTATCAATATTGCGGTTTTGGAATCTGTCGGTTATTTCTTTTCCCAACAAACCGATGCGTTTTTGTACCCAAACCAAGCGGCTATTATTAGAAATTTTGATCGTTTGTTAAAAACACCAAACTATCTGGATGCCGTCCAACAAAGCACAGGCGACAAAAAACGGGTTATAACACGTTTTGATTTGGCGCAAAAAATACTTGGAGATGTAAGCCATGCTGACACAAATTAAACTGACTAATTTCAAGTGTTTCAAGGAAGAAACGGCTATCCCTTTAAGTAAATTTAATCTGTTTACAGGCGTTAATGGCGCAGGTAAATCAACAGCATTGCAAGCTTTATTATTGATGAGGCAATCTATTGAACACAATCCTTATACGACAGAATTAATTTTAAATGGCAGTTGTGTTTTGTTGGGTAGTTTTGATGATGTAAGGAATAGGGATGTTTCAGCAAGCGAGCCAATAGTGTTTAAGTTTTACATTCATAATGTTATGAATGATAGTGCAGACTTTAATGGATCAATAAATTATCAGCTAGAACATAAAAACGATAACATGAGTCTTCATATTTCGAATTTGCTAGTTGAACAAAATACATATAAGTCTAAATTAGATTACAAAGCACTAAACTCTATTAACTTACATTTTCTTAATGGCGTTTATCAGAATAAACCCGATGAACCTATTGGCTGTTTTTTTTTAATCAAACTCACACCATATAATGCCCCATTAGACAATAGTAAAAATGTAGATCAGAACAGATACCGTCCGCTGATTGCAGACGAATTCAGCAAATACGCTGAGAGTTTTAATTGGACAACAAAGTCAAGCCATTTTACTTTCGGCACTAAGTACGAGATTTCAGGGGGTAACAAAGACCAAGACGATTTACGTTTTGAAAAAATACATTTCATATCAGCAGATAGAATCGGGCCACAAGAGTTCTATTTAAAATCAGTACTGCCTAATTTCCAACATGTTGGTACTAAAGGCGAATTTACAGTCAACTTATTAGACAAACTTGCCCAAGAGTTAGTTAACGAAACACTTTGTCTAGGTGATGATGCCAAAACTCTAATTACACAAACTCAAACATGGTTGGGAAAAATCCTTAATCCTTTGAAATTAGAAGTTCCTCGTTCAAAAACAAATATCCTCGAACTGTTTATCGGCGATTCCAAACCCTCTAACGTCGGCTTCGGCTACACCAGTATCTTACCCATTATCGTCACCGGTCTAATCGCCAAACCTGGCGAAAAAATCATCATAGAAAACCCCGAAATCCATCTGCACCCCAAAGCCCAAACCACATTAATCGAATTTCTGGTTAAGGTAGCCAACACCGGTGTGCAAATCTTCATTGAATCGCATAGCGACCACGTGTTAAACGCACTACGTTTAGCTACAAAAGAGAAGGTATTGTTAACCGAAGACACCAGTATTCTATTTTTTAATAAAAATGCAGGCAATGACTCTGCTGAGGTTACGTCAATCTTAATCGATGAAAAAGGCAAGCTACATAAAAAAACCAGTGATGGCATGACCGCTAAAATACCGAAAGGATTTTTTGATGAATGGACAAATTCAATGGCTAAGTTGTTTTAAGAAAATATATGGACATATTTTTCAATGAATTATCCGTTAAAACAACCACTAACGATGATGAAGCTACGGAATGGCTTGAAAATTTAGCGCAATTAGGAAAGCTGTTAAAACAGATTATTGATTTGCTGGAAGATGATCGTTTTAGTTTCAGGCGAAAAGAAGACTTTGGACAACAAAAAATTACCTCTACCCAAACAATTCTCGAATTTTTAATATCCAAGTTTGGGCATAGCGATCCGGTTTTTATTTTCTTATTAGGGATATTTGATTCTCCTTATATTTCAGAAGATGATCCACAAAAAACAGATTATGACTTAACTTCCATTACCCTTGGCGGTCATGATTATGAACTGACCGGAATAGCTGCGGCGTACTTAAAAGACTCTTTAGTTGTTAGTTTAAATAATGATGTGCAATGGAATACGTGCCAATTGCAGATTTCAGTAAATAAATTAAATGAACAAGCCGAAATAATCACGACAAACGAACGCGTTAAACAAGCAAGCCAAAGCCAACATATTGTAAATTGCCATCTTCCATTTTTATCTCGCCTTTATAATTGGTCGTCTTATGAACCTAAATTTGACCCAGCCAATAAACAGCAGTCTGTTTTAGTTTTAGTGGAAATCTATAGCCTTTACCTTGGAGAAGATTTTGATACAGTATGGGATGGCTTTTATCATAACGTTGCACAGTTAAATACAAATCAAAGAGTTAGCCTAATTGTCGATACCGCAGAAAAAATTTCAAAGATACATGGTTGGAAGAAAGCAACAGGTAGTTTAGAACAAAACAACCCTGGCAGAAAAATTTACACAATTCCAAGGTCAAATTTGATTGTTTCAGTGGATACTCAGCATGGAGAGTTTGAAATACACAACGATAAAAAGGGAAATAACCACTTAGGTGCAATTTCTTTTGATGGTAAAAAGTTTAAGCAGAAAATTGAAAGTCGCTCTTTGACACTGTGAATACATCCAGAGCAGGAGAGAAGGTTACAAATCCATTCCTTTAGAGTACCTGATTTGTTGCTTAAAAAATTGGGTTAATACCACCGATTGAAACACTGGTTTTTCGTGGCTATAAGGGTCGGTCATTTACCTTCATGAGCAACTTTACCCCAGTTTGGCAAGCCCCTTTCAAATTCGTCCATGTTTTGCACAATGAACCCGACTACAAACAAGCGGTTCAGCTATTAGATAGTTTGATTGATGTTGCCAAACAGACTGAAATAAATAAATAAGCCGCTTACCTCTTTAAAGCTTTTTTCACAACTACCAATAAAAATAAGCCGCCGCCCAACCAAACGATGATGGCTTTATCAAAATCAAAAAAGTAACCCCTTAACCTATTCACCAACTGTAGACAGCTTAACAATTTCGTCTATGATAAGACAACTTAAGTCTAAAGAGCTGGAACTATCATGGCTGTTATTAATTTATCGACTATCGCCGCCGGTACGGGCGGATTTGTTATTAACGGTCAAGGTGCGACTAATTACAGTGGCTGGAGCGTTGCTAGCGCCGGTGATGTTAACGGCGACGGTTTAGACGATTTGATCGTCGGCGGTTATCGTTCTGGCGCGGGTAACTTTACTGGGCGCAGTTATGTGGTGTTCGGTAAGACGAATGGCACAGCGGTTAATCTTTCTGATATTGCTAATGGCAATGGCGGTTTTGCCTTCAATAATGAAGTCGGCAGTAACTATAACGGCTGGAGCGTTGCCGGCGCTGGCGATGTTAACGGTGATGGTTTGGCCGACTTAATCGTCAGTTCGTTTGGCAACAACAATAATACCGGACGCAGTTATGTGGTGTTTGGCAAAACCAGCGGTACAGCGGTTGAGTTATCAGCGATTGTGCTAGGTACCGGCGGTTTTGCGATAACCGGTGCAACAACGGGAAATCAAAGCGGTTTTAGCGTGGCAGATGCCGGTGATATTAACGGCGACGGCTTAGCCGATTTGATTGTCGGCGCACGTGGGGTTAATTCCAGTACCGGCGCGAGCTATGTTGTATTCGGTAAATCCGATACCACAGCTGTTAATTTAAGCGCCGTCGCAAACGGCAGCGGTGGCTTTATTATTCGCGGCGAATGTGTTAACGACAAGATAGGGGTTAGCATTGCTAGCGCTGGCGATGTGAATGGCGATGGTTTAGCCGATTTGATTGTAGGCTCGCACTACCATAACGGCAGCACCGGTAAAAGTTATGTGGTGTTCGGCAAAACTGATAGCAACGTGATTGAGCTAAGTGCTATTGCTAGCGGCATCGGTGGTTTTGCGATTAACGGGCAAACAACTGAAGACAACAGCGGTATTAGCGTAGCCGCTGCGGGCGATGTCAATGGCGATGGTTTGGCTGATGTGATTATCGGTGCGGTTGGCCCTTTATCTAGTGCCGGACGCAGTTATGTCGTTTTCGGCAAAACCAGTGGCAATACGGTAGATTTGTCCACTATTGTTAACGGTAACGGTGGTTTCGTCATTAACGGCCAAGCTGCCGGTGATGAAAGCGGCTATAGCGTTGCGGCTGCAGGTGATGTTAACGGCGATGGTTTGACGGATTTACTGATCGGTGCGTTTCTGAGCAATAGTCAAACTGGACGTAGCTATGTTGTGTTTGGCCAAACCGGCGGTACGGCGGTTAATCTTTCTGCGGTTGCCAACAATATCGGCGGTTTTGTCATTAATAGTCAATGTGCGAGTGATTGGAACGGCCTTAGCGTTGCCGCTGCGGGCGATGTCAATGGTGATGGTTTGGCCGATTTAATCATTGGCGCGCCGAAAAGCGACCCAGCTAATGTCAGTAATGCGGGGCGAAGTTATGTGATTTTTGGCAGCACGACTGGCGCGTTCTCGGTAACCGCTGTTGATCAAGTCGGCAGCACCGGCAACGACACAATAACCGGTTCAGCCGCTTCCGAAACCTTAATCGGCAATAGAGGCAATGACACGTTAATCGGCAACGGGGGTGCTGATGTGTTATACGGCGGTTCAGGTAATGACCGCTTTATATTGACGGCTGATAATCTTGCTAAGCTGGCCGTTGGCGTAACTAGCGGCCAACTAGCCCGCATTAACGGTGGCAGCGGTATTGATACGCTTGAATTAAATGGCAGCGGCTTAGGGTTTGATTTAACAACGATAGCCAATCAAGGCGGTAGCACACACGCTGATAGCTCGCGCTTAGAATCGATTGAGCGTATTGATTTAACCGGTAGCGGCAATAATAGCTTAACGTTGAAAGTTAACGACGTATTGGACATGAGCGAAATGAACCGCTTTAACAATGCCAATGGTTGGGCCGATGGTAGTTATAACCTTGCTACGGGTGGAGCTAATGGCGTTAACCCAGAACGTCGGCATCAAATCGTCATCGATGGTGATAATGGCGATGTCTTATTGTTTGCCGATAACACCAACTGGCAGTTTGCCGGTACTGTGACTAATAACGGTACGGTTTACAATGTACTCAATAACACGCAAAGCGCCGCACAAGTATTACTCTCTAGTGCTGTCGTCTTACCTAATATTTACCTACCTATAGAACTGAGCAATGTCGCCAGTGGCATTGGCGGTTTCATCATTAATGGTCAAACCACTTTTAATTACAGCGGCATTAATGTCGCCAGTGCGGGCGATGTCAACGGTGACGGTTTAGCCGATTTAATCGTCAGTGCTTCGCGCTATGCCAGTGATACAGGCCGCAATTATGTAGTATTTGGCAAAACCGATAACACACCGGTTGATTTATCGGCGGTGGCGGCGGGTATTGGCGGTTTTGCCATTGCCGGAGAAAGCACGTTTAATTTTAGCGGACGTAGTGCTGAAGCCGCAGGTGACGTGAACGGCGACGGTTTAGCCGATTTAATTATTGGTGCGTCTGGGCTTTTTTCCCGAACCGGACGCAGCTATGTCGTATTCGGCAAGACCGACGGTAGCCTAGTCAATTTATCGGCGATAGCCATAGGCAACGGCGGCTTTGCGATGAATGGTGAAAACTCACTCGATCAAAGCGGCTTAGACGTATCATCGGCAGGCGATGTTAATGGCGATGGGCTTAGCGATTTAATCATCGGCGCGCCAGGGGCTAATGCTGAGACGGGCGTTGGTTATGTCGTGTTCGGTAAAACCAGTGATACCGCTGCGATTGACCTTAGCACCATCGCTAATGGCACGGGTGGCTTTATTATCCGAGGCGAATGCGTAGATGACTTTAGCAACGTCAAAGTGTCTAGCGCAGGTGATGTCAATGGCGATGGCTTAACCGACTTACTGATTAGTGCGTTCTGGCACGATAGTGATGCCGGTGTTAACTCCGGTAGAAGCTATGTCGTATTCGGCAAAACCAGTACCGATGCGATTGAATTAAGCGCCGTTGCCTTAGGTAACGGCGGCTTTATCATTAACGGTGAATGCGCCAATGATTCGAGTAGCTCAAGCATTGCTGAAGCAGGTGATGTCAACGGAGATGGTTTAGCCGATTTAATCGTGGGCGCCTCTGCCAGTCGAGGTGCCACGTTATTAGCAGCCGGTCGCAGCTATGTCATTTTTGGTAAAACCGATAATAGTCCGGTGGATTTATCAGCGATTAGCAACGGCACAGGCGGCTTTGTTATCAATGGGCAAAACGCTAGAGATTACAGCGGCTCAAATGTCGCTGGCGCGGGCGATATAAATGGCGATGGTTTAGCCGATGTAATCGTGTCAGCAGTCGGCGCTAGTACTCTCGCGGGTGCCTGCTACGTGGTCTTTGGCAAAACTGACTCGTCGGCGGTTGAGTTGTCGGCTGTTGCTAATGGCGCGGGCGGATTCATTATCAACGGCGAATGCGCTGGGGATTGGACGGGCTATAGCGCAAGTGCAGCGGGTGATATTAACGGTGATGGCTTAGCGGATTTAATTGTTGGCGCGCCTAAAAATAGCTTAAGCGGCCCTCATTATGCAGGACGCAGCTATGTCATCTTTGGCAGCACGTTAGGCGCGTTTTCTATGACTGCCGTCGATCAAATCGGCGATAGCGGTCAAAATAACCTCATCGGCTCATCTTCGTCTGAAACCTTAGTCGCTGATGCTGGTGACGATACGCTAATTGGCAACGGTGGCGCTGACATTTTATACGGTGGTAGTGGCGACGATGCTTTTGTTTTAACCGAAGACAACTTTATTGCATTAACATCCGGCGTTACCGATAACCAATATGCGCGTATCGATGGCGGGTCTGGACTTGATACCTTAGTGTTAGATGGCAGCGGCGTCAGGATAGACTTAACGGCAATTGCTAATCAAAGCGCAGTCACGCCGAGTTCAACTTCGCGCCTTGAATCGATTGAGCGTGTCGATATTACCGGCAGCGGGCCTAATAGTTTAACGTTAAGCGTACATGACGTTATCGATATGGCGGGCATGAATAGCGTTAACAATGCCAACGGCTGGTTAGATGATAGCTACGATTTAGCCGCAGGCGGCGCTAATGGTGCCAACCCTGAACGCCGTCACCAACTCATTATCGACGGTGATAATGATGATGTATTAGACCTTATTGACAATGACTGGCATTTTGTCGGTACGGTTAGCTATAACAGTGCGACGTATAAAGTTTATAACCATGATGACAGTGCCGCGCAACTCATCGTCAATAACGCAGTAACGGTTAATATTCCGGTATCGATTGAATTGTCTGAAGTGGCTAACGGTATTGGTGGTTTTGTCATCAACGGTCAATGTGCCGGTGAATACAGTGGCTTTTGTATTGCATCCGCAGGCGACATTAATGGCGATGGCTTAGCCGATTTAATTATTGCCGCGCCTTACAATATTCGTTCATCGAGAGGCAGCTATACGGCACGTACTTATGTTGTGTTTGGGCAAATTGGCACGAACGCTATTGAACTCTCGGATATTGCTAATGGTAACGGTGGCTTTGTAATCAATGGCGAATGCAGTAAGGATGCCTTTGGTCATAGTTTTGTCGCTGGTGCCGGTGATTTTAATGGCGATGGCTTAAACGACATCATCGTCGGCGCTGGCGCTTATTCTTCTAGCAATTATTACATCGGTCGTACTTATGTCATTTTCGGAAAAACCAGCGGTGCGGCTGTTGATTTGTCAAGCGTCGCAGCCGGTAATGGCGGCTTTATCATCGCTGGACAATCCGCTTATGACTTAAGCGGCAGCAGTGTTGCATCGGCCGGAGACATTAACGGCGATGGCTTAACCGACATGATTATCGGCGCGTTCGGCAGTAATAACAGAGCAGGACGTAGTTTTGTTGTGTTTGGTCAAACCGGTAACACGCCGATAGAGCTATCGTCCATTGCCAACGGTAATGGCGGTTTCGTTATTAACGGTGAATGTTCCGGTGATTACAGCGGTTTTAGCGTCTCAAGCGCTGGGGATGTCAACGGCGATGGCTTAGCCGATGTCATTATCGGGGCTTTTCGCAGCACACCGGGTTCTGATGATTATACAGGGCGCAGCTATGTTGTGTTTGGTAAAACCGATAGCAATGCAATTGAGCTGACTGCCGTTGCTAATGGCAGCGCTGGCTTTGTCATTAACGGTGAGTATCAAGATGATTATAGCGGTTTTAGTGTTTCGGCCGCCGGCGATATAAACGGCGATGGTTTAGCCGACCTCATTGTCGGTGCGCCGGTCAACGACTTTGCCATCAGCGATACCAACGGTTTTAGTTATGTTATTTTTGGTAAAACAGACAATACCGCTGTTGAGCTAACCAATATCGCCAATGGTAATGGCGGTTTTATCATTATCGGCGAGTATGATTACGACCACAGCGGGTATAGCGTGGACTCAGCCGGTGACATTAATGGCGACGGTTTAACCGATTTAATCATAGGTGCACCGTTTGCTAGCTTCGGTTACAACAGCTATGCGGGTCTAAGCTATGTTGTGTTTGGTAAAACTGATACGACTGCTATTGAGCTATCAGCCGTCGCACTTGGCAATGGCGGCTTTGTCATCACAGGTGAATCGGCGGACGATTTAAGCGGTTTTAGCGTTTCAGCAGCGGGCGATGTTAACGGCGATGGCTTAGCGGATTTATTGATTGGGGCTTACGGTAGCGACCCTCACGCCATTTCGGAAGCAGGTCGCAGCTATGTCATTTTCGGTAACACAACCGGCGTATTTTTTGCCAATGCCGTTGACCAATTCGGCACAACCAGTAGCAATATCTTAACTGGAAGCACCGTATCAGAAACCTTAATCGCCGATGCAGGCGACGATACCTTGATTGGCAATGGTGGTGCCGATGTCTTGTACGGCGGTGTTGGCGCCGACCAGTTTGTTTTAAACGCCAATAACTTAGCCGCATTAAGCGCTGGCATCACCGATGCGCAACTGGCTAGAATCGATGGCGGCACCGGAATTGATAGTATTGTTATAGACGGTAGTGGATTAACGTTTGATTTAACGTCCATTAGCAACCAAAGCGCTAATAGCCTTAAAAGCAGCTCGCGTATTGAAGCAATAGAGCGCATTGACTTAACCGGTACAGGCAGTAATTCGCTAACACTAGCCGTTAATGATGTCGTCGATATGGCGGGCCTGAATAGCTTTAACAATGCTAATAGCTGGTTAGATGGTAGTTACAATTTAGCCGCCGGTGGTGCGAATGGCGCCAACCCCGAACGACGCCACCAGCTTGTTATAGACGGCGACACTAACGATACGCTGCTACTCACCGACCGCGCGAATTGGTCGTATGTCGGCACGATTAGTCATAATGCCGAGACTTACTCAGTCTTCAATCATCAAACAGCGGCTGCGCAATTATTAATCAGCGCCAACATCATCGATACGCCGTCAGATATAAGCCTTAGTCCAAACAATGTTAACGAAAATGTCGCCGCTAACACATCTGTCGGCAGCTTCAGCACCACTGATTTAAACCTAAACGACAGCTTTAGTTATAGCTTGGTGAGTGGCGCAGGCGCAACAGACAACGCTGCGTTTACGATTAGCGGTAATCAATTACTGATTAATAACTCGCCTAATTTTGAAAGTAAAAACAGTTACAGCATCCGGGTACGCACTACCGATCAAGAAGGCCTAAGTTTTGAAAAAGCTTTAACCGTTACCATTAATAATGTGAACGAAACGCCGACCGATATTGCACTCAGCGCTAACACGGTCAATGAAAAACGTTTCGGCGCTGACAGTAATTGGTAACTTAAGCAGCACTGACCCTGACAGCGGTAATAGCTTTACTTACAGCTTAGTCGGTGGTAGCGGTGCAGCCGATAATTCGGCGTTTAGTATTAGCGGAAACCAATTACTGATTAACAACTCACCTAATTTTGAAAACCAAGCGAGCTACAGCGTCCGCATTCGCACCACCGACCAAGGCGGCTTGTTCTTCGATAAAGTCTTTAGCGTTAACGTCAACAATGTTAATGAAACGCCGACCAATATTGCGCTCAGCGCTAACACAGTGAATGAAAACGTCTCGGCGCTGACTGTTGTTGGCAACTTAAGCAGCACTGACCCTGACAGCGGTAATAGCTTTACTTACAGTTTAGTCAGCGGTAGCGGCGCAACCGATAATTCAGCGTTTAGCATTAGCGGAAACCAATTACTGATTAACAACTCACCTAACTTTGAAAACCAAGCCAGTTACAGTATCCTCATTCGGACCACCGACCAAGGCGGCTTGTTCTTCGATAAAGTCTTTAGCGTTAACGTTAACAACGTCAACGAAACACCAACGGATATTGCACTTAGCGCCAATACCGTCAATGAAAACGTCCCGGCGAATACGATAATTGGTAACTTAAGCAGCACTGACCCTGACAGCGGTAATAGTTTTAGTTACAGCTTAGTCGGCGGTAGCGGTGCAACCGATAATGCGTTATTTACCATTAGCGGCAATCAATTACTGCTCAATAACTCGCCTAATTTTGAAAACCAAGCCAGTTACAACATACGCATTCGCACCACCGACCAAGGCGGCTTGTTTTTCGATAAAGTCTTTAGCGTTAATGTCAACAATGTTAATGAAACGCCGAGCAATATTGCGCTCAGCGCTAACACGGTGAATGAAAACGTTTCGGCACTGACTGTGGTTAGTAATTTAAGCAGCACTGACCCGGATACGGGAAATAGCTTTACTTACAGCCTAGTCAGTGGTAACGGTGCAACCGATAATGCTTTATTTACCATTAGCGGTAACCAATTACTGATTAACAACTCACCTAATTTTGAAAACCAAGCCAGTTACAACATACGCATTCGCACCACCGATCAAGGCGGCTTGTTCTTCGATAAAGTCTTTTTCGGTTAACGTCAATAACCTTAACGAA
>NZ_LAJX01000101.1 GCF_000963695.1 Methylocucumis oryzae
TAGATGAACCGGGCGTTACGACAACGGATTTAAGTTCTGTGCGTGGTTTCCTATACGGCGGCTCGCCGATTGCACCAGCGTTATTTAGACGCGCGCTTCAAATCTTTAACTGCGATTTCTATCAAATCTATGGCATGACTGAAACCGGCAATATGGCGGTGTGTTTAAGGCCACAAGACCATTACCCACTGGATTCTCCTAGACTCATGTCAGCGGGCAAGGCGTTGCCTGGGGTAGAAGTGTGCGTGTTAGATACTCATAACCAAATGCTGCCTCAGGGGAGTATCGGTGAGATATGTATTAAGTCTCCTGCCAGTACGCCTGGTTATTGGCATAACGATGCCGCCAATCAAAGCACTTTTTTTTAACCAATGGATACGCACTGGCGATGTCGGCTACCTAGACCAAGACGGTTATGTGTTTATTTGTGATCGCATCAAAGACATGATTATTTGTGGTGGTGAAAATATTTATCCAGCCGAAATAGAAGCGGTGTTGCAAGAACATCCGTTAGTGGTTGAAGCGGCGGTGATTGGTATTCCTGATGAGCGTTGGGGCGAATCAGTAAAAGCCTTTGTCGTACTAAGAAATCAGGAAAAGCTTAAGCAGCGCGAGTTAATTAATTTTGTTAGAAGCCGCATTGCTGAATTCAAAGCCCCTAAGTCGATTGATTTTGTGGCGCGTTTGCCTAGAAATTCCAGCGGTAAACTGCTTAAACGCGAGTTGAGAGCGCCGTATTGGTCAGAGCAACAGCGTCAGGTTAATTAGTAATGTTTTCATCGTTCCCACGCTCTGCGTGGGAATGCGCTGCAACCGCTCTGGCGGTGTGAAACGAGACGCAGAGCATCCTGGCTACGCTCCCACACTAGAGCGTGGGAGCGATGAAAAGTGTGTAGTCAATTAATGTAATGTTTTACACCTTAATCCAAGTCGGCTAGCTTGGATGAGGTTTAGTCACTATCCGGAGAGAAGGCGTATGCCTTAGCCTGGTGCTTTATGAACCAGGCAACTTAGCGTTTGCGCAAGCGCTAAGCCGCAACTATTGGCTCTAGCATAGCGAGAGTCAGTTAACTTAAATACAAGAGAGCAAAAACACTATGAGTACACTTGCACTGCAAATAGACGATATTGAAATTATCGATGCGAAACCTGGAGACATAGGCGCAGAAATTAAAGGCATAGACGTTAACGAAATTGAGAGCGGAGCGCCAATTTTAGAAACGATTCGCCAATTGATTTATCGCGATAAATTAGTGGTGATTCGCGATCAAGAGTTAACAGCTGATAGTTATGTGGCTTTTACGCGTAAGTTAGGGCGGCCACAGGTTTATTTTCAACCGCAATATCACCATCCAGACCACCCTGAGGTCTTTGTTTCGTCAAATGTCCCTGAAGTCAACGGTAAACGTATGGGCGTATCCGGAACCGGTCGCTATTGGCATACGGATTGCCAGTTTGAGAAAAAACCATTGTCGTTTACGTCGATTTATCCTTTAGTTTTTCCAAAATCAGCACGTGAAACCTCTTATATCGATATGAGTAGGGTGTATCAAAACTTGCCTGATGAGTTGCGTAAAATGGTGGATGCACCTGGCGCAGCCTTTGTGCATGAAGGACAAATGCGCTACAAAGTACAAGAGACTGATGTTGATCGCTCGTTACGCGAGTTGTTGGATAGAATTAACCAAGAAGTCCCCCCTGTTGTTCACCCGGCAGTTATCGAACATCCGGTGACAGGTATCAAAAGCCTATATGCGAGCAGCGGATTTACGACTAAGTTTGTTGGCCTAAACTACGAAGATAATCAACGCTTTATGCAAGCGATATTTGATTTCTCTGAGCGTCCTGAACATGTGCATACCCATTATTGGGATGAAGGCGATTTAATTATTTGGGATAACCGTTATTTAAACCATAAAGCCTCTGCGGTTAAACCCGGTGAATTAAGCAAAAGCTATCGTATCGGCATATACGATGATAAGCCGTTTTATGTAGGGTTGGAGCCATGAGTGCGATTCTAGCTGACATGGCTGAGGATAAGTTTAGCGTTGTTGATATAGAGCAAGATTTTTTACTAAAAGTCTTAAATCCTTACCGCGACCATTGCCGATATTTAAAGCGTGCTTATTTTGAACAGCATGAAAATCAAGGTGTGCCGGGTATGCTGATGAAAGGCGAGTTTTCGATAGATCGTTCTTGCTATATCGATGATACCGGCCATTTTAACGCGGTGGAATATAACATTTGCTATAACCAAATCGCCTATCTGCATTTAGGTTATTGCATTAAACACGGCTTAATACCTGAGCTTGGCTTGTACAACCAAGAATCGTTTTTTGAAAAACAATTATCGCATTTCTTAATCGCTAATATCAGTTCAGGTTTTCAAAGTTTATTGAATGCTAAGCATTTTTACGGCACGTTTGGTATACACTCGCTTAAGAAAACCAGTAAGTGCACGTTTATTAAGACCTATTGTTATTTCTACGATGATGAAGTCGGCAAGTCTAAAGGTGAAGTCATGTTGGCTATTTTGCACCCTTGAACCATAAAATTATAAAAAGCAAAAAACGTGTCGCAAGTCGTTGCGATGCGTTTTTGCGCGCGGTGTACTAAGCATAAAGCCGCTTGAGACCCTTAAATAATAAGACGTAAGAATCAGTATTAGGTTAAAAACCATGCAAGCCAGTTTAACGTGTTCGTCGCCGCAGCCCACGATGTGTTCGTACCATGAACTCATCGAAAACTTAACAGCGTCTACACCTTCCGAGCGCCCTAAAGTATTGAACGCGTTATTGCGAGCTATGCTAGTCGAGTTTTTGGAATTAGATTCCCTCGATGAAGTGAGCGAGCAACAGAGTTTTGTCGAATTAGGCGCGGATTCTATGCAAGCTATCGATTTTAAAACTAAAATCGAGAAAATACTGCATTGCTCATTACGGTCAACCTTATTATTTGATTACCCTAGCGTTGATGTACTCGCTGACTATTTAGCCGGTGTCATAACATGGCCGGTTGAGTCAACACCTGAGCCAGCGCTTAATGTGGTCAGTACAACAACGCATACCGACTTAGAACACGTCTACACCGATAATAAAACGCCAGCAATTATTGCACTAGCGGGCAGCTTTGCCGGTATTGCCGATGTCAATACGCTTTGGCAACAAGTGGTATCAGGTGTAGCTATGCAAAAAACCGCTAGACCTGAGCAAGCCGGTTTGGATTTTGCTGATTTACCTGACATAAAGAATTGTATCCCGGTATGGCTACTCGGCGTGAATGAGTCGGTTTATGCCAGCATGAGCAAGCCTGAGCAATATTTATATAACGCGTTATGCACGGCGATAACCGAAGCTAAGTTAAGTCCTAACGAGTTAATAGCGCGTCGCACCGGTGTGTTTCTATGCGTGCGTGAGGACACTGACTCAGTAGGGCAAGCTTATCAAATTCCATTGGCGCATAAGCTATCGTTTCTACTGAATTTAAAAGGGCCTAGCGAAGTTATTAATGCGTTTTGCACCAGCGTTTATGTGGCTATCGATAAAGCGGTGCAAAGTTTAGCAGCCGGTGAATGCGAACAAGCGTTGATTGGTGCGATTAATTTAATTGCACCAGACGAGTTTGCTGTTAAGGCTAAAGCCGGTCTTTATCACGCCATTTTAAGCCCTGATAATCAAACGCATAGTTTTTGCGCGAATGCTTCGGGGTATTTGCGTAGCGAAGGTGTCGGCATGATGCTGATAAAACCACTCGCACAAGCCGAGCAAGACGGTAATACCATTTTAGGACTTATCAAAAGTACATCGGTTTATCATGGAGGGCGTGGTTATTCGTTTGAAGCGCCTAATCCTCAAGGCTTAAAAACCGCAATTCGGCAATGTTTATTGAAAGCGGGCGTTAGCACTGACCGCATCGATTATATTGAAGCGCATGGCATCGGTAATGTCATGGCGGATGCATTAGAGTTAGGTGCTATTGACCAGATTTATCGCCAATACAGTACTGAACCTGATAAGCATTGGCATATTAGCTGTATTAAACCCAGCATTGGTCATCCAGAAATGGCATCAGGCTTTGCCGCGCTAGCTAAAGTATTAAAAGCGTTTGAGCATGATACGTTGCCCGGTATTGCTGGGCTTGAACAGCTTAATGATGAATTACCGGAGCAACATCGATTAGTTTTATCTAAGCAGTCGTATGCTTGGCCGCGCCGGTCAACGCCACGGCTAGCGGCATTAAATAGTTTTGCGATAGGTGGGATGAATGCCCATGTATTAATCGAAGAGTATCGTCCTGGCGCGTTCACTGAATCCGCCGCGTTGACTGTGCAGAACGATGTGGTCTCGCACGAAAAAACCAGTGCTACGCAATCTGAGCACAACACCGTATTAGCCGACTTAATTCGCGAGGTGTTTAATTTAGAGTTAGCAGAGATTAATCCTGACTTGTCGTTAGTCGATTATGGTTTTGATTCGATTAAAGTCATGCGTTTTGTGTCGCTGCTGAATGAAAAGCTAGCCCTGACAATTAAACCCAGTCAAATGCTCAGCATAGACAGCTTGGCAGATTTTTTTGCTTTATTAGAAAAAGCTCAGCAAAGCCATAAAACCGTTACCGTATCACATACGCCAGTATTGTCGTTGGTCGGCGAAAAATCGCCGTTGTCGCTAGTGCAAAAAGGTTTGTGGTATATCAATGAAACCGCTACGCAACCGATTGGTTTTAACGTACCAGTAACATTTGCGTTAAGTGAGCCGGTTAATGTAGACGCTTTACGTGCTGCGTTAGTCGCTATGCTGGTTAAACACCCGCTATTAACCGTCACGTTCGTCGCTGAATCGGGTACGGATGACATTGTGCAAGTCGTGCGTCCAGTCGAACAAGCCCTGCAATTTGAAACAAGACCGGTAAGCGCAACCGAGCAGCCTGAGGCGGTGATGTGGACCTTATTAAAACAACCGTTTGATTTAAAACGTGACCCGTTGGTGCGTTTATATTGCTTGTTGCCAGAATCGGGTGAGCAATGGGTGTTTTTTGTTATTCATCATATTGTATTTGACGGCACCTCAGGCGCGTTATTTATTGCTGAATTTTGGGCCAATTATCGCCAGTTTACTCAGCAGGCGACGGTTGCTGAACAGCCGCCTGAATTAGCGTTTTTCGATTATGTCGCGTGGGAGCAGGCTTATTTAAACAGTGTAGAAGCCGAGCAGGATTTAGCGTGGTGGTTAGCTCAATTAGCGGGTCAATCCGCGACCAGTAATTTACCTTATGACCGATTACCGGTTGTCGGTAGTACGTTAGACATTGGCTGTTGTAAGCAAACATTAAGCACCGATTTAGTATTAGCGTTAAAGCGTGTGAGCGCCGAACTAAAAGTGAATTTATCGGTGTTGTTATTAACGGCATTCCAAATTTTCTTACATAAACTGACCAGAGAAAACGCCGTGGCGGTGACAACGCCGGTGCGTGGACGACCTAAGACTAGCCATGAAAATAGCATGGGTTGTTATATCAATGTCATGGTTACCCATTTGCAATTGTCGCCGGAGTCTAGTTTTGTTGAGTTAGTTCAAGCCAATCGTCGCCAGTTTTTGGCCAGCCTCGATCATGCGCAATTGCCATTACCGAAAGTGCTAGCCGGATTAGGCTTAACGCTGACAAATCCTAAGGAAATTCCATTTCCGGTGTCGTTCACCTATCAAAACTTCTTCGATGAACTGCTGGATAATCAACAGGTGTTGCAGAATATTCGGTCGGTTTACGATATTTATCAACAAGCAGAAGATAATTACACGTTAGAAGTGTACGACTTTAGGCAGTCGTTACAGTTTAATTTTAAATACAAACGCAGCTTGTTTGATGATGCCACAGTTGTTAGGCATAGCGAGCATTTTAATACCTTGCTCGCCGGACTTATTGCCAATCCAACGTTATTGGTTAAGCAGTATTCGCTATTGTCGCCGGTTCAACAAGAGGTTTTATTACAGGGTTTTAACCAAAGTCAGCAAGTATTTTCTGACTTGCCTATTGAACGCTTATTACTAGCGACTAGCGAACGATTGCCAGGGCATATAGCGCTGATTTGTCAAGGTGAAACCATGACCTATCAAACCTTGTATGCGCAAGCCCAAGCTGTGGCGGCTTATTTGCAAGCACAACACGTGCAGCCCGATGAGCTTGTCGCGATTGCGTTGCCACGCTCCATCGATATGGTGGTTGCTGTATTAGGGATTTTACTCGCGGGCGCAGCGTATTTACCGTTAGCACTCGACCAAGCACCAGAACGTATGGCTTATCAAATAGACGATGCAGGTGTGCGTATTGTCTTAACGGGTTCGGATGACTTGGCGCGTATGCAAGGCTTGTCAGGCGTTCATAGCATAACCTTAGCAGAAATACGCGAACAGCCGGTTGGCAATACCGTGTTGACGTCGCAGGCTACGCCAGACCATTTAGCCTATGTGATTTACACCTCGGGTAGCACGGGGCAGCCGAAAGGTGTGATGATTTCTAGGCGTTCGTTAAGTAATTTAGCGCAGGCGATGGTGCAAGCTTATGAGATTACTGAGCAGGATAGGGTATTACAGTTTGCAGCATTAAACTTCGATATGTCAGTCGAAGAGCTGTTCCCGTATTTGTTTGCCGGTGCTGGTATTGTGATTCGGCAGGAGCAAGACATTGAACTAGAGCGGTTTTACTCATTAGTCATGAGCCAGTGCGTGACGGTGTTAAATTTACCACCGCAGTTTTATACCGTGTTGGAGCTATTAGCGCCTCAGCAAAAAACGGCGTTATTTAACCAAGTTCGCTTAGTCGCTTTTGGTGGCGAAGCCTTGCCGAGTGCCACGTTAACAGCGTTGCAACACTATCCTGTCCGCATTATTAATGCTTATGGCCCTACCGAATGCACGGTGAATGCCGCGTTAGCTGATGTTACGCATAGCTGCCAGGTCACGATTGGTAAAGCCTTAGCGAATATGCAGTTATATGTGTTAGACGAGGAGCTAAATGTTTTAGCTATAGGCGTAATAGGCGAGTTGCATGTCGCTGGTGTTGGTGTCGCGCGTGGCTATTTAAATCAGCCTGAGTTAACCGCAGAAAAATTTGTGCCCAATCCTTTTGGGCCTGGCTACTTATATAAAACCGGCGATTTAGTGCGTTGGTTGCCTAATGGTGACTTGGAATACCAAGGTCGTTCTGATAATCAAATTAAGATTCGCGGCTTTCGGGTTGAGTTAGGCGAAATCGAGCGTTGTTTGCTGGCCTATGAAGGTATTGTCAATGCTGCCGTCGTTTTGCAGACAGCCCCGAATACAATGTTAGTTGGCTTTTATGTTGCAGAGCAGGCCTTAGATGAGTCGGCGTTACGCCACAGTCTACGCCAACAATTACCGGATTATATGGTGCCTTCGGCGTTCATGCGCTTAGAGCGTTTGCCGGTCACGGTGAATGGCAAAATTGATAGGCAAAGCTTGCAAGACCAAGCGGTAACCAGCGCGAGTGCTGCTGGTTATGTCGCACCGGAAACCGCATTGCAACAGACCTTAACTGCCATTTGGCAAGACGTGTTAGGCGTTGCAGAAATTGGTATTGATGATGATTTTTTTGGCTTAGGTGGTCACTCATTGCTGGCGATACAAATTGTGTTGCGCGTAAACCAACAACTGGCGGTCAATATAGCGCTCAGTCATTTATTTTCAGCCGGAACGATTCGCCATTTAGCCCAGTGTATTCAACAGGCTGACACACAGATTGCACAAGATTCACTTACGCGTTTTGTCCAGCAATCCCATGAATGGGTTTTGTAGGGTGCATTCCATGCACCATTGAAACTTTTGTGTTTTCCGCCCAGTTAGCTGGGCGCTTTTTACGAACGAGCTATGCAGGCATTATTAACAGGATTACTGAATAAAAGCATACGTTTAGCGGCTAATGGGTCAGGTGAATTAAAAGTCACTGCTGGCGCAGAACCGTTAACAGACGATGAAAAAAACGCGCTGAAACAGCAAAAACCGGCGTTATTAGATTTTTTAGCCGGTGGCAAAGCGGCATGTTTATCGTACTCACAAGAACGGCTATGGTTTTTAGCGCAAATGGGTTATGGCGCGCATTACCATGTTCCTGGTATTGCCAAGCTTGAAGGGGAATTAAACGTTGAGGCTTTGGCTAAAGCCTTTAATTATTTGTTCGCGAGACACGCAAGCCTTAGAACCCATTTTATTGAAATAGACGGTACGCCAGTACAATTGGTACGGGCTGAGGTTGAATGCAATATAACAGTGTTGATTTAAGCCATTTACCCGCTGACGCTCAAGCGTTCGAACAAAAAACGTTTGGTTAATCAATTAATCGAGCAACCGTTTGATTTAGCTAATGATGTGTTATGTCGCATTAAATTGTTTAAGCGTTCGGAAACCGAGCATTTTTTGGTGTTAAGCTTACACCATATCATCACCGATGGTTGGTCTATGCGTATTTTATTACGCGATTTAACTGAGGCGTATCAGGCATATAATCAAGGTCAGCTACCGCAACAAGCCGTATTAGCGTTTGATTATGCAACGTTTGCTGCTTGGGAACGCGAGGCGATGAGCGACGCTAAAGTGGCGGATGAAGTGGCTTATTGGCAAGCGCAGCTCGCAGGCTATAGTAACTTAGACATGCCGCTGGATTTTGTTAGACCGGCGCAAAGCTCAGGGCAGGGCGCATATTTACAGTTTGCGTTAACTCAAGCGCAAGGCGCTGCGATAAAACAACGCTGCCGTGCCTTAAGAACCACGGGCTTTACGTTGTTTATGGCGGCGGTTTATGTGTTGTTACGTCAATACAGCAGGCAAAGCGATATGTGCTTAGGGATGCCTGTTGCGAATCGGCATCAACAAGAGCTAGAAGACATTGTGGGCTTTTTTGTCAATACCGCTGTGATGCGGCTTAATCCTAGTTCTGACGTAAAAACCGTAGCGCAGCTGTTGTCGTATGTGCATGAAGTTATGGTTGCCGGGCAAGACCATCAACGCGTACCGATTGAAAAAAATTTTAGCAGCGTTACAACCAGAGCGAGATTTAAGCCGTAGTCCTATCTTTCAAGTGTTGATTAATTACACGCCGTTAAGTTTAGGCAAGCAGCCGTTTGGCACGGCTACGTTAGAGCCGGTGTTTGATTTTGACATTAAGCAAGCCAAATTTGAATTAACGTTTACCTATAACGAATTCGACCAAGGCGATGCCAGTATCGGTATTGAGTATGCGAGCGACTTATACCGTAGCGATACGATTCAGCGCATGGCTGAGCAGTTACAAGCCTTAATGAGTTATTTTGCTGAGGCTAGTGATGACGCTTTAGTTGACGATTTTACCGGATTATCAGACCCGCTAACTGAGCCGGTTGATACTCATGTTGTCAATTACCCTAATGCGTGTTGGCAGGATTTATTTACCTTACAAGCGCGTAAAAACGCCCGCCGCTATTGCGGTTATTTCAGACCATGAGCAGCTCAATTATCAAGCGTTACACGAGCAAAGCGGGCAAATCGCCGTTTATTTGCAAAAACAAGGTGTGCTTGCCGATACGATAGTCGCGCTTAGCGTGCCACGCTCATTAGCGATGATTGTCAGTGTGGTAGGTATTTTAAAAGCCGGTGCGGCTTATTTACCGATAGATGCAGACTTACCCGAAGACCGTATTAAGACGCTATTAACCGATAGCGGTTGTCGCTTTTTCTTAACGACGCAAGCTATTGCTGAGTCTATAAGCGACGTGTTGGCGGAATTACGTTGTCAGGTTGTCTGCATAGATGCTGATTGGCCAAAAATTCTAGCGGCGCGTGGTGAGTTAGTACAGTCTGGTCGTCCAAACGATTTGGCTTATTTGATTTATACCTCAGGCAGTACGGGACAACCAAAAAGGTGTGATGATTGAGCAGAAAAGCTTGGTGAATCATAACTTAGCGGTTATCGATGCTTATCAATTAACGGCACAAGACAGGGTGTTGCAATTTTCGACGATAAGCTTTGATATTTTCGTCGAAGAAGTTTTCCCAAGTTTGTTATGTGGTGCCGCTGTAGTGTTATTAGATGGGCAAAAATTCACCGATGTCGCGTATTTAAAATCCGTCATTAGACAGCATAACGTCAGTTTAATAAATTTACCGACGGCGTATTGGCATTCGGTAGTGAACGAAACGTTTCCAGCCTGTTTAACGCGTGTGGTGATTGGCGGCGAAAAAGCCGAAACGCATAAATTTAAAACTTGGCAGCGGCATAACCCCAACATTCGGGTTATTAACAGTTATGGCCCGACTGAAACAACTGTTATCGCGTTGTTATACGACATTCCAGCGGATAGTGACGATAGCCAGCCGATTCCATTAGGTAAGCCCATTGCTAATACGCAAGTCTATATTATCGATGCACAAGGACGTCCTGCCGCTATAGGCATACCCGGTGAGCTTTATATCGCCGGTGCAGGACTGGCGCGCGGTTACTTAAATGCGCCAGAACTCAGTGCGGAAAAGTTTATCAGCAATCCGCAGGTTATGGGTGGCCGTTGGTATAAGACTGGCGATTTAGTCCGTCGCTTAGCGAATGGACAGATAGAGTATTTAGGTCGTATCGACCAACAAGTCAAAATTCGCGGCTTCCGTGTTGAGTTAGGCGAAATCGAAGCCGCGCTACAACTGTTTACAGGCATTGACGATGCCGTGGTTATCGCTAAATCTCAAGGCACTAGCAAACAACTCGTTGCCTTTTATCAAACCCCAGGCGGTGTAGCCGTTGAGCTGGAGGCGTTAAAAAGCCATTTACGCCACTATTTACCCGATTACATGATGCCTGTCGTGTTTATTGCTCTTGATAAATTACCGTTAACGGTGAATGGCAAGGTTAACCGTAACGCCTTAGCACACTATCCTCTCCCCACGCAAGCGCTAGACCACAATACTGCGTTAGAAACTGAGTTCGAGCATCGCCTAGCCGAGCTATGGCGGCGTTTTATTAGGTATTGCTCAAGTGGGCGCTAACGATAATTTTTTTCGAGCTGGGCGGGCATTCGTTATTGACAGTGCAATTAATTAATCAAATCAAGCAATGGCCGGATTGCCGTACTTTAACGCCTACCGATGTTTTTAAATACCCAACCCTTCGAGAGCTAGCCGGGTTTCTATTAGTCGATAAACAAGCGTCGTCCGACATGGCGAGTTTCAAACCGCGCCTGCCACAGCACATGGTTAATTTAAGAGGGGCAAGGCCAACATTTATCGTGCCTGGATTGCCAGGCTTAAGTGATGGTTATTACGAATTAGCCGAGCGTTTAGCGTTAGATGGCGAAGTGTATGGCTTACAAATGCGCGGTTTTTTTGACGGTGAGCAGCCAGCGACGACAGTAGAAGAGATGGCTGCGCATAATTTAGCGACGCTACGTCAAATTAACAGCAATGGTAAAATTAACCTCTATGCCCATAGCTATGGCGGTACGGTTGTTTATGAAATGCTTAAACAATTGCTAGATAGCGAATATGAAATCGGTGAAGTCGTCTTTATTGATAGCGGCGTATTAAAGCTTAAGCAAGACGCGATTGATAAAGCATCGGTACGGTTGTTTTGTCAATTCTTACTGTCCTCCGCAGGTAAAGATGCTAAGGCATTGACGCCTTCAATTAATCAGGTGTTAGACCACTTTGACACTACAGAATGGCAAACGCGGTTATCAGTGTTATTAGAGGGTGCTGGCGCGTTAGAAGCTGAACAATTTAGGAAAATTTGGCGCGTGGTCGAAGCTGCGGTCAGTGTTAAATATCCTTATGGCCCTAAGTTGCCGTATCGGTTGACTTTAGTGGTCGCTGATGCCAGCAAAGGTTGGTTGAATAAACAGTGCTGGGATCCGTATTTTGAGTCTGTCCGAGTGATACAAAGCGCAGGCGATCACATGAGTATTGTTAGACAGCCGGATTGTGATGCGTGGTTGCGTAAACTACAAGCCGGTAACGGCATTGCGAGTGACGTGGCGGCGATACCGGTAGCTGACCCGTATGTGTTACGCGCCGATGAGTTACGCAAGCATTATCCTAAAGCTGTGCAAGCGGTTGACGGGGTGAGCTTAAGCTTAAACGAAGGCGTGTGTTTTGGTTTATTAGGCCCGAATGGCGCGGGTAAAACCACCACGCTGGAAATGCTAGAAGGCATTATTAAACCCTCGTCAGGTCAGATTTATCATCGCGGCAAGCCGATAAACGCTGAATACCGCAAACATATCGGCATACAGTTTCAGCATACCGCGTTACCTGAATTATTAACCGTGAAAGAGTCGCTGCAATTATTCCAAAAGCTATATCCTTCGCCGTTATCGTTAGATGAGTTAGTAGAGGCTTGCGCACTGACTGAGTATTTAAATCGCGATAACCGTAAATTATCAGGTGGTCAACGGCAACGCTTGTTATTAGCGATTGCACTGATTAATAACCCTGACATTGTGTTTTTAGATGAGCCGACTACCGGTTTAGATCCGCAAGCGCGGCACAATTTTTGGAGTCTTATCCGTAACATCAAAGCGCGCGGTAAAACCATTATCTTAACCACGCATTACATGGATGAAGCCGAGCAATTGTGCGATGAAATCGCGATTATGGATAAAGGCCGTATTCTGGTACAAGACACACCGCAAAATTTGCTGGCTAATCATTTCGATGGCGTATTAATTAAATTACCGAAAAGTTCAGGCTTAGCTGAGCTGTCAGAATGGTCGTACCCCATGGCGATTGGCGATGATGTTATCGAGTTTGTGACGCCAGATGTCGAGGCGGCGTTGCGGCAATTAGCCCAACATCATATTTCTTTAGATGGCTTATCCATTGTTGCGCCTAATCTTGAGAATCTGTTTTTAAAACTCACCGGCTATTCATTAAGAGCCTAATATGCAACATTTTTTTACTTTATTATCCGCTCGTAATATCGAGCTTATGCGCGATAAAGCCACGTGGTCGTGGAATATCGTGTTTCCCGTGATTTTAATTCTTGCGGTTGCTACGCTGTTTGGCGATAAAGATACGCAGATTTTTAAAGTGGGTGTTATCGGCCCAGAGAATGCGGCGATTAGCGCGTTAAAATCGGTGCGTTATGTGCAATTTATCGATTATCAAGATACCGAAACAGCATTGCCTAAGCTAAAACACCATCAAATCGATTTATTAGTGCAAGGCGGTAGTGCGACGCGGTATTGGTTAAACGAAGAATCGGCGCAAGGCTATTTATTAGAAAAAATCTTATTAACCACAGGTAGCCAGTGGCAAAAACAAGTCGTCACAGGCCGACCGGTTCGCTATTTAGATTGGGTGTTGCCCGGCATTTTAGGCATTAACATCATGCATACTAGCTTGTTCGGTGTGGGGCTTGCGATAGTGCGCTTGCGTAAAAATGGTGTGTTAAAACGCTTAAAAGCCACGCCGGTGAATGCGTTTGAGTTTTTAAGCGCGCAAGTGATTAGCCGCTTAAGCCTATTACTCATCACGATTATTGGCCAGGTCATGGTGTTAAATCTGTTATTTGATTTTTTTATGGAAGGCTCGTATTGGTTGTTGTTTATTATCATCGCGTTAGGTGCGTTATCGCTAATTAGCTTAGGGCTAATTGCTGCCAGCCGTAGTGGTAACGAAGAAGTCACGATAGGTTTATTAAATTTGATTACCTGGCCTATGGTGTTGTTATCAGGGATTTGGTTTTCGCTAGAAGGCGCACCGATGTGGCTACAAAAAGTCGCGTTGGCTTTACCGATGACGCATATATTAAATGCCACGCGCGCCGTGATGATTGATGGGGCAGGGGTTGCCGGTGTGCGTACCGAGTTGTTGGTGTTGCTAGGTTTAACCCTGATATTTTTAACGATAGCCTCGATGCGGTTTAAATGGCATGAGGAATAGATTTTTCTCGTTCCCACGCTCCTCGACAACTGCTCCTGCGTTGTTCTACTACACGCCATCCATGGCGTTATGCGTGGGAATGCATACCTGTGTTGACGATATGTATGGATGATTTGCTAAAGTGAAGAGAGATAGGCATTCCCACGCAGAGCGTGGGAACGAGAGTAAACCTACGGAAGACGCAGAGCGTGGGGACGAGAGTAAAAATATGATAGTAGGCATGTTTGCGCCATTACATGTGAATTTGGAGTTAGAGCTTTGAGAGTGAGGCGTTAATGGAACGGTTTTTTGACAACGCAGCTAACCTGTTTTCGGCTGTGCCGGATGTGATGATTCGGCGGCGCTGGTGGGTATTAACGTTGCTAGCGGTATTGACGGGTGTGATGTTGGTGGGCGCGGTGACGCGCTCAAGTATTAACACGGCGGCTAATAGTTTTTTAAATCCTGATGACCCAGCGATTGTCGCGTTAAATAAATTTCGCGACCAGTTCGGTAGTGATGATGCCGTGGTATTAGTGTATCGCGCTAAAGACGGCGATGTCTTTTCTAAAGCATCGCTAGCGGCAGTGCAAGCGCTAACCGAGGATTTAGAACGCTGGCAAGACTTGCCTAAGGATAAATTTGTCGATGCTAAAGGCAAACCAGTCAAAACTGATGAGTTAGCGCATTTACGCCGCGTACAGTCCTTAGCCACGCTACGCATTCAATCCGCCAATGGTGATACGCTGAATTCAGCGCGGTTAGTGCCAAAAGTGTTACCAGAGCGTACCGAGGACTTAGCTAAGATTAAAGCGACTGCGCTGGCTCAAGCCGATTATAAACGCGCGTTTTATTCGGAAGATGGGCGTTTTGCCGCCATTATTGTGCAAACCGATTTTGGCTCAAAACCGAGTAAAGACTATGTACCGGCTGTCTCAGACCAAGAAATTCAATTAGATGATAGCTTTGCTGAGTTTGATAGCACCGATAAAGGCTTAGCGGTTGATAAAAGCGCTGAGGTGCAAGCTATTACTTACGATAAAGTCGATAACTTTGTCTATGCCAGTTTTGTGAAAGCGGTTAAAGCGATTTACGCGCCGTATCAACAGCAGTTTGAATTTTATCCGGTGGGCTTGCCGCCGTTAATGGAATTTGTGCAACAAGTATTAGCGCAATCGGCCAGCTTAAATTTAGCGATGATTGCGATTAATGTCGTGTTGTTATGGGTATTGTTTCGTTCGTTTAGTGCTGTGTTTTGGCCGATTATCACGATTGTACTCAGCATTGTTTGGACCATTGGCGCAACAGCATGGATAGGGCAGAGCTTATCAACGATGATTAGCTTAACGGTCATGCTGGTGTTTGTTTGTGGTATGGCGGATTGCATCCATGTGATTAGCCTTTATATCAACAAGCGGCGTGATGGTGCGATGCATAGGCGGGCGTTATCGAATGCTTATGCGGAAACGGGTTTACCGATGTTGATTACTGGCGTGACCAATATGACCGGTACGCTGTCCTTATTAACGTCAGAATTTTATCCCATTCGTGTGTTTGCTGGGATGTCATCGTTAGGCGTCGGGTTAGCCTTTGGTTTTACTATGGTGTTATTACCCATTTTGATGGATTTTTGGCATCCTGAACCTGTTGCTAAACCACTTACAGGTTGGCGGCAAAAACTAAGCGGATTTTTTACTAAGCATTGGCAAACCTTGTCCACTCAAGCCCGTTATGCGGTGTTTGCCGTGTATTTAGTGCTGGTCATGTTAGTGTTAGGCTTAAAAGCGGGTGGCTTTATTGCGGTTATTTCGACGCTGACCTTGCTTATCCGCTGCTACCAATGGCCGTTGTTAAATGCGCTGCCTAAGTTTACTGCGCGGAGTTATCTAGGTATTTTACTGGTGTTTGGCATGGTCGTAGGCGCATGTTGGTATGGTGAAAGCCAAATTCGCGTCGATTCTAATATTATGGAATTAACCCGAGAAGGTAGTGAGATTAGAACCTCGTTCGCGATGGCCGACCAGCATTTAGCCGGTACTCAATCTATGGAAATCATGTTGGATACCGGTAGTGCCGATGGCGTGTCTGACCCTATCATTTTGACTAAAATCGATACGCTGCAAAAAACCTTGCTAGAACGTTATCCTAAGCAAGTCAGCCGTACTTATTCATTAGCCAATATTGTCAAAAATACCAATCAGATTATGCACGAAGATGATGCAGCGTATTATCGGGTACCCGAGGATAAGCAGCTCATCTCGCAATTATTGTATTTGTTTAATAGCGCGAACCCTGCCGATAGACGTAGCGTCGTGTCGGATGACTATAGCAAAACCCATATTAGCGTTAATGTGTATAGCGCAGGTTCTGAGCAATACCAAAACGTTTTTTGCCGAGGTTAATCAGTTATTAGACCAATTGTTTGCCGATGCTAAGCAAGCGTATCCGAAATTACAAGTGACGTTAACTGGCACAGTGCCGCTAGCGATGCGCACCCAAGCGATTATCGCGCATTCGCAATATGATAGTTTCTTGTTGGCGTTGGCCGTGATTAGCGTAATTATTTTCTTAACCTTAGGCTCGATACAAGCAGGGCTTATATCACTGATTCCTAACGTGATTCCTGCCTTGTTTACTTACGGTTTAATGGGGTTATTAGATATTCCACTCGATACTGACACGTTATTACTCGCCCCGGTCATTATTGGTTTAGCGGTCGATGACACAATACATTTTATGACGCATTACCGCGTGTCATTAATGAAAACGCGTGATATGGCGAGTTCATTAAAACACACCATTATTGAAGTTGGCCCATCGGTGTTATTCACCGGAATGATTTTAGGCTTAGGGTTCTCGGTGCAATTATTTTCGGAGTATTTAGGCACCGCTAAAATGGGTATTTTTGGTGGCTTGGCGATTTTTGTCGGTATTCTGTGCGAATTACTGTTGTTACCGTCACTGTTATTGTTGTTTAAACCACGGTTTGGTTTAAAAGATGTGGCGGATAAGCCGGTTAGTGAGTTGGCGAAAGCGGGGTAATCCCATGTTCGCTAGCGTTCATAGTAGAGATATAGAAAGCTTGGTAGTTAAAACTTCTATCGTAAAATCATAATGAGTCGCTATCGCGAAGCTTTTATGTTAAGCCGGTTCTCGCACCGGCAAGCGAGTCACTTTTCTTTTGCGTCGCCAAAAAGAAAGTAACCAAAGAAAAGGCGACCCGTTGCCGCTTCATCCTGCGCGCCTTGGTTTTTCTGGGAGGCCGACAGAGCGG
>NZ_LAJX01000102.1 GCF_000963695.1 Methylocucumis oryzae
TTTTGACATTAAGCCGATGCTGTCGCAATACGCCGCTTGCGTCATTCCGCTGCTTTGCCAAGTGTTCAGGTGGTGTATCCAATGCGCGGTTAAGGTCATGCATTATCCTCTTCAAAAATTTTTGAGAATAACGGTTCTGAACTTATTAGAACAGGTGGTTTGGTTGAGCGCTTACAGTTTTTGTTTAAACAAGGATGTTAATTCCGCAGGATCGCCTGACTGCCATTAGGTTAAGCACTCAACAGTCAATTATCGGAGTGCAAGGATTGCCTTGCAGATTTTAAACACCGTACAAAGCAAGCTTTGCACTCCAAAATGGCTTAACTTAATGGCAGTGAGGCGGTAATTGCGAGAATGTTATTTATTGATTGACTGTGTTGCCTGTTGCCACTGTAAAAAACGCTTGTTCGTCAATTTTATTTTGCTTAAGCCAGGAAAAAGGTAAACAGGCTGGACCTACGGAATTAGAGCTAAAAGCATTGGCTAAATTTTGAGTGGCACCGAAAGCGACCCCTTGCGGATATTGGCTTAAATTTTCAATTAATATGGGGGAAGTCCCGTAAACGGATAAACGCGTTGTTTCGGCAAAAACCTGTAAGGTGTTAAACCGATAACTGCGAAGGTATACGGCATCCGCACTAGGTGTTATCGACCAACTGCTAGTGGCTGTTATCGGTGCGTTTAGTGCTAAGTTGTATTGTTTTCCAGCAAAAATTGACACTAACCGTTGTGAAGCTTGCGGCTGATTTAAAAAAGGTGCGTCAGCCGCAGGCAAATTGAACAGGTACTTGCCATTACCATAGACATTAAAACCTGAAGTTCCGGTCTTAACCAGGTATTGTTTTGGGGCATGTGGATCGATGGCTTGGCTATTGTCTATTGTCCAAAAGGCTGTGTCCATTATCGAAGGCGTATTACCAAGATCGAGTCCGGCGGCATGAAACGCAGGACTCAAATTAGCGATACCGGTTGCTGTTAAATATTGCTGATCATCGCTAGGTAGAAAGAATAAGACTACACCCAAATCGAGAGCCACTACCGCATGGGTTAGTAGCGTTCCAGAAAAAGTTGCTTTGCTGAAATCAACGCCTTCAAGATGCGCCCTGGCAAACGAAATCGCCCGCCCGCTTCCCCCAGGTCCAACCATGCATCCGGTAAATTTTCCCTGTAATAATAGGCAATCACTGAAATCCGCTCCCGAAACATTGGCTTGGGTAAAATCGTTTGAGGTCAGAACTGAACCGGTCAAAACCGCATCTTGTAAATCGGCATGATTGAGCGTCGCAGGCGCCGCATACCACTTAACGTTACGCAAATCAGCACCGGCAAGACTGGCTGTTGGCGCTGTAACCCCGACTAATGAGGCACCATTAAGCACTGCTGGAATTAAGCTTGGATTATCGTTAAATACCTCAATCCCGTTGTCACTCAGGAATAATTTGTAAGGGCCACTAGGGTCGAGAATTAACCAGCTTTGGCCTTTAATGACAACGACGACCACGGATGCCGGTTGAAGGGTAATGCCATTATTTTTAAAAGCGGCGATTAAATCAGTCTGTGGATAAGCATCGTTATCTAATTCGTTAGCAAACTGTGTATTTAATTGAGGGTCGAGAAAAAACAAAAAGCTGCTCGCGCCCATTTTTACCCGAGTTAAATCCGAATGATCAAAGACAGCATTACAAAAAATCCCCATTTGTGCCGAAGCATCGGTTAACGTCACTCCGCGTAAAAATGCTCCAAGCGCAACCACGCCATTTAAGTTCGCGGTGGTCAAATCGGCGGTATCGAGGACGGTAGAAATCAATGTGGCACCGGCCAAGTTTGCGCCTTGTAGATTGAGATTGGTCAACACAGCTCTAGTGAAATCGGCTGATGTAGCTTTTGCCCCGCTGCAATCTAGCTTATAAGTTTGACCACCGAGTTGACAACCTGCCGCATTTGAACCAGACAAATCAATTTGCCGTGCCGATGCTGGTTTACCCCAATTCAAACCGCGTAAATCGGTCTGGCTCATATTCGCGTTATCCAACGTCGCATTGCTGAAATTGGCACCTGCTAGCTGTGCCCCGGTAAAGTTGGCGTTACTAAAATCTATGCCTTGGGATAAATCTTGGCCGATGAGAATCACGTTGGAAAAATCGGCATTCACCGCTTGTTTGGCTTGCCTGACGGTTGCTAGCGAAACCGTTTCTACAGTCGGCGCAAAGGTTGCGTAATGGTCGGTGCCGTCGGTTACTCCCAGAACATTAGGCGTTTCTGGATTGGTCGGCGACAAGTAATAAAGCGCTTGGTCACCGTTGGCTGTTTTAACGCTGATCTGGCTACCCAATGGGTTTCCAGACAATAAAAATGCCGCCGCATTGGCAACGTCATCGGTGAATTCGATAAAGACACCGGTTTCATTTAAGCTTAGCCAGCGCAGATCGCCCGATTGTATGCGGTAAGTGCCATCGGGGAAAAGATACACCATATACTTTTCCGTCGCGGTCACGGACAAGGCATTCATGCCGGGAATATACAACCAGCCGTGATGCCCGTCACTGATGCGGTTGGTGGTTAGATATAAATTTTGAATGCCTTCAACGGCAGAACAAAAACGCCATTTTGCCTGCGAATACACCTGGAAATGTTTGGCTCATGACTTTAATGGGTAACAAGGTTAGATTTATAGACGACATCAGCCAGAATGCTGACATAGCCGGTTTGGATGCTCAGCTCGGCATTGCCAAAATCGAATTGGAAATCCTGCATGATGGGTAATGGCACCCCGGTTTTGCCTAAGTCCGCCAAATTCTGGGCATATAAACCTTCGGCAATCACCCAAACAATGGCTTCGAAAATAGGGCCGTTAAATCCAGGAATGCTACTGCTATCGTAAGTGATGGTATTTTCGGCATTAGCAAAACCAAATTGCAAGGTCTGCGTATTATTCGATGAAATTCCCAACGCCAGATCAGTCAAAACATCCGTCCGTTTTACGCTGAATGTTATGTTTGGCTGGGGATTAGCGCTATTTTGAATGGTCAGCGTATAACTGATATCTTGCGTTGACGCCATCGCAGCTATTTTGGCCGCTGTTTCTATGGTTGAAAAATACTGGGTTGGAACAGTTGCCGACGTCAAAAACGCTTCAACGGCAGCTTGCGTTAAATAAGCATTGCCAGCAATCGCCTGTAGCAATTGGTAAACATCGGCAGGCAACTGGCTTTGTAAAAGCGTCATCACGGCCGCGTTGAATAAATAAACAGTTTGGAATGAGGTGGTTGGTGCGGCGTTTTGCGTGATTTGCGCATACATGACAAAGGCAGCATAGGGCTGAAGCGCGGTTCATAAGTGGTATAACTCGATACCTTCAACAATTGCGCATCGGGCAAATCTTCCGGTTTAATCAACAAATTCAGCTTTCCAGCTTCAAAATAAACCCAGTTCAAGGCATCCACTTCGTAATTTGAAACATACATATTCAAATGATGCGAGGTATCGGAATCGGCAGGAGGAATGGGCAAGGGTAGCGAGGGCGGGTTAGCGCCAGAGAAAGCGGTGCCGTTATAGCTAGCCCCACCTTTTACGCCCATTTGAATGCCATCATTATTGGGAAACAGCAAACCTGAATCGCCAAGCGAAAAATCATAAACCATACCGTCACCTAAATTGCCCGATGCAGGAATACTGGCTAGGTTTCCGGTAATCAGAGTATTCAGTGATGAGCTGAAATCAATCGCCGACAACGCAGACGCTGTTGCATCAGACGCATGGGAAGAAAAACATTCTTGGTTTTCTTCTTGGATAATACTGTCACTGGGAATATTGGCACTACTGCTTACGGCATTACCGGTTGTCGTACCGGCGACGATGCTCCAGGTCTGACTTTGATTATCGTATTCAAATTGCAGTGGAACATTGACGGTCAGTGATGAAAAGCTAGGCGTATAAGTAAATTTATTATCTTTATTGACTGGGTTATCGCAAATAACGCCTACGCCAGCGATAAAAGTGCAATGGGTATAACTATAGGTTTCTTCCCACGCATATTGGGCGTTGAAATTGACCGCTTGCATCACCAGCGGAAAATTACCGCCACTATTTTGGGTGACACTTTCAAATGCGGGCGTGAAGTTGACTAACGTTCCGTTGGTCAGATTAATAACGATGTTATCAGCCGTGCTGTAAAGAATATCGATACGACCGATATTTATCGTTTTATTGGGCGGCCTCAGTTGGGATAACAGGTTAACCAGTTCTTTAGCAACCAATTGCTGTGCGAAAAAATTAATACCGGTTTTGCCGATGGCGATCGTAATGGCTTGCATAAGTAATCCTTGTAATTAGCTGTTTTTATAAACCACATTGGCTAAAATGCTGACATAGCCCGTTTGTACGCTAAGTTCGGCATTGCTGAAATCGAATTGGAAATTCTGCATAATAGGTAGAGGGACGCCGGTTGCGCCTAAATCCACTAAGTTTTGTGCGTAAAGACCTTCAGCGATTACCCAGACGATTGCCTCAAAAATTTCACCGTTAAAGCCTGGAATCGTACTGCTTTGGTAAGTAACCGTACTACCTGCATTGGCGAAGCGAATTGCAAGGTCTGGGTATTATTTAACGAAATGCCCAGGCCCAAATTAGTTAATACATCTACGCGTTTAACGCTAAAGGTTATATTTGGTTGGGGATTGGCGTTATTTTGAATCGTTAGCGTATAACTAATGTCTTGGGTTAAGACCATTGCCGATGTTTTTCCGGCATTTTCTATCGTTGTGAAGTATTGATTCGGAACAGTCGCTTGGGTTAAAAAAGCTTCCAGACTGGTTTGCGACAAATACGCATTGCTTGGCAGCGCTTCGATCAATGTGTAAACAGTTGCTGGAAGTTGCTGTTGCAAAAGAGTCATTGCACTTTTGGAATAAACGTACGCCGTCTGAAACGACGTCACTGGAGCGATGTTTTGCGTCAATTGAGCATTCATAACAAATGCTGAGTACGGGGTTAAGCTCGGTTCAAACGTTGTGTAACTGGATACCAGCAGCAGTTTTGGGTCCGGCAAATCCTGAGGGGTTATCAGCAGGTTCAATTTTCCAGCTTTGTAATAAGCCCAGTTTAGAGCGTCCACTTCGTAATTCGAGACATACATAGACAAATGATGGGTATCGGAATCGGTGGGCGGTACGGGTAACGGTAACGACGGTGGGGTAGGGCCGGAAAATGCAGTGCCGTTATAGCTCGCGCCGCCTTTCACACCCATTTGAATCCCATCATTATTGGGAAATACTAGGCCAGAATCTCCAAGCGAAAAGTCATAAACCATACCATCACCTAAATTTCCCGAACCGGGAATCGTTTTAATGATTCCGCTGAGCAAACTGTTCAGTGGCGTAGCAAAATCGATAGCACTAATCGCTTGCGCGGTGGCGTCATCGACATGTGTTCCGGCACAACTAGCATCTTGTCCGTTCAGAATACTCGAACCAGGGATATTCGCAGTTAAATTAGCAGTTTGGGCAGACGTTTTATAGGTTGTGATCTCCCAGGCATTATTGCTGCTATCAAATAAAAATTGCACGATTACCATCGCCGTTAATTGACCAAAGCCAGGGCTATAAGATAGAGGCGTGGAAGTATTTCCGTCAGTATGCTGTACGACAGGCCCATTCGGTCCGGTATAAGTGTCATATTCGTCCCAATGATAATTTTCCTGCCAATCATACTTAGCTGAAAAATTACCCGCAGCGAAAGTCAGCGTAAAAATCGGTGTTTTAGCCGAATCATCAGCAACACCTTGGGTGACAGTTTTGAAAGTAGGGGAAAAACCAATCAAACTGCCATTTGATAAGACTATTGAGATAGCGCTGTAGTCGATTTCCACTTGATAGCTGGGATAGGTTTTGAAATTTGCAACCTGAATGGTTCTATTGGGCGGGGCTAACTTTCCAAGTAGAGTGACTAACGTACCCACTAAATAGTTTTGGGTAAAGAACTGAATTCCGGTTTTGCCAATGGCGATGGTAATGCCCTGCATGTGTTCACCTAACAGTTGAAAAGTTTATGTTATTGCTGTTGTTTTTTGGCTACCCACTTAAGTAGGGACAGGGCATTGTCCTGCCTAAAGTGCATAGCCTTGTTTTTATAGAGCACGTTGGTCAAAGCTGACATAGCCTTAAAGCCGTCATCTCAGCGATGACGGCATTGTTTTAGGTTATGCTGGAATTGAATACACTTGCAGGGCGTCGCCGCTACGGTAAACGTGATATATCGTTACGCCGTCTTTTACATCCCAGAAGCCATCAGGATTAATCACTTCAATAAACGCTTGATTGCTTAAAGAAATGTGATGATCGGCAAAGTCAGCTTTAATAGCGCTGATGTTCTGTGAATTAAAATTGGGTTGCTCGCTCAATGGGAAACTGAATAAAGGCGGAGTGGGTGTCCAATGCGCTAAACCCGGTTGCAAGCCTCCGTTAGCGCCTTTCAGTGTTTCGTAGGTTAGCGCATATAAGTCACGCCAAATGTCAACGGTAAGCCGTCCAGCGACGATATTTTGTGGCTGGGTAGTAATCGCCGAATCCGGTGAGCGGAACAAGAAAGTGCCATCCGGGTTGTACACGTCGAGTAGATAATCCGATGCTGAGCCCCCGTCATTGGTATATGACAGGATATATAGATAGCCTTGCGCCTCGACGGCCATATCCAAGTAATTGAGGTCTGCGCCGTTCGGCCCGGCTTGGAGTGGGAAATAAGTCAAACAATCAAACACTTCAACTAATTTTGGATTACCGCTTGACACTGTTAATAGCCAGGCCAAACCCAGTAGATTATCGCTCAACAGCCAGCGTTCTCCAGGCTGCTGCACTTTTATTGAAACCGATAGTGGGCGCTGGTACACATTTAACAGGCCATCTTGGTATAAAATCTGCCATGCCAGCTTGCGTGGATCGGTGATAATCCAAGAGGAACCGGGTTGCACGACTTCAATTTGCGAACTAACCGACGGATCGTTAAGCGCGTCAGGGTCATACGATGGATTGATGTTTAACAAAGCCAATGCCGCCAGCAAAGGGTCTTTGCTGTTAGGCTGAAATTTTCCACTATCTAGTTCGGCAATATAGCTCGCATTAGTAAGGGGCGCGATGAAATTTTGTCCGGCTACAATCAGGCCGTCGGTAAACTGTAGCGGTACTTGACCGGCATCCAACATAGGGGCGACATCTGCCGTGTTGACGGTATAAACCCAAGGGTATGGCGTAAAACTTGGAACCGCGTTACCCAAAATGTCAAAAGCTTGCACGCGATTGTTTAAACTTTCTAAAATCAGAATCCTGCCATCTGGTGCTACAGCCAAGGCTTTTGGACCTTTCATCAAACCTTCGCGCACACCTTCGCCAGAGACTAATAACGCTTCTGGCGCTTGGCCGTCAGGTGATGGCGCAGCAGGTAGATTCAAAATCATCAGTTTGTGCTTACTAAACGAACAAGCAAGCACTGCGTTATTGGGATGAATTGCCATAGAGTCTAAATTGTCTAGCGGAAACGAACCCCAACTCAGCAAATTAGGCTTACCCAAGCCAAAATCGCTTTCGCCGTCTAACACGACTTGCCGTAAATTTAACGAACCGTTACGCGGGTCGAGAATAAAATTGTTTTGGTCTATGGTGTTATCGGTATTCAGCGACGGTGCGTACGCGATGCCTGGCTTTTGAGTCAAACCAATAGTGCTGCTAATTAAACGTGAACCGGGATCGGCTAAGACCGAAAGGTTTTGCAGGCCGTAAAGTTGCTGATCGGAAATCGGCGCGTCCGGTGAATCCGGATGCAAATGCTGATTCGCTGCCCGCCAAATATAACCCACTTGGAAGGCACTGTTATTGACGGTAATTGCGGTCAATTCACACAATCCACCGGTGGCGGCGCAATTTAGTGAAGTCAGATTAGTGCTCGGTGGTTCACCGTTAGCAACCCAGGAAAAATCGGAGTTGGCGTACTGAATTTTTTCTTTATACACATACTGGGTATCAATGCCTAGCGGTACCAGATTTTCCGTGACACTTTTATCACCAAGATTAAGCGTCGTGCCTTGATTCGGCACGGCTGGCGTCCAGTTATTTTGCCAAGAGCTTGCTAACCAGCCATTGGCGCTGTACAAACCGATAAAAATACGGAAATTACCACCTGCAGGCACATTCTCAAATAACAAAGGGATGGGGGTTCCGCTGGTAGTCGCTGGCATTGTTCCTTTTAACTCAAAGTTGGTCCCCCCTTGAACTTGTAAGGTCGCAACATAATACGCAGCCACCGAAGACCAAACGGCGGTTTCAGGATGTCCGGCTTCACCATGACGTGGATCTGGGTGCAAAGTTAAAGAAACATCAATCGCGCGTTTGATTTCTGCAGTAACCAACGAATCAGACGACAACACTTCACCGGTGGTGATAGCGATTAATTCGAAATCCAAGGCCACAGCAGCCAATTTAAATAACCAACCAACCGGGCCGAATGCGTTGGATAATTCACCTTCACCGACTTGTTCTAGCAACCACTCGCCTAGTTTTTCCATGCCTTTTTTGACAACGAAACTAATCACGACATTGCCGAATTGCAGCATGGTTTCTTTCCAATTGGTCAATGCCGCTTTGGTCGCTACGCCACCGGCAACCAGAAATGAAAGTACGGCAACTGCGGCCAGTCTTAATTCTTTATCGTTAACGATTTTATTGAACGTTTGCGTGCTGGTGATTATTTTTCCGGCAATCATGAATATAATGGGTATACCATACTGCCAAGCTCCGGTTAACAATGCACCTCGGTCACTGACGTTTAAGTCATCCCAACTGACTTTATCCCAGTTGGAAACGCCTAGACTACCAAAATAAATTTTAATCGCCGAAGCCGTACCGATATTAAAACGCTCTGTCGTCGGGAACACAGGAATGGGAATGCCCATAATCGTATCGACGGCTGACAGCCCGTCTATGCTTTGGCGTGGACCAAGCGAATGGCCCTGGTCATCGAATAATTCAAAAGCGACGTAAAATGTACGGCTATAAACATTGTACGCATCAATGGAAAAATTATTTTTAGGATCAATCTTTAGCGAGTCTTTATCGAGTTTTATTCCGGATGTATACGTTTGATAAGGCACCGTCCATTTAAATTCAGTGTCTTCGACTAAGCGTTCAACATTTAATGCTGTATTTTTAGTGTTAGATTTTTTGAGAACGCTGGTGCCAGGAGCAGGACTCCATAACTGATTCTGCAGTTGCAAATCGTCGCTAGAGGTGCGTTTTGCACCAACAATCGGAACGGCTGATGCGCTAAGAACATTGCCTGTAATATCAAAGGTCTGTAGTTTTTGCCCTTGCTTAAATTCACCCAAATCGTAATCTGCTGTAATCGGATTGCCATTTTTGTCCTTACAATCAATGACGGGCGACCAGCTCGGCGTATTGGTCATTGCGTCATTCAATACTTGCATGGCATTGTATTGATCCGGATTCACCTTAGGATCAGGCAAAATATGAGCATCACGAATATAAGCTGCCGTGACGGGTTGCACTGTCGCTAAATCAGGATGGTGGGCAATCAAGCCTGCGGCCGTCGTTTGGGTGTCGACTAAATACTGTGCAGCCACCATTTTGTCTATGGCTTTTTCTTCATCGGTTGCTTGGGTTTCAATACCTAGCCAATAAAGCCTGCCATTGGTATGCGAATTAATAGCGGGCTGATTCGCTTTCATGCCTTGAGGCGCATGACGTCCATGTTGGCGTGATAAACGCTGTTTCCACATGTCCGACCGGTAAAAATTTCTCAAAATTACCGGTGGGATAATATGGCTCATTAACACCACTTCATTCAAATGCGAGCCTGCTTGTTTAGGTCTGACGACTTTAACCCATTTCGGTGCATTGCTGTCAAAATGCTCGTCCGGAATCTCAACAAAATGGGTGTAGCTCTTAGCTTTCTCGGGTGACAAGTCGGCAAATACCGGATTAGTAGTTTTCGATGCCGCTAGAGATTCATCGGTATGCACAGACAAATCAAAGATAGTTCCGTGAACAAGAACTTGCAAACACTCAGAATCATGCAGATGACCCAACGCAAAATGAAAATATGACATAAGCCTAAACCCGCCTTTAGAAAAAATAGTTGTGAAACACGATAAGTTTTTTGTAGTGATGATGGGTGGAAAAAAGCCGCATGGTAACTGTTATTCTTAAACGATACGAACTTCTAACAAATTATATGCTGCCAAATAATAATCCATACTTACGATATAAGCTAGTGCGAATTGTAAGGTAGGTTTTATCGAAAATTTTCAAAAAGGCTAAGCAGTGTAATTACAGCAAAAAAATTATGCGCCCGTTATTAGTCTGTAAACGGTTTTAGCAAGCGCTGTTGCTGCAATCACTACCGAGCATGTCGGCATGAGGTACACGCAGACCCGCATAACAGAGCAATATCGCGGCTAATACCCAGAGAGGGTTTGGTATTGTTGTATGATATTTAACCGAGGCTAGCAAAAAACACCGCATAGACGACAGAAGGTGACACATCGAGCGGTTTTTTCAACATCATCTGTATGAGTTGCAAAATACCTAAACCACAGAAGAGTCATTTATCCAAGTTGCCGAAGTTTTTATCAGCACAATAGCTTATTGTGTTAGTCATTTTGAATGATGATGTATACTCCGAACGGTAAAGTTTTCGGTATCTTGGGTTGCTGTAGGGTGCGCTGCGCATACCTTATTATTGATTTTATTGCGATTTTTTTTAATGGTACACACCGCGTACCCTACTCAAAAAACGAAGGTTGACTGTTCAGAGTATGTATTTGGACAACTTGATACTTACAATATTTAATTTTAAAAGTTTCTTTCGCTTTCTTTTTTATAGAGTTATGATTGCTACTAGCAATTGAAAGATAAGCGAATTAGCGTTTGCTTATTCTATGCGGCTTACAGATTAGGTATATAGTCGACTTAGTATTGCTTATAACCATTTATGTAAATAAGTGGCTTTCAAGAAGCTATTACGATAATAAACAACTATAAGAGTGAGGTATAACATGATAAAGCCAGGCAATACGCGGCGTGGGGTGTACTCTAAACCGGTGAATCAATTGTTGACGCTTCCGGTGTCGCATCTGTGTGAGTTAATACGTTGGTTATTAGATAGAGGAGGGGTGCCTTATCGTGAGTCTGGGCAAGTACCTGTTTTGCATTTTTTTGCGTTTTTATTAGCCGGTGCTGACACTAAAGCGATGCCGGTGTTAATCACAAATGAAGCGACCTTAGGCAGTCTACGTGAGGCTATTGATTATATCGATGCGCGTTTGCCGGAGGCGTTGCGGTTATGGCCTAGTAACCCTTCGGAACGTGAACAAACTGAACGTTTACTGGGCATATTGCTTAATGATTTAGCCATCGCGACGCGCAATTATGCGTATGCGATGTTATTACCGCATAAAGAGGTTGTGTTACCGTTATGGCAACAACGGGTGCCTGGTTGGCAGCAGTGGTTAGCGGCTAAGATTTATCTGTGGTTAGCCGGGGTTTTGGCAAAAAAATTTACCGGCCGATACTGCGCAAATCACCATCAGCCAATCTAAGATTGAGACGATTTTTGCTGAGTTAGATGCGTTACTTGCAGATGGTCGACCTTATTTATTAGGTCGTCAACCGACTCTAGTTGATTACTGTTTAGCAGCATTGGCTGCACCTGTACTATTGCCTGAGCAATTTCGTGGTGTACAGGCGACTTTAGCGCAATTGCCTGCTGCATACCGTGCTTTTGTCGAAGAACTGCGCGTAACGCCTAGCGGTCAATTAGCACTCACCCTATACCGTGAGCATAGGCCGGTGCCTGCTAGTGCGCCAGCCTATCATCCGACCTCTACCACGCCTCAACACATTATTCCTTATTATGGTAGCCGAGTAGTGGCTACATTAACGAGCGCATCCGTGCAACGCTGTGTATTTAACTGGCTGCGTAAGCATAAGCCTGTCGTCGTCATTGGTAAACGTGCGATTGTGACGCGTGCCGTTGATGTCAAACAAACGTTGGCACGCGATACTGAATTTACTATTGCCGAGATTAATGCGCCTAATATGCTACGTTTAAATGGCCCATTTTTCTTAGGCATGGATCGTTCGCCGCAGTATAGCCACGAGCAATCGACGCTAAGACGAGTGATTAAACCTGATGAAGCGGCATTGATTCGGCGTGTTGCGCGTAAACACTGCGATGATATGATTCAAGCGGCACTGCCGATAGGGCGTATTGATGTGGTTTCACAACTGGCACGTCCGGTTGCTAGACGTTTTATTACTGATTATTTAGGCGTACCGGGTCCCGATGAAGTCACGATGATGCGTTGGTTGCGCGCGTTGTTTCATGATTTGTTTTTAAATCTAAGCAATGAACGTAGTATTCAAGTAACCGCTGAGCAGGCGTTTCACGAGTTAGGCCCTTATTTATTAACGCTGATTGAGCAGCGCCGAGAGTTGCTGAAACAAGGTCAAGTGTTTGACGATTTTTTGTCTCGTTTAGTGCAAGGTCAACTGACAGGGCAAAACGATTTTGATGATGATGCGATTCGGCGCAATATTTCTGGTTTGATTGTTGGCGCGTTGGATACCACATCAATGGCATCTACGTTAATTATTGAACAAATGTTGGCTAAACCGGATGTGATGCAGCGCGCTAAACAAGTGATTGACGATGAACAGAAATTTTTACATCTGTGCTTTGACGTATTTAGGTTTAATACCATGGCGGCGGCTATGCGTCGGTATTGTAAACAAGGTGCGGTGATTGCTGGTGTGAAGATTCCACCTGACACTGAGTTGTTTATTTCAACCGCTTCAGCGATGTTTGATGAAAGTGCTTGGCCTGACCCTTATACGGTGCGCGACGATAGGCCGCTAGATGACTATTTGCATTTTGGTGATGGCATGCACCGGTGTTTTGGCGAGTATATTAATCGTATTCAAATTCCAATTATCGTCGCTGGCGTTTTGCGCTTAGACACTCTCAAACCGTGTAGTCGCTTGTTATACGACGGGCCATTCCCTGACCAGTATGTGTTAAGTTTTGATGTGCCTGGCTGATTAGAAACGCGGTAACTCTTGAAATTTAAGCCGTCCCTGATGCACATGCATAGCGCCGAATTCTGCACAACGCGCTAAGCTAGGGACGGCTTTGCCAGGGTTTAACAAGCCTTTAGCATCAAAAACTTGTTTTAGCGCGTGAAATTGTTCGAGCTCTGCGTGACTAAACTGCAAACACATTTGATTGATTTTTTCTATCCCTACACCGTGTTCACCCGAAATCGTCCCACCTGCGTCTATGCTTAGACGCAAAATATCGCTACCTAACTGTTCGGCTTTGGCGAGTTCACCCGGCACATCGGCGTTGTATAAAATCAATGGATGCAAATTGCCGTCACCGGCATGAAAGACATTTGCCACTGCTAAGCCGTATTGGGCTGATAACTCGGCAATCCCTTGTAATACCTGCGCTAAATGGCGTCTTGGTATGGTACCGTCCATACAATAATAATCCGGCGATAATCGACCTATGGCCGGAAACGCTGATTTACGCCCTGCCCAGAGTTGTTTACGTTCCGCTTCGGCTTCGGCGATGTGAATAGAAAATGCTTGGTTTTCTGTAACAATGTGCATAGCGGCTTCAGTTTCGGTGACGACTTGTGCATGATTGCCGTCAAATTCGCATAACAACAAGGCTTCAGCATCGTCTGGATAACCGGCATGGATAAATGCTTCAGCGGCTTTTATGCTGGCTTTATCCATCATTTCTAAGCCTGCTGGTATTAAGCCTGAGGCAATAATCGCTGACACCGCTTGTGCTGCATTTTCAAGGCGTTTAAACGCGGCCATTAACGTGCAAACATGTTCGGGCTTGGGTAATAATTTAACCGTAGCCTCGACGACAACACCGAGTAAGCCTTCTGAGCCAATGACGACAGCTAGTAAATCATAACCCGGCCCATCTAAACCTTGGCTGCCTAACTCGACAAGCTCGCCGGTGATAGTAACGATTTTAACGCTTAAGACATTATGCGTAGTTAAGCCGTATTTTAAACAATGTACACCCCCCGCGTTTTCTGCAATGTTGCCGCCGATAGTGCAAGCAATTTGCGAAGAAGGGTCGGGTGCATAATACAAACCAAAAGCGGCAGCGGCTTGTGAAATGGCTATGTTGCGAACGCCAGGCTGGACTATCGCTAAGCGGCTATCGGGATTTACCGCTAAAATTCGATTGAGTTTAGTTAAGCTTAATAACACACCATTAGAGAGTGGCAACGCGCCACCTGCGAGTCCCGTGCCAGCACCACGCGCGACGATAGGTACGTTAAGCTCATAGCAACATCGTAAGCAATGTTGTACTTGTTCGACAGTGTCAGGCAATACCACTAACCAAGGCGGATTTTTATAAGCCGATAAACCATCACATTCAAAAGGCATTAATGCCTCTACCTCGCTGATAATCGCACTCGCTGGGAGTTGCTCGCGTAATCGCTTGATTAATTCTTCGCGCGGAGTAGCGTGGTGTTTGTGTTCTGATGGATGCGGTTGCATAGGTGGCGTCGCGCAGTATGTGGTCATCATGCCTGCCATAGCGTGGTTCGCTATGGCAGTGTTTTAGGCGTTTAAAAGCCAAACTCAACGCGCAAACATCTCGCGCCTTAAATTTTTTGGTAAATCTTCGCCCCTTCTTCTAAAAACTGACGCGATTTTTCTTCCATGCCGGCATGTAACGCTTGGGTTTCTTCTAAGCCTTTTTCGGCAGCGTATTCGCGCACGTCTTGGCTGATTTTCATCGAGCAGAAATGCGGGCCGCACATAGAGCAAAAGTGGGCGACTTTAGCGGATTCTTTCGGTAAGGTTTCGTCGTGAAATTCGCGAGCTTTTTCAGGGTCTAGGCCGATATTGAATTGGTCTTCCCAACGGAACTCAAAGCGAGCTTTAGACATCGCGTTATCGCGGGCTTGAGCGCCAGGGTGGCCTTTGGCTAAATCGGCAGCATGAGCGGCGATTTTGTAGGTCACGATGCCTTCGCGCACGTCTTGTTTATTCGGTAAGCCTAAATGCTCTTTTTGCGTGACATAACACAACATGGCGCAACCATACCAACCGATATGGGCGGCGCCTATTGCTGAGGTAATATGGTCGTAACCAGGCGCAATGTCAGTAGTCAGCGGGCCTAGCGTATAAAACGGCGCTTCGCCACAAGTTTCTAGTTGTTTTTCCATGTTGACTCTAACCATGTGTAAAGGTACATGGCCAGGGCCTTCAATCATGGTTTGCACATCGTGACGCCAGGCGATTTTTGTCAGCTCGCCTAAGGTTTCTAATTCGCCAAATTGCGCGGCATCGTTAGCATCATAAATCGAACCGGGACGCAAGCCATCGCCTAATGAGAACGAGACATCATAGGCTTTCATGATTTCGCAAATTTCTTCAAAATGCGTGTATAAAAAGCTTTCAGTATGGTGTGCTAAACACCACTTCGCCATGATAGAACCGCCGCGCGAGACGATACCAGTCATGCGTTTCGCAGTGAGCGGTACATGGTGTAAGCGCACGCCAGCGTGTATCGTGAAATAATCGACGCCTTGTTCGGCTTGTTCGATTAATGTGTCGCGGAAGATGTCCCAGGTCAGCTCTTCGGCTTTACCGCCGACTTTTTTCTAGGGCTTGGTAAATCGGCACGGTGCCTATCGGCACGGGCGAGTTGCGTAAAATCCATTCGCGGGTTTCGTGTATGTGTTTACCCGTTGATAAGTCCATGATGGTGTCGCCGCCCCAGCGAATACCCCAGAGCATTTTTTCAACTTCTTCTTCTATCGTTGATGTGACGGCCGAGTTGCCTAAATTGCCATTGATTTTTACCAAGAAGTTACGGCCTATAATCATAGGCTCTAACTCAGGGTGGTTAATATTGGCAGGAATAATAGCGCGGCCTCTGGCAACTTCGGAACGCACGAATTCTGGCGTGATTCTATCGGGAATTTCGGCGCCAAAAGATTGCCCTGGATGCTGGTCGTGCCAGAGTGCGCGCATTTCGTCCATGTTTTGATTTTCGCGTAGCGCAATATATTCCATTTCCGGTGTGATAATGCCTTTACGCGCGTAATGCATTTGCGTGACGTTTAAACCCGCTTTAGCACGACGCGGTTTGCGTATCAGCTCAAAGCGTAAATGTGCAGTAGCCGGGTCGTGTAAGCGTTGATGTCCGTAGTTCGAACTTGGCCCGAATAACTCTTCAGTATCGTTACGCTCATTTATCCATGTAGCGCGTACCGGTGCTAAACCTTTTTTTTTAAGTCGATAAAGACATTTGGGTCGGTGTAAGGGCCTGAGGTGTCGTAGACGTATAGAGGTGGGTTATGTTCGGCACCAAATTGTGCCGGGGTTTGAGATAACGTGATTTTACGCATTGGTACGCGTATATCAGGGCGGCTACCGGTTAAATAGATTTTTTCTGACGAGGGGTAGGAGTCTATTTTAACTCCAGTTTCTTGTTGGGCGAGAGGCTCTTTGAGGATGGCGCTCATGTGTTATCTCCATTTTAAAAACAAGGTTACCAACTTAAGACGGGACAGGTCATTCAGAACGCAGGACGCCGTAAATACGTCCCTGTAGGCTTGGCGGCAGCATCCCTGCTGCCGACACCTGCTTTCTAAACGCCCTGTCCCATCATTAAGTGTGTAGCCAAAAACAACAAGGCGCAGGTAAGTGGGGCTTTCCTACGCCGGTATTAACCGGAATCAGGTTCAAAGGGTCTGTCTCAGCCTCATCATGCGATGAAGCACCCCTAGCCTTAACGGATGTGCGGCTAAGTTAATGGAAAATAGCCTATATTGCAAGCAATCTACGTTATTTAGTGTTGGTTAGAAATTGATTTGTTAATCAATAGACTAGGTGTTTGTACATCGCTAACGCTTATTTTTATCTGATTTATCTTTGCTTTTATTTATGGCTTGGGTGATAAAATAATCACTGCTTTAACTTACTTTTTAAAATATTTGTGAAACTATCTATTGTTGTTCCGGTTTTTAACGAAGCCGACAATATTCTTCTGTTGTTAAATGAAATTACTCAGGCCATGCAAGATGCCGAGGCGTATGAAATTATTTTTGTTGATGATGCAAGTACGGATAATTCTGCTCAAGTATTTGCTGAGGCATTGCATGAAATTCCAACATTACGCGTACTAAAACATAGTCGTACCTCTGGACAAAGTAGGGCGGTTTACACCGGTGTTAAAGCGGCGCGTTATGCCACGATTGCGACGTTAGATGGTGACGGCCAGAACGACCCCGCCGATATTCCAAGGCTTTACCAGACCCTTATCGCTAAGCAATCGCTAGAGCCTAACTTGGTTATGGTTGCTGGCTGGCGGCAACACCGGCATGATTCGGCTTGGCGGTTGTTTTCGTCTAAATTTGCTAATACGGTGCGTGCAAGCTTATTAGGTGATAACACGCCAGATACCGGTTGCGGTTTGAAAGTGTTTGTTAGAGACCTATTTTTGTCGCTGCCTTACTTTGATCACATGCATAGATTTTTACCGGCTTTGGTGTTGCGTACCGGTGGGCAAGTGATTTCGGAGCCGGTGAACCATCGCTCTCGCGTCAAAGGCCAATCAAAATATGGTACGTTGGATAGGTTAAGTGCCGGTATTATCGATTTATTCGGCGTGATGTGGTTACAGCGTCGAGCTAGACGTACTGACGTAACGGAGATTAAGCGTGACGAGTGAAACCCTTTGGTTAGGTATAGGCTTTATAGGCCAAGCGCTGTTTTCGGCGCGTTTTATCATTCAGTGGCTGCAATCTGAGAAAGAAAAGAAAAGCGTATTCCCTGTGGCGTTTTGGTATTTCAGTATTGCGGGTGGTTTAACGCTAACAGCGTATGCGATTTATCGTCAAGACCCGGTATTTATTTTAGGTCAAGCAAGCGGGTTGTTGATTTATTTGCGTAATTTGTATTTTGTGGTTTATCAGCCTAAACAAAAAATTCGACCGAAAGTTAAAGTGGGTCATAGGTATACTCTGAACGTTCAAATTTTCGGTTTTTGAGTAGGGTACGCTGTGCGTACCATTAAAAAATCGTAATAAAATCAATAAAAAGGTAAGCGTAGCGTACCCTACAGCGAGCTGTAAAAACCGAAAACTTAACCATTTTAAAGTATATGTCTAGTGCTAATCATTCAGAACGTTTAACCGCCATAGATTGCTTACGTGGCTTAGTCATGATTTTGATGACGTTAGACCATACCCGCGATTTTTTTACCAATGCGCATTTTTCCCCGACGGATTTATCCCAAACTAGCCCGGCATTGTTTTTAACGCGTTGGATTACGCATTATTGTGCGCCAACCTTTGTATTCTTAGCGGGTGTCAGTGCGTTCTTAGCTGCCGGGAAGTTTGCACGAGTCAGCGAACTTAGCCGGTTTTTATTGTTGCGCGGTGTATTATTAATCGTGTTGCAAAGTACCGTTGAGGCGGTGGCATGGGAGTTTACTGGGGATTTGCGTGAAATCAACGGTGGCGTGTTGTGGGCGATAGGCTGGTCTATGATTTTTTTAGCCGGTCTGGTGTATTTGCCTATGCGTTGGCTTGTCGCCATTGGTTGGTGATGGTGTTAGGTCATAACGCTTTCGATACGGTTACTAGCGATGATTTTGGTCATGTTGCTTGGCTATGGGCAATTTTACATACGGGCAATAAGATAGATCTGGGTGGCGCTTGGAGCTTAAGGCCTTATTATCCATTGATTCCGTGGCTAGGTGTGATGGCGTTAGGTTATGGTTTTGGCGCAGTGTTATCGCGTTTCCCAGCGCAGCGGTCTAGTTATGTGTTGGGATTAGGCGGCGTTTTGATCGTGTTGTTTTTGCTGCTGCGCGGGTTTAATAGCTATGGCGACCCTAAGCCGTGGCAGGTTCTACCGAATCCCGTGTTTACCGTGTTATCGTTTCTAAATTGTCATAAATATCCGCCGTCACTGGCATATTTATTGATGACCTTAGGGCCAGCGTTGGTTTTATTAGGTTTATTTGACCGTATTAAACCTAAAACCTTGCCTATCTTACCCATCTTTGGCCGTACGGCCTTGTTTTATTATTTACTGCATTTGTATGTGATACATGGCTTGGCTGTTATCGTCGCAGTATTAACCGATGGGCCTGTAATACCGTTATTACTCGGCCCGTGGTCAAAAGAGATGCCAGAGCATTATGGCTATGATTTACCCGTGGTATACGGAATTTGGCTAGCGGTGTTGGCGCTGTTGTATCCGTTATGCGTATGGTTTGACCAGTTTAAGCGCAGTCACAGTCATTGGGCTTGGTTGAAGTTTTTTTAGCTTTTTATAAGGGTTACCAACTTAAGACGAGGACAGGTCATTTAGAACGCAGGACGCCGTAAATACGTCCCTGTAGGTTTGGCGGCAGCATCCCTGCTGCCGACACCTGTGCTCTAAACGCCCTGTCCCATCTTAAGCGTGTAGTCTTTATAAGCATTGCTGACCAATATGATAAGGCGTGGCAACTAAATAATTGCCATGCCAATACGCTTCGACAAAGGTGTTAGCATCGGTTAACACTAATAGAAAATCCCCAATACCAGCACTGACAAATGCGGCTTTTAAGGGAATATCGGAATTAGCCCGGTAATACCAACCTACGGAATAAATGGTTAATTGCCCCACCGATTCATCAAAACCGCTGAAGCGGTAAAGCGGACCCGGCAAGAAAGACGGGTCTTGATAAAATTGGTATTGCGTTAATGCACTGTATTCCGACACCCAGCAAGCGACGTTTTTGTGCCGCTAAAACCCGCCATAACGAGTTAAACAAATCGGTAGCCACTGAAGCATCGTTAACATAGTTGTAGCTATCGCCTTTTTCTAACGTGTTAAGATAATACGTGAGTGCCGGGGCGACGGTGAAGGCTTTTGCTGCACTCCAAGCTCCCCAGCCAGCCTGATTTTTAGCACGTACGCGCCAACTGCTGTTGCCAGGCGGTAGCGCTAAGCTGGGTACGCCGAACATGATTTTTTACTAGCTAAGCATTTTTGTTCGGCTTTATATTGATAATTACTAATGTTGCCGGTGCTGTCTTTTATCGACAATTGATAAAGACTCGCGCCGACAACCATTGACCATTGATAGCTGGTCGCGACTTCAGTGATGTTGCCTGCGGGTGAGCGCAGTATTGGCGCTTTCGGTAGTGCCGCATAGACAACTTCTGTGAACAGCGCGCAAACAATGAACAGTCCTAAGTAGTGGGATATTGTTTGAGTTTTCATAGTGTTTACCGAGTTAAGTGTTAACAAGCCTAAGAGGGGTGTCGGTTAACTTAACGCAAAAACATCCACGAATCACGCGTGTAACTTGGGTAATATTACCAGTGGGTGGGGGACAGGTGCTGCGACGTGTTGGATCGGCCATATTACGACCGGAGGATTCTTGCACAAGTCGGAGGACAACTTCAGCAGATGGAAGTCTGTGTTCACCCAAGATCCCGGACGATAGTCAGCGCCTTGGCATGCCACTCGAGAGTGGCATTCTCGGTATGCGCAAGTTCGGCCTATATATTGATGCTTGGCATTGCAGAGGAAGACATCGGCTCCTGATGCGTAGCCCTGTAAGTACCCCTTGAGCTTACGGCCCGCTATAGCCACTGCTTCCATGTTGGCTTCATCGGAGACCGTCAGCAGGAAATCTATGTCTTTGGGATTGCTCTTGTTCGTAGTTAGCGAGCCTAAGAGTGCGACCCGTTCGACCCCGCGCACAAGAATGATTCTGCCGACGAAGGTCTCGCCAGCGGTTAAGAGTACTTGTCGAGTGATGTGCATATTATTTTCCTCTCAGTATAGCTTTGGTAATAGTATCAATAGCTAGCAAGGGCAGGGCAATCACCAACGGGTCGTGCGTCTTACAAACGTTGAGTCAGTAGACAAAATTTAGTACAGAACAATATTTATACAAACGATAATGCCTCCGCGCTAAAACAAGCAGCATTTTTTGTTTGGTTTTTTCACGTATTGCCACAGTTACGCAATAGCTCAGTCTGGTCGGCTTAATGTAGGCCATCGTTTTAGCTCTTGTGCTAATAAAACTAACTGGGGTCATATATTTAAATTCTTGCTGTTTTTCTACTCGGACGCCGGTTTTATTAGCCATTAATTTGACGTGCATGTTGTGCTACAACGTCTTGCCAAAGTTTCTCAAATTCACTAAGTAATTTTTGGAATGACTCGGCTTCGGTTTTTAATCGTGAATTTTCTATGGCTTGCTCACTCGACCAAGTAGTGGCTCTTTGTTGCTCAGTTGCCGTGGCTTCCGCTACGCCATAGACATAACCTGTGCGCACATCGAACAATGCCGCTGATGCAGTTGTTGTTACCAGAGCCTTTTTATTGGGTAAGAACCCAAGCGATATAATAGACAGTGGCCCAATGTCGGTACTTTCTACATTAAACCGAGTGTCTATTGAATAGACCAACAACATGTCTGTTTTTAGGCTTGCGGCTGCAAGCCGCAAATCTTTTATTGATTGAAGCTTTTCGGATAGCAGTATGCGGCTCATAGCCGCGATGCCTGAAACCATTGGCAAGCGACCCAGCCTATCAAGGTCTTGCTCTGTTTCAATATCCCGTGTAGTCACAATGCAGAACGTTCCCTCACCATAACACTGATTGTTAAATGAGTGATAGCCGGTGGATTGCACTCTTGCCAAAGCGATGCGGGATGGAAAAGGTGCGGCCGGCTCACGCTGCATGATTTCCGCAATATCGCCATCGGTTTTGGCTAGATTGCCGACATTGATGCCTGCACCAGGCGTTTTGATACGTGGCGCAGCCGGTAATCGATAATGCCAGTGCGACTACGAGGATAAGACGTTTGTAATTAAAGTGCATGGATGCCTGATCGTTTAATGGCTGGCGTAAAGCTCAGTGGCTGAGTATTAGTGGATTTTGCAGGAATGTTGAGTTAAGCCTTAATTGCTTTCTTTATGATTTCAGTCGAATGTCGCAAGCGTGGGCTATCTACCAGGTTAAACCCCAATGCAAGACAATGCTCTTGCGCCGCTTGAGAGTAAGTAAGCAAATCATTGTGATATAGCTCCGCAAGTCTTTGCCGCGTATCGTGAATTTCATTAACAATTGAATTTTGGCTAGGTTGTAGGGTGTTCATTATCTAGTCTCCATTAGTTCAAAAGGGGTCACCAGCTCAGGTAACTTATATCCCTTGGCGGAACACAAACCGCGCATTACAGGCAATTGCGCCGGGTTGGCAATGTGTGTGCAATTCCAGGTTAGAAGTACATCCATCTCATGATAAGCCGCGCAAGCAATATGCAAAGCATCTAATCTTGCTTTAGGCGGCAGTCCTCCGCCCAAGAGTAAAAATTCAGCTAATGTTGGGATTTCTGTTGTAATGACTGAGGTCAGAGTAGGCTTATTACTCTGATCCCTGTTTTATTGCCTTGATTTGTATAGGCTATCGGTGTTAACAGCATTTCTATGACTGGTAGACATAATTTCTATGATACTCAAGATAAGGTAAATTTTCTTTCTTGATATCCTTAATTACTAGACCTGGATGAATTCCTAATATACCTCTAGAGGCAACATCTAAAGCTGAGGAAATTACTATGGCTCCAGTATTATCAAACGTTATTAGCCCTGTGTCGAATGATGAATCTAAATTAGGTGTGAGTAAAAAACCATTGAATACATCAAGTCTTTCTACATTGTTGGAGTCTCGCCATGGTTTGATATGGGATGCTTTTAACAAAGGAATTGCGGGACAGCTTGTCACTGAACATGCACCCCACAAATCAATCAGTTGCTTTCTAAATAGTCCTTGGCCAACGCGGCTATTGATAACTGATTCTTTTTCTGTAGTGGGCAGATTTTCTAGTTGCCCTTCGGCCTCCTTAATTTCCTCTAGCTCGTTGCAAAAGTAGGCAATAGGATGTGTTAATAATTGTTCTATGAAGTTTCGGAATGCAGCTTCAGAATCAAAACCGAACGGCATTCCGTAACAAATTTCCTTCTTTCCCTTATTTTGTTTTTTAGGGAACATCTTCATGTTCGACTTATGAATATATTTTTGTTGGCTCTGAACTCCATAGGTCGCCATAAGATTGTCTCTAAACGATTGATGTCGCGGATGAATAACCAAGCCAGAATAATTTTCCCCAGCTTTCTTGTTCACATAAATGTACTGATCCGTTGAGGGCAACGTGTAACCTATTGCATACTGGGTTTCGTGTTTTTTTGTGCAGCCAATTGATTCGAGCAATCTCGCAATTTCATTTGAAGTTAGCATTAGTTATAAAGCATCCTTTCTTGCTACGAATAAGGAGCTAGATAGCTTCAACCTATCTACTAAAAAAAGACCGGCAGTAAGGTAATCGATTGATCTGCATATTATTTTCCTTTTCAGTATAGCTTGGGTCACCGTATCAATCGCTAGTAAGGGCGGTGCTTATTACCAACTTTGAGTCAGTGGACAAAATCTAGCACAATCTAAAACTTATGCAAATTATAGTTAACGTTAGTAGTAAAGCAATGGGCATCTTCTTGCTAATTGACTCACGCATTACCATGAATAAGCAATAGCTCAGTCTGGTCGGCTTAACACAGGCCATTGTTTTAGCCCTTGCGCTAATAACACATGGTAAGGATTGCTTATGTCGAGAGGGTTTTCGATTTGGCCTAGGGTTTGAATATGCTCGAAAGCGTTGGTGATGGCTTTGGGCAAGGGTATGTATTTATGTTCGACTATTAAATAGGCTGAATGGCCGATTGGGTCATTAGGGCCGGGCCAGAGTTCGTATTGTGAGGCGATTTGGCCTGTTGTTTCGTAGCGGTAAACCTGCGGCTGCTCTGGTAGGTAAAACGCTAATTCACTGGTCATGAAGCGATGGCCTAGTGTGATAATGAACGCGTCTTGTCCGTGTTGTTGTCGGTAATTGTCCACTTGAGTAGCGAGTTGACGCCAGTATTTAAAGCGGCTGGTCGGGTCTAGTGGGCTGTTGGTTAAGTTAAAGACTGAGATTAATAGCGGTAATGCGTAAGTTATCAGCACTAAGCCTAAACCTAGTTTTATGCCGTTGGTGAGGCTATTGGGTAAGGTTTTGAGCTGGCTATAGCTGCCGCTAATTAGGATAATTGCGCTAAAGTAAAACGGCACTGCCCAGTTGCCCTGAGTTTTTTGGCCTATATTTAATAGAAAAATACCGGCTAATAGCACTGGGCCTGTTAGGGTTAAAAACTGTTCAGCGGCGTTGAGCTGTTTAAAGTGGCGCAAGCGTTTTGCGCTATCTGAGATAACGAGTACGCAGAGTAATGGCGAGATTAACAGTAATTGATAACCGATGAAGCTAGCGGCTTGGCTTGCTCTAGCGGATAGGTTTAAAACCTCTTGGGTTAAGTGATGTTTACTATGCTCATACATGACCCAATCATGCTCGGCATTCCACGCTAGGATGGGTATTAAGCTAAGCAAAACGGGTGCTAAATAGCTGAAAAAACATCGGCTTAGTAGTAACTGCCGTCTATTTTGTTCTAGCGCTAAGAAAATCAATACCATTAACGGTAACAGTAAAGCGACTTGTTTGCTTAAGACTGCTGCACCGGTTGCACAGCCAGCCCATAGCCAGGCTTTATCACGTTGTTTAAATAAGGCTTGCGCAAGATAATAGAGTGACATAGCCCAAAAACAACACAGCGGTGCGTCTATGGTCATGATAAAGCCTAACAAGACGTTAAACGGCATGGCGATTAACATGAGTAAGGCTAAACAACCGGCTTTAGGTGAGTAAAGCGCTGAGGTTGTTTTGTACAAATAAACTAGGGTTAAGAGGTTTAATATAGCGGCGGGTAGGCGTACTGACTCTACGCTAGAGCCGCCTAGTGTTGTGGCAACTGCGATAATCCATGCCACCATCGGTGGTTTACTGTAATAACACCAATCGGGTTGGCGTGACCAATCCCAGTAATAGCTCTCATCACCGATTAGCTCTAAGCCATTGCCGACAATATAGCCAATTTTTACAGTGAGTATGCCTATAAATAGCCAGATTAGCCGACGCTCTGATAGTGACAGTAAGGAGGTTAGCATGGGGTGAGGCAATAGCAAGGTCGTTGTCAGCTTTCGCAAGGTACGCATGGCGTACCCTACATGAATAACTGACGGTGACCGTTTAGAGGGGATGCGTTACAGGACAACACGCATTTTTTTGTCAGTTTGTGGTGTTAAGCAGGGTAGGGCAGAAATCGCTTCGCGTAATTTCGATTCCCAGCTTCGTCTCAGTCTAGGTAAGTAGTCGTCATCATCATCGAAGCAATAATATTCGTTAAAGCTAAAGCTATTTTTGCGGTAAATCAGCATTTCTACTGGTGGGCCTACACTGGCATTACTGCGGATAGTTGAATCCATAGAGACCAAGCAACAGCGAGCCGCTTCATCAATAGATGATTCTAATTTTAAAAACCTATCTAAAATAGGTTTGCCGTATTTACTTTCGCCAATTTGCAAAAAAAAGGTGTGTTAGCGGACGTGGTGATACTATTACCTTCGGCATATACCATATAGGCGCCATGGGGTTCATCACCAATTTGACCGGCGATAATAAATGTGGCGGTAAAGTTAAACGCGGATTGGCCTTCGGCATTTAAATGTTGTTTTTGTTTCTCGACGCTAATATGACCTAAATAACTAGCGGCTTCAGACAAACATTCAACGGTATTTAAATTAACTCCCGCTTTTTTTTATTTTGTCTCTATGCAATTGCTCAATCACCGCTTGGGTTGTAGCAAGATTGCCGGCGCACATTAATATAATAAATCGGTCGCTATTCGTTTCAAATGCGTGCATTTTTCCCGTGGGTACTGACATTATCAATACCCGCGTTGGTTCGAGAGTCCGATACCAGAATTAAACCTTCATTGATAGAAGCGGCAATACAATAAGTCATAGTCTTAACAGGGCAAGAACAAGGCAGAGTATTTTAATCTTTATTTAAGTAAATTACACCAGGTGTGCTTGATGCGAAAGCTTTTAGGTCAAGGAATTATCATTATGAGCGCTCAGCGTCTTGCGACATCAACAGACACACTTAACGAATGCTGACCACCACCATAAGCAATACCTTTAAGTGGCGTAACATCGGCAAAATCACGTCCCCAGCCTAACGTGATATATTGGTCATTCGGTATTTTATTATTGGTGGGGTCAAAATCTTGCCAGCCGATAGTCGGTATGTAGACGGCAAGCCAAGCATGTGAGGCATCTGCACCGACGAGCCTAGGCGTGCCAGGTGCAGGTATGGTTTCTAAGTAGCCTGAGATATAGCGTGCGGCTAACCCTAAGCTGCGTAGGCAGGCTATCGCTAAATGGGCAAAGTCCTGACATACCCCGCGCTTATGCTCTAACACGGTAGCTAACGGCGTGGCTATTGTCGTGAAAGAGGGGTCATAAGTGAAATCATGGTAAATGCGTTGGGTTAAATCGCAAGTAGCTTGAAATAACGATTGGTCTTTAGTAAACGAGGCCTCTGCATAAGCCACTAAATCATCTGAAGCGGTGACCATTGCTGAATCCAATAAGAATTGTTTGGCTTCTAATAGCTCGGGTGTTAATAGTGCGTGGCTATCTGAGCTTAGTAGTTCGCGTGCCGCTTCCCACGTTATCGCAGCATTGCTTGGCATAGGCATCGCTGTGACACAGACATCGCTGATAGCGGTAACAGTGAGTTCTTTATGCGCTTGCTGAATGGCAAAATAAGCGGTGCGATTACCAAAGTAATCGTCAAATTCTTGAAAATCACTCGGTGTAGGCGTGATAACAAACCTGGTATTTAAACAACGCTGGTGCGCTAAATTGCGCGGCTGTAGACGAGCTTGATTTTGACATAATCCGACGGCTTGGCTGTAGTGATAAGTCGTTGTGTGGGTAATCCTGTAGTTCATAGCTCATCATCTAAGCGTTGTACATGGGTTAAATCGGTTGTTTGCGAGTGGCTGAAATAGGCTTGTGCAATCACATCGGCAAGTTGCCATATCAATTCTCTGCTATCGGATAATAATTTATCGAGTTGCAAATAACAGGCCTCTTCATCGCTAGCAGCGAGTAATGTAGTTAAATTGCTTAACTTCACATCGGTGTATAGCTTCATGACCAATTGTTCTTCTTCGCTTAGCCTACTTTTGCGTTCTCTAGGCAGCTCTGCAATATGCGCTGAAAGTTGTTGCAGTTGATAAGCAAGTGAGCGTGGATGCGCGGCGTCAAATAATAATAAATCCAATACCATAGGGAGTTGTACCGGGCAGCGATAGCGGCGCTGGTAAATCGTTAAGCTATGGGTGGAATATAACACCGCTTCTAAAATTTGGCTTTGTACCGCGCTTTCTTGTTTGCAAACCAGCGCACCGCGCAGTAACGTGATGAGTGCTAGCGCGCGTTCCAGTTTACGGCCACTGTCAAGCATTAGCCAACCGGCTTCTCGGGTCATGCTTTCACTGGTGAAGCCGGTAAAGGCGACAATGCCGGTAATTAATTCATCTAAGCAGCTTAGCAAATGTTCTAGCGCCATATCGTTATTAATGACGCGTTGTTGCCAGCGGTGTTGAATATTATCTATTGTGCGCCAGGTATCTTGCGACCATAAATCACGCACACTAAATGCAGTCTGCACAAAACGCTTGTATATTAGCGGCGAGAGAACCGGGTTTTAAACTGTCTTTGGCTAGAGAAAGCAACTCAGTTTGTGGTGTGTTTAGTAGTGCATTGTCGGCGCGACAAAGCCTGGATAACTGGTAGTAACGTGCGTTAAGCTGGCTAATAAAACGCTTAATGACGATTGTTCGGTAGGGTCATTAAATTCTAATAGCGAGCGCATTTTAAGTAAGACCGTGCGCAGCAAACGAGCGGATGCTTCAATGCGTTCGATATAACGTCCTACCCAGAACAAATGGTCGGCCGCACGGCTAGTAAGGGCTTCGCTAACGGCTTCAACGACTAACGTGCGCGTGGGTGGTGTATTGCTGACCGAGGTTTCCTGCGTGGCAGGGGCTAAAATCCAGGTATCCTTGCTAAGACCACCTGATTGGTTGGAGACTGAGAAAGGATTTTGGCCTGAAGCGACTCGGGTCAGGCCGCCCGACATGACGATATAATCGTTGCCGTGTGCAACGACAAACTGGCGTAACACTGCTTGGCAAGGCTCGATTTTATGGTCTATGAAGGCCGGTACGGATGCTAAGTGCATTTGTTCTTGCCCGACGAACAAATAAGGCTTGGCAATAATTTCTGCGCGTAAACGCTGTTGCTGCTCACCCGATAATTCATTGCCAAAAATCGCGCTATTACCTGGGTTACGATTAATGTGTTTGATGATTAATCGGTCTAAGTTGTTTAAGACAAAGTCGCGTTCTTTAGCATGGCCACACCACCAGGTGGCAATAGAGGGGAGTAATAAGTCTTCGCCGAGGAAATAACGGGCTAATTGCGGTAAAAAAGCCAGTAAGCCGGGATTTTCTAAAATACTAGAGCCTAATGGATTGGCTATCGCAACATTGCCGCGCCGTACTGCTTCCATCAGTCCGGCGACGCCTAAGCGGGAATCACTGCGTAACTCTAAAGGGTCGCAATACACATCATCGACGCGCCGTAAAATGACATCGACATGTTGTAAGCCTGCCAACGTTTTTAACCAGACATGGCCATCACGCACGGTTAAATCGTCGCCTTGGACTAAGGTATAACCTAAATAAGCGGCTAAATAGGCGTGCTCAAAATAGGTTTCGTTAAATGGGCCAGGTGTAAGAATGACGATACGCGGATTATCTTTGTTTTGTGGTGATAATCCGGCTAAGCCTTTGTGCAAGCCTTTAAAAAAATTAGCCAGTCTATGGACTTTATTGGCTTGAAAAATATCGGGTAATACGCGTGTTAACACCATACGGTTTTCTAGCGCATAACCTGAGCCTGATGGGGCTTGGCTTCTATCGTCTAAAACGAATAACTGACCGCTGCTGCTGCGAACTAAGTTAGCAGAATAAATAACTAGCGACTTATTATGCTTAGGGTTGGCTCCCACACAACCGGGCAAAAAACCTTGATGACCGTAGATTAATTCAGGTGGCAACAAGCCTTGTTTTAACAAGTTTTGTGAGCCGTAGATGTCTTTTAGGATTAAATTTAGTAATTCAGCACGCTGTTGCAATCCTGCAGCTAAACGTAAACCGTCATCATGGCTAATCAGCAGTGGTATCGGGTCTAAACGCCAAGGCCGCGCCATTTTTTGCGTATCACCATAGACATTATAGGTCACGCCGTTTTCGCGTAATAAACGTTGCGCTTCTTTGCGACGCTTATCCAGCTCAGTAATGCCTAGTGTGTTTAATTGCGACCAATACGACAGCTCTTTCGCATCGTGTACGGCGGTTGCGTCGTCGTACACGCCTAGTTGCGTTGGGAAATATTGGCCGCTATCAGTTTGTGCAAAGGGATTTATAACGCTCACGCGATAACCTGTTACCGTTAACGATGTTGATAACGTAAGTCTAATGTAAATGGAAAATCATTGTTGAGTTCTTCCAGCGGCGGAGCCATCGGTCTTGGCGCATCGGTATGTATTCTAAAGCGTTGTTCTAGCGCTTGGTCGGCGACGGCTTCGGTTGTGGTTTGTGCCATAGGTGCTTTTATGATTGCCCCCGGTGTATGACCGTAATCCCAGAATCGGCTAATACGTCTGGCTTCGGCCTCAAAGCTGTTAACCGGGAAGCGCTCATAACTACGACCACCCGGATGGGCAACATGATAAGTACATCCTCCCACCGCATGACCGTTCCAAGTATCTATCACGTCAAAAATTAATGGTACATGGGGGCTAATCGTTGGGTGTAACGCCGACGGTGGTTGCCAAGCCCGGTAACGCACACCGGCAACATATTCGCCGATACGGTTCGTTGGTCGTAATGGCAGACGTCTACCGTTACAAGCAATGACATAGCGCCCAGCGGTAAAACCAGTGACTTTAACTTGTAAGCGCTCGACCGATGAATCAACATAGCGAGCAGTACCGGTGCTAGTGACTTCTTCGCCTAAGACATGCCAAGGTTCTATAGCAAAACGTAGCTCTAATTCCATGTCATCAGTCATCATGACGCCATATCTTGGGAAGCGGAATTCAAAAAATGGCTCTAGCCAGCTCAGCTCAAAGGGGTAGCCAGCTCGTTTTAAGTCATTGACCACGCTGATTAAGTCTTGTCGTACATAATGCGGCAGCATAAAGCGGTCATGTAATTCTGTGCCCCAGCGTACTAAGTCGTGTTGATACGGTTTACGCCAAAACCATGCGATTAACGCGCGTAATAACACCGTTTGGACGAGTGACATACGCGCATGAGGCGGCATTTCAAAGGCTCTCAGCTCTAAAATACCTAAACGACCTGTTGAGCTATCGGGTGAATACAGTTTATCTATGCAAAATTCAGCTCTATGGGTATTACCGGTAATATCGGTTAACAAATGCCGTAGCAAGCGGTCAACTAGCCAAGGTGCAGGTACTTCACCGGCTGGCATTTGTTGGAAGGCGATTTCTAACTCGTATAATTTTTCATCCCGACCCTCATCGACTCTAGGTGCTTGACTGGTAGGGCCGATAAACATACCTGAGAATAAATACGATAAGCCTGGATGATGTTGCCAGTAAGTAATTAAGCTGCGTAATAAATCAGGCCGTCTTAACAGCGGGCTATCGGCTGGCGATTCTGCACCTATGGTGATGTGATTGCCGCCGCCCGTTCCGGTATGGCGACCGTCGAGCATAAATTTTTCTGTGCCTAAGCGCGATAAATAGGCGTTTTGATACAGTATTTCAGTTTTTTCAACTAATTCTGGCCAGTTTTTAGAGGGGTGAATATTGACCTCGATAACGCCGGGGTCTGGTGTAACCATTAGGCGTTCGACGCGGTAATCTCTAGGGGGCTCATAACCTTCGATGACTACAGGTAACGCTAGTTTTTCTGCAACGATTTCAATGGTTGCGATTAAGTCTAAATAATGTTCCAGCGTAGACAGCGGCGGCATGAATAAATACAAGCGACCATTGCGCGGCTCTATACAAATCGCGGTATGCGGTACATCGACGTAGCGGCTAGGTACATCGCCAGGCTCTTGCTCATTTAAGTCGGATGTAGCGGTTTTTTCTTCAAACGTGCTGTAACGCTGCATGACTTCGCCAAAATAGTCGGCCAATTTCGGCAAGTCTTTGAATAAGCTTTGCGGTTCTTGCGGGTCACGTCGTTCAGGCGCTACCCAAGGCAAGCTGCTTAACGGCATACGCATACCGATAGGTGAGTTACCGGGTATTAAAAACATTGCGCCTCGTCTAAATTCCCAAGGGCCGCTTTGCCAAACATGGTTATACCAATTCCATTTTAACGGTAAGGTAAAACCTACCGGCATACCCAAATCTTGGTCTAATACTTGCGCAAGCGTTCTGCGTTCTAGCGGGTCTTTTTAAATTGGCTTTAAGTGGATTCAGGTTAGTCGGTAATGTGCCTTCTTGCCATAAGTAGTAAAAGCTGTCTTCGTAGGCCGGTGTGATATGGCTTTCCGTGACGCCTAAATAGCGAGTCAGTTCTTGAGTAAACGCCAACGCATCTTTAATGTCATGACCATAATCGGTATTGATGTCGGCTAATAGCTCAGGATTTCGCCATATCGGGGTATGGTCTTTACGCCAAAAAATGCCGTATTGCCAGCGTGGTAAGGGTTCACCGGGATACCATTTGCCTTGCCCGTAATGCAATAATGCGCCTTTAGCAAAAAACGTCGCGCAAACGTTTGGTCAATTCTTGTGCGCGCTCGCGTTTGTGCGCACCATCTGCGTGCGTATTCCATTGCGGACTCTCCATATCATCAATAGAGACGAAGGTAGGTTCGCCGCCCATCGTCAAATGAACGCGGTCTTGCTCGAATTGCCTGTCTATTTGTAAGCCCAGCTCGTTAATCGCGTACCATTGCTCATCGGTATAAGGTTTGGTGACGCGTGGGTCTTCAAATAAGCGTTCGACGGTATTGCTAAAGTCAAATTCGACTTCGCAAGGGTCTGTACAGCCGGTTACCGGTGCAGCGCTTGCAGGTGAAGGTGTACAGGCTAATGGAATATGACCTTCGCCGGCTAAAAGACCCGAGGTCGGGTCTAAGCCTATCCAACCAGCCCCAGGAATATAGACTTCTGCCCAGGCATGTAAATCGGTAAAATCTTGAGCTGGCCCTGATGGACCGTCTAATGATTTAATGTCGGCGGTTAATTGCACTAAATAACCGGAGACAAAGCGTGCCGCTAGGCCAAAATGCCGTAGGATTTGCACTAATAACCAGGCCGAATCACGACACGAGCCATTGGCTTTGGTCAATGTTTCTTCGCAGCTTTGAATACCAGGTTCCATCCGAATGTTATAGGCAACTGTTTGATAAACGGCGCGATTAACATCGACCATAAAGTCGTTGATATTACGTGGGCTTAAATCGAAGTTGGCTAGCCATTGCTTAAGTCGTTCACCTGATTCAGCGATTTCTAAATAAGGCACTAATTCTTTAGCCAGTGCGGCTTCATAGCTAAAAGGAAATTTTTCGGCGTAGCTTTCGACGAAAAAAATCAAATGGATTAATCGTCGTCATATCGGCAATGACTTCGACATCGACGCTTAATAAACGGGTTTTTTTCGGAAACACCACGCGCGCCAATATATTGCCGAAGGGGTCTTGTTGCCAGTTAATAAAATGCTCTTCTGGCTCAATGCGTAGGCTATAACCTTTTATCGGTGTGCGGCTATGTACGGCAGGGCGCAATCTAAACACATGCGGCGACAGCGCGACAGCTTTGTCGAAGTGGTAAATTGTTTTGTGCCGAATGGCTACTTTTATTGACATGCGAAAATCCTCGACGTTAAGTGATGTAGCATAGCAAGTGCCTATGATTAATAGGCTTTGCGTTGTTGTTCGGATTGCATTCTGAGCAATTCTTCTTCAATACCGGCAGCAAACGTAAGTTGTGCGACATTATTGGTATGGAAAAAACCTTGGAAATCTTGGTAGCGCTGAACATATTCGATAATTAACGAAGAATGCTCAGATGACGTGGAAAAAATTTGTTTTAAGCCTTCTTGTTTAGAGCCTACTGCGTCGAGTAAAAAATCCTTGCCTTGTTCACGTATAGCATTCACCAC
>NZ_LAJX01000103.1 GCF_000963695.1 Methylocucumis oryzae
CACAATCACAAGCGCGGAGTAAGCCGACTACACCGACAAGAATCCAAAAAATATTCAAAATGCTGTAAGCAACATCTTTTTTGAGTAATGCACACCAAGACAATAAAATCGCATCTACGGTATTAAAACTCCATACAAACATAAAAGGGCTTTCAGCGCCTAACCAACTGACTAAGGAAAAACTAAAAATCCTCATTAATACACCGATAATCTCTATCAGCCTTATATTGTTGTAAACCAATGAATTAATAAATGGCAGCATGTAATGTTAGTGCTAGAGATTGGACGCGTTTAATCGTCGGTAGTGGATAAAATTCTGACAATGGCGTTGATGATGAGCTGTGTTGTTTTGGCGCCGGCATCAATATGACCTAAGCTACGCTCACCTAGATAAGAAGCGCGGCCTTTTGTTGCGCGCATAGTGCGGGTAGACTCGACGCCTTGCTCAGCAACCGCTACAAGTTCTGGCCATAACTGGGTAAAGTCTTTTGATTGGGCAGCCGCCTCTTTTAAATAGTCCGAAATAGGGACTAAGACATCTAACATGGTTTTTTCGCCTACATCAGATTTACCGCGTTGTTTAACGGCGATAACGGCTTGTTCAAATATGCGAGCAAATTGAGCTAAATCTAATTCCTGTCCGCGCCCAGCTTTGGCGAGGGCAATGAATAACGTGCCTAAAAGAGAGCCTGATGCACCGCCAACTTGAGTCATTAACGTCATGCCGATTTTTTGCCAAGCGCCCGACCAATCCAGTGGTGGATACTCTGAGCTATGTGCTTTTAATGCGGCAATACCCCGTTGTAAATTGCTCACATGATCACCATCACCCAGTGTTTGATCCAATAACGTTATTTCATCCGCATGAGCGTTAATACTCTGCTCAATGGCTTCGATAATCGCAGGTAAATACACTGTAGGGTAAAACATGATAACCTCCCTTTGTTATTATTATTGCAACCAATAGGACAGTGCTAAACCAACAAAGATAGCGATGCCAAACCAATTGCTATTTAAAAATGCTTTAAAACATAAGCTTTTGTCTCTATGGAAAATAAGCTTTTGTTGATAGATTGATAAACTTGCTGCAATAACCAAACCTAAGTCGTAAGGCCAAGTTAGCTGTTTTAAGTGTCCTATCCAAAATAAGAGTCCCAGCATAACGATTTGTAACAGCGCAATGATATGTCTGTCGTATTCGCCAAATAAGATAGCGGTGGACTTAACACCAATTTTCACATCGTCCTCTTTATCGACCATCGCGTACATCGTGTCATAAATTAACGACCATAGTGCAACAGCCGCATATAATAACCAAGCCACTAAAGGTAAGCTATTTATTTGTGCAGCAAATGACATGGGTACGGCCCAGCCAAACGCAAGGCCTAAGTAGGCTTGCGGTAAATGCGTGTAGCGCTTCATAAAAGGATAACTTGCTGCCAAAAATGCGCCAACGAATGACAACATAATAGTTAAGCCATTCAATAATAAGACTAAACCGAAGGCGATTAACGCCAACACACTAAAAACAATCAAAGCCTCCTTAGGACTTACCTTGCCAGCGGCAATAGGGCGTAATTGCGTGCGTTCGACATGCGGGTCGAAATCTCTGTCGGCATAATCATTAATTACGCAACCGGCGGCGCGCATAACAACAACACCGGCACAAATGACGGTTAGCACTAAACCATCGGGATTGCCATCAGATGCCAGCCATAGTGCCCACAGCGCAGGCCATAACAGAATTAAAATACCAATCGGTTTATCAAAACGGGCGAGTAGCCAATATTGCTGCAAGCGGTCTAAAACAAAATCTTTAGTCATGGGTGATTAAGGTCTGAAATCGTAGGGGCTAATGCTATTATAACCTTTTGCTTACCAGCGGGGGCGCTATGACGGTTATTTGTTACCACAATCCACGATGCGGAAAGTCACGCGATACGTTAAAACTATTACAAGACAAAGGCTTAGCAGTTGAAAATTATTGAGTATTTAAAACAGCCGCCTAGCACTGCCGAGTTAGAACACATTTTAGATAAACTAGGCATGGAGCCCCGCCAATTAATGCGTAAGCAAGAGGCCCCGTATAAAGCTAATAACCTGGCTGATACACAGTTAGATAAGGCTACGTTAATTCGCATAATGGTGGAAAATCCAATACTGATTGAACGGCCTATTGTTCTTGCCAATGGCAAAGCCGCTATTGGCAGACCACCGGAAGCGGTGTTGGCTATCTTATAACCTTAACAACAGAGAAGGGGATAACCATGTCGAATTTAACAGAAAAACCGTTAGCGATTGTCGCCGTTTGCACGATAGGTTTAATCAATGCGATTCAAATGCTACAGCTCGTATTCTCACCTATCGCCAAACAGCTTCATGGCATGTATTCTGCTTATTTTATGGTTGCGATTATTGCAAGCTTAACGTGCTTAGCCGGATTATGGTTTATGCGGCGTTGGGCAGCTATTTCCTATGCACTGATTTTGGGCATAAACCAATTAGTGCTTGCTAATATGAAGCTTTGGGAAGTGAGCGCGATGATGATGCCGTTGATTATTGTGGTGTTGTTGGCTAAGTATTATTCGGAGATGAATTAACAGTGCCTATTATTGAAAATTTATATGTCACTCATTTTAAATGCTTCAAGCAATTGGATGTTAAAGGCTTAGGGCAGGTTAATTTAATTGGCGGCAAGAACAATGTAGGCAAGACGGCATTTTTGGAGGCGGTGGAGTTATTTTTGTTACCGAAAAACGCTAATGAATTAATCAAATCAGCTTATGAAGTCTTGAGACGCCGCCAATACCATAAAAGCAGAATACTCGAAATAGACTTAATTTATGATAGTGAATCAAAAATCAGCCTATCATCTGGAGCGAAAAGCTGCTTTATAGAACAAACTCAGGGCATCCTAGCCAGTAACTCATCAACTCTTGAAGAAACGGATGAGATTCTACCTATCGACAAATTGATATTTACAGTCAATAAGGACTCAAGAGAAATAGCAACTGATAAATTAAAAAACCCAGTCAATTCCGGAGCTAAGTCTAGGGTTTATGTTACTTCTGCAAAAACTGATGAACAAGATATAGCTATTTTCTATGCCACACTCATTAATTCCGGTCGAGAAGAATTACTAAATACCGCATTGTCAATTTTTGATGCAAAAATTTTCCGAATTAAAAGTAATTCCTGAAGAAAATGGGGTTATTTTAAAGCTTAAACTAAAGGATAAAACTAATCTTGCTTTATTGTCCTCATTTGGCGAAGGTATCAACCGCTACATCGCCATACTTTGCGCAATCTGGGCTAATAAGGATGGCTTTTTGTTGATTGACGAAATTGAAAACGGTATTCATTACACTAATTACCCAAAACTTTGGGAAATCATTTTTAAAGTCAGCGTAGAAGCTAATTGTCAATTATTCATTACTACTCATTCAAAAGAATGTATTGCCGCATTTAATGATATGCAGTTTGAAGTTACAAACTGCAATGCGCAATATTTCGAGTTCTACAAAAATCTTAAAACCGATTTGATTGTTGCTTCACCCCGTGATAAAGAACAACTGCGCTACGCACTAACCCACGAAGGCAGGGTGCGCGGTGAGTAATAATCTGCTGATTGTTGAAAGTTACAACGATAAGTTCTTTATTGAGCGCTTACAGCGCGAGCTGCGCGACGCAGATTTTTTGGTTGATAAGCCTATCATCAATGATTTTGAGTGTTTAGGTGGATTAACCCAAAAAAGCTTGCAAGATAAATTACAAGAAGTGTCTTTTGATATTGGCAAAAGAGGGCTAAGCAAAATCGGAATCTTAGTCGATGCCAACTCTGTAGGCATCCAAGACCGTGTAGAACTCATTAATAAAGCTATCAAAAGCATAGACCCTAATATGAACATGTTGGCAACCAACACTTGGTATAACAGTGCATCGTTAGATGTTAGCTTTTCTTGCCATATTCTGAATGTTAATGGTTTCGGTGAGCTAGAGACGTTGTTAAAAACCATTAAAAATAAGTCGTCACCTTATGCTGATTGTCTTAACGCTTGGCGAAGCTGCTTAGATAATGCAGATGCTAAGGCCATCGGCGACAAGGATTTCAATAAATTCTGGGTTAATGTCTATCAACGTTATGACGGTTGCAGCAAAGATGACCAAAAACAAGCTGGGCGCAAATGTAATCTTCAAGCAAGCTTAGAAAAAGATTTATGGGACTTTTCCCATTCTGTTTTACACGACCTTAAAGCCTATTTACAGGCGTTTAACAACTAACGCCTGGCTATTTTTTGAATTTTAGGAGCTTAAAATGCTAGACCCATACCGCCAACACGCTGCCGAACGCAACGCCGAGGGCATTCCTCCCAAACCGTTAGATGCCAAACAAACGGCTGAATTATGTGAGTTAATTAAACAACCGCCTGCAGGCGAAGAGGAGTTTATTCTCGACTTACTCGCTAATCGTATTCCGGCTGGCGTCGATGAAGCCGCTTATGTCAAAGCCGGTTTTTTAACGGCGATAGCTAAAGGTGAAGTATCAGCGCCGATTTTAACGCCAGAAAAAGCCACTGAATTATTAGGCACCATGCTAGGCGGTTATAACGTTGCGCCGTTAATTGACTTACTCGATAACGCAGCGCTTGCACCCATTGCCGCGAAAGCTTTAGCGCATACCTTGTTAATTTTCGACGCTTTCCATGATGTTGAAGCCAAAGCCAATGCAGGTAATGCTTTTGCTAAACAAGTTTTACAAGCCTGGGCCGATGCTGAATGGTTTGTCAGTAAACCTGCCGTGCCAGAAAAATTAACGGTGACGGTTTTTAAAGTAACTGGCGAAACTAATACTGATGATTTATCACCGGCACCGGATGCTTGGTCGCGTCCTGACATTCCATTACATGCTAAAGCTATGTTAAAAATGCCGCGCGAAGGGATTACTAATCCGATTGAACAAATTACTACGCTAAAACAAAAAGGCTTCCCTGTGGCTTATGTTGGCGATGTAGTCGGCACTGGCTCCTCGCGTAAATCAGCGACTAACTCGGTGTTATGGCATACCGGTGACGATATTCCGTTTATTCCTAATAAAACGCGAAGGCGGTGTCTGCATAGGCGGTAAAATCGCGCCAATTTTCTTTAATACCATGGAAGATTCTGGCGCATTGCCGTTTGAATGCGATGTGACCAACATGGCAATGGGCGATGTGATTGATATTTACCCTTATCAAGGTGTTGTCAAGCGCCATGATAGCGACGAATTGGTTTGTACGTTCAGTTTAAAAACGGACGTATTGCTAGATGAAGTACAAGCCGGTGGCCGTATTCCGTTGATTATTGGTCGTGGTTTGACGGATAAAGCGCGTAAAGTGCTAGGTCTGCCGGTATCAGACGTATTCCGTCGGCCACAAGCGATGGCAGATAGCGGCAAAGGCTATACGTTGGCGCAAAAAATGGTTGGTCAAGCTTGTGGCGTTGCGGGTATTCGTCCAGGCACCTATTGTGAACCCCACATGACCACAGTCGGTTCGCAAGACACAACAGGGCCTATGACGCGTGATGAATTAAAAGACTTAGCGTGTTTAGGTTTTTCGGCAGATTTAGTGATGCAGTCGTTTTGTCATACTGCGGCCTATCCAAAACCCGTCGATGTCGCCATGCACCACAGTTTGCCGGATTTCATTATGAATCGCGGCGGTGTCTCGTTACGGCCTGGCGACGGGATTATTCATTCTTGGTTAAACCGCATGTTATTACCCGACACCGTAGGCACGGGCGGTGACTCACATACGCGTTTTCCTATTGGCATTTCCTTTCCAGCGGGCTCTGGCTTAGTCGCGTTTGCTGCCGCGACCGGTGTCATGCCGTTGGATATGCCTGAGTCGGTCTTAGTACGGTTTACCGGAACTATGCAACCCGGTATTACGTTGCGTGATTTGGTTAACGCGATTCCTTATGCCGCTATTCAAAAAGGTTTGTTAACCGTTGCTAAACAAGGCAAGAAAAACGTATTTTCAGGCCGCATCTTAGAAATCGAAGGCTTACCGGATTTAAAAGTCGAGCAAGCCTTTGAATTGTCCGATGCATCTGCCGAACGCTCGGCAGGTGGTTGCACGATTAAGCTAAATGAAGCGCCGATACGGGAGTATTTAACGTCTAACATTACCTTGCTGAAATGGATGATAGCCCAAGGTTATGGTGATGCTCGCACGATAGAACGCCGTATTAAAGCGATGCAAGACTGGTTGGCCAATCCGGTGTTATTAGAAGCCGATTCGGATGCGGAATACTATGAAATCATTGAGATTAACATGGACGAGATTAAAGAGCCCTTGTTGGCCTGTCCAAACGACCCCGATGACATTAAACCATTGTCAGAAGTCGCAGGCACGCAGATTGATGAAGTATTCTTAGGCTCGTGTATGACGAATATCGGTCACTTCCGTGCGGCAGGTAAGCTGTTAGAGCAACACAAATCGCAATTGCCTACCCGTTTATGGGTCGTACCACCGACAAAAATGGACCAAAACCAATTAGTCGAAGAAGGCTATTACGGTACGTTCGGTAAAGTCGGCGCTCGTACCGAAATGCCGGGTTGTTCCTTATGCATGGGCAACCAAGCCCGTGTAGCCGATGGCGCGACCGTTGTCTCTACATCCACTCGAAACTTTCCAAACCGGTTAGGCAATGGCGCTAATGTGTTCTTAGCCTCGGCAGAACTGGCCGCTGTGTGTTCATTGTTAGGTCGGATTCCTACCGTTGCTGAATACCTGCAATACGCCGGACAAATCAATTCAAGCGCTGAAGATACTTATCGCTATTTGAATTTTAATTTGATGGATAGCTACCAAGAGACTGTCGCTTAAGTTGTATGAGCTTATGATGCGCTGACGCAAGAAGGCGCATCAATATTTTCCGGTTCAATCTGTATTTCGTTAGTTATGATTGTTTAGCAATCGTGGATAAACGATTCCTTGCTTTACTCAATGCCGCCATAACTTATGCAGTTTAGTTAAGTTGGCAAAGGCTTCTGTGTGTTAACGCGATAAGATGAGCCAAAAAACGCAAAAATAGGATGATGACATGGACTCCTCACTTAGCAAATTGATATAAACTTTGAGTACATAATCTCAAATTATTAAGGAGTTCATCATGGACACAGCAACGCGAACTATAGGCATAGATATAGCAAAAAACATCTTCCACTTAGTGATCCAAGAAAGCGATGGCAGTCTTACGAAAAAGAAACTGAAACGCAAAGAATTGCTTAATTTTATTGCCAATACACCTCGGAGTCTAATCGGTCTGGAAGCCTGCGGCGGAGCACATTATTGGGCGCGGGTTGTGCCAAGTTGGGGCATGAAGCGGTGTTATTAAATGCGCGTTATGTTAAAGGATTTGTGATCGGTAACAAAAACGACTACAACGATGCGATGGCGATTGTCGAAGC
>NZ_LAJX01000104.1 GCF_000963695.1 Methylocucumis oryzae
AGAAAACAACGTGGCTAGATTGAACGGTTACCCTACAGGGACGTATTTACGGAGTCCTTCACTCTGATAACGCCAGGGATGGCGTGTAGTAGGGCAACGCAGGAGCAGTTGCCGAATGACCTGTCCCGTCTTAAGTTAGTAACCGTCAGGATGTAAAATTGCGAAGAAAAAGATGCTCCTGCCTAAACAGGAGCAGGCGATGGGCCAAAGTGGATTATGATTATTTCAATTTTTTAACCATAACTTGATAAACAGTTGTCGTACCACTTACTTCGTTGCCAACCACCAATAAGGGTTTTTTATTTGGGCTTTTGCCAGCTGGTATAAAAGTCAGACCTTCAGGCCCTAGATCACCCACAGATGGGTTGACGCTGCCATCCGCTAATTGCGCATCAACATTGAAATTACGGTTGTTAATGTAATCAACAAAAGTGACGTTATAAGGATCAGTAACATCATAAATCATAATTCCACCAATCCGCTCCAAGCCGATGAAAGCGAACACTTGGTTGCCGATTGTGCCAAGGACTACACCTTCTGGCTCAGGGCCTTTATCATCAGAACGACTATCGAAAGAACCATTTTCTTCATGGTTACTATTGAACTCACTCTTTAGCCGTTGTTTGGTGATTTTTTCAAAGTCAGCACCGGAATCGAAAACCAATTGACCTCGTGAGTTACGGATTGAAAAAGAACGGGCACCAAAACTGTAAATTTCATCGACATCACCATCGCCGTCAGTATCGCCATTTGCAAGCGTGGTTTTCAAACGGCCTAGATTTTCATCTTTTTGTAACTCCGCCGCATTTGGGAACGCAGTTGGGTCTAAAACTAAATCCTTAACCCGTGCTTCTTCACTATAGCCATCGTAATCGCGGCTATCGCCTTCGTTGGCGGTAACGATGAACGTATCACCCCGATAATTATAGCTGGCGATACCATCAGGCTGGAACATCCCTTTAACCGGCCACTTGGTAATATTAATACGGCTGTCTCGGTCACTGGCATCGATGGCGTTTTTGACTTTACTGTGATCTTTAAAACCCAATGGCTGAATGTCCAAGACCTTCGCCAGATTCACATCGATTAAAGCCAAAGCATTGGCTTCTTGTAAGCTAACCCAGGCGTAACGTGAATTATCAGACAAAGTGATAAATTCAGGTTCAAAATCTTGTGCCGCAGTTGCACCCAGCCCGAAAATACGGACGCCTTTGGCGCGTAGTTCCGCTTCCATGCCATTAAAGGCTTTGAAATCAACTGTACGGACGATAGCATTGGCAACACCTTTAGCTATGTCGATAATACTAACAGAGCCTTCAGGATCAACCGTGTAGTCATCGTTCGGTTCGCCTTCATTAGCGACTAAAACATTACGACCATCAGGAGTGAACGTTAACATATCAGGCAAAGCACCGACTGTTACACTTTTAAGCAAAGATAACGTGGAAGCATCGTAAAATGCCACAACACCTGGGTCTTGTTTATTGACGGCTTCAATAGCTACCGCCACTACACCCTTATTAACAGCCACACTGTTAGCACTAGCCCCCAATGAGGTAGCGTCAATGGTATTTACAAGTACTGGGGTTGATGGCTTACTAATATCTAACACATCAACCGTAGCCGACTGGGCATTTACTTTAAAAACACGTTGAGAACCGGCATCAAAAGCGACAATTTCAGCTGCACCTTCAGCGAATACACCAGTTTGATGTTGCCCAATTACTTCCAAAGAAATCACTGATTCAGCATACACCGAACCATTCATGATTAATCCAAAGGCAAGTGCCATAAGGTTTTTTTTCATATTTATCTCCTAAGCTGACAGTTTATTGAAGTTACAATTTTATGAATCTCATGTTAAAAGTTCATGTCAACTATCGCTGGATATTATTTTGGGTCAAAAAAGGCTACACACTTTAAGTAGGGATAATGTATTCAGGGTGCAGTAAATACATCCTTGTAGGCGTGGTAGCAGTATCCCTGCTGCCAACACTGCATCCTGAATACCACCCTGTCCCGTTTTAAGTTGATAGCCCAAATAGTAACGTTCCGAATTTTGAGCCAAATCAGTATTCAAAAACAAAGGTTGTCGTTTAAGTACGAACTAAACACGTCACTGTTAACCGGCCTGGAAAAGTAATAGCCTTGCCCAAAATCACAGCCCATGTCTTTTAATAAGCGAAATTGCTCTAACGTTTCCACACCTTCAGCAATCACTTTTATGCCCAACTTATGCGCCATTACAATAATGGCCTCGCATAACACACCATCTTCAGACTGACTGTCTAAGTTGCGCACAAACGATTGGTCAATTTTTAAATAATCAATATCGAATTTCTTAAGATACGCTAATGACGAGTAACCGGTACCAAAATCATCTAATGCAACTTGAATATTATGGTCTCGTAAGCTATTGAATTGCTCGATAATCATAGGATTGTTATCCAATAACATACCTTCAGTAATTTCAACGACGATGCTAGTTCCTGATAATGCGTTCGCTTCTAGTTGTGTAGGCCACGAGTCAAAACGCTTGTCGGCATCATAAAATTGTATTGGTGACTTATTAATACTGATTTGAAACTCAGGTTGATAACATTGACGCCAAAATTAGCACTTGGCTAACCGCTTGCTGAAACACCCACTCGCCAATATCAACAATTAACCCGGTTTCTTCAGCTAAAGGAATAAACTCAGCGGGACTGACTGCACCAAATACCGGATGCTGCCAACGCAATAAAATTTCAGCTTTATTGATAAGTCCAGTTTGTAAATTAATAATGGGCTGATAGACCACGCTTAGTTGCTGATGCGTCAGTGCATTATGCAAGTCATTCGCCAAACGCATGCGTTTTTCCGTATGCTGTTGTGTCGTTTGGTTATAAAGACAATAGCGTTTTCGCCCCTGTTTTTTCGCTGAATACATCGCCTGGTCGGCAAATTTGAGCAACTCTTCAGCGTCCTGAGAATGTTCCGGACAATACACAATACCAATGCTTGCCGAGATATAAACCAATTCTTGGTTTAATTTGAACGGATTAGACAATTCACTAATGATGCGTACTGCAATGAGTTCGACTTCTGAAAAATCTTCCAGATTGCTCAATATTATCGTGAACTCGTCGCCGCCTAGACGGGCAACGGTATCCATATTGCGCACGCAAGACTGAATACGCAACGCCGCATCAGTCAAAAGCTGGTCGCCTATGCCATGCCCAAAACTATCGTTAATTTCTTTAAACCGGTCTAAGTCGATAAATAGTAAAGCAAAACGACTTTGCTGGGTTTGCACCTTTTGAATTTCACTAGTCAAGCGCTGATGAAATAGATTTCTATTCGGCAACGTGGTTAACGTGTCAAAGTTAGCCTGTTGCCAAATTAAATTTTCAGCCTTCTTATGCTCGGTAATATCATGAAACAACGCCACCCGCCTATGCACCGAGCCATCAAGATTAAATATCGTATTAATCGTTAAATGCTCGGTTCTTACATCGCCTGATTTATGCCGATTCCAAATTTCACCTTGCCACTTGCCAGAACGCTCAAGAGTACTCTTCATATCATCATAGAATTGACGGTCTTGAAAAACTGAATGCCGCAACGCCAATGTTTTGCCGACCACTTCGTCTTCAGAATAACCGGTTAATTCGGTATAAGCAGGATTAACCGCAAGAATCACATTATTGACGTCGAAAACCAACATCGCCTCGCTACTGTTTTGATACACTAATGCAGCGATACGCATGGCTTCTTCGTTTTTCTTTCTCTCCGAAATATTTTCTATGATAGACCACATGTATTTCTCGCCATCTTTGCCGGTAATCAACACACCGTTAAGCCTGACATCAATCAAAAAACCTTGCTTATGGATAAAGGCTTTTTCATAAGGACCATAGCGATTTTGCGTTTCTAATAACTCTAGTTGTTGTATTTCTTGCAAATCATATTCTTTAGGGGTTAGCTCCCAATAATTTAGTTGTTGCAATTCAGTTAACGTATATCCCAGCATTGATGACAAGGTGGGGTTAGCTTCAACAAAATAACCCTGCATAGTATTACGCGCCATACCTAGTGGCGACATCTCAAACATCGCACGTAGTTTTTCTTCACTCTGGCGTAACTTTTCTACCGTCTGGTCTTTATTGTGCAAAATCAACGCCAGCACCACACCGATAGTAGACATCACTAGCGTATAAAACCAACACGTAATCAGATCATTAGGTCTGGTCAAGTCACCAAAATAACCAACATCGGACAATAACCCTTGTAATCCTTGCAATGTTGAAACTAATAGAACCAACAGAGAACCGTGCCGGCCATAACGAACAGAACTCCAGACTAAAAATAAAAACATCCAAAACTCAGGCACGGTACCGATAACAGCCTGAAACCACTCCAAAAAAATAACTTGACCTAGTAACCAAGCTCCACCAAAGCACGCAAAGGTTTCTACTATTCTGTCACGATTAAACCAATTAGCCGGTCGTTTTCTCCATACCAGCATCAGCGGTGTAATCAGCAAAATGCCTAAGACATCACCTTGCCACCAATTCAACAATTGCTCCACTGATAAAGCAGTGTTTGGCAAGGTAAAAATCCTTAAAGCACTTACGCCAGTAGCTGCACTAATAACCGCGCTTAACGCCGCACTCAAAACTAACAGCAGATAATCGTAAGGGACAATTAGCTCCGTATTAAACCGCTTATTACTTTTTAGTAGGCAATAGCCCGCTAATGCTTCTAACAAATTACCAAACGCAATGGCTATCGAAACCGGCAGATTAACACCACTGAGATACTCGCCTAAAAAAGGCCCCTAGCAAAACTCCGGGCCAGTATTTAAAGCCGCCTAATAGCAATGCCCCTAACGCTAAACCGCTACAAGGCCAAATAATGGAAACAATATCTTTGTTAGAAAATGAATTAATCGCAATAATGGCTAATAGTGCATAACAAATAGCTAAACAAGATAATCTAAAGTAATACAACCAACCGGATACGATCATAGTGCGAACAACAGAAATAAAACAAATGTTAGAATTGGTAAAATTATACGTTCTAATCGTAAACTGAGTGATGGATTATTTGTAATTTTGAATGGAAAAAACAGAACTCCTGCAAAGGAATGTAGGCTAGGCACACTATATTCACTCGCTCCAAGCTCCAGCTCACTGCCCACAGTTAAACCTTGTGGAGTACAAAGCTTGCTTTGTACGGTATCTAAACCTGTGCAAAGCGAGCCTTGAATTAACTGGGGTCGAAGTTAACTATACTGAGGAGTAAGCAAGGCGTGTGATTCTGACTGACCACACATCTTCAGCATAATTGACGCATTTAAAATGCAATGACGGGTGAAAAGGGTTATTCGACCATATAACATAGGTTTTTCGGGCTTTGCGGCGTATTGCTTCGTCTAAGCGCCGATAATTTTCCCAAAAACTGGGCAAAGTTAGCGACTTCATAAATCATCACTGTTTAAGGGTTGTGCCAAGCCCTCTTTAATTTGCTGTTTTGCCAACCGGGCTTTTTGGATTAAGTTATTTTTGCGTATTTGCAAAAGCCTCATCCCAAGACAGCTCATCTTGCAGGTCGGCAACATAAGATTGTAAATGCTCAACGATTTGGTTTTGGGTGGCATCGGGCAATGCCCCCATCATTTTAACTACTGTGGCAATGGCTTCTGATGACATACTCATTTCCTTCTTTTTAGATTCAATTCACGATGACTTGTTTTGGCTGATTGCTTGGTTACCAAGCTTTGAGGAATGCCACCTTCGCTAAAATCATGGCTGCCAATTTCATGCTCATCAGTGTGCATATATTCAATTTTTGCTGCTAATTAGAATGCCGACAAAGTCATGGTAAGGAAGGTTATTTTTTAACACTAAAACAGGTCTGTTTTTAGTTGTTTTTAAATCGCCGAAATAAAAACCACAAAGCACCACGTCAGCCGTATTTACTTCCATATTTCATCTTCCTCTTCACTCAACCATTCTTCAACCGTGTTCGCGCTATGGTTTGAAAAGGCCAAATGTTTCACTGTCATCATTGACGTTTTTTTGTTGGGCGTAACGTTGTTTTAGAAAAAAGAAAAAAAATCATACAGCTCTTGTTGTGCGGGTTCTGGCAAGGTTTGCCAATCTTGTTCGGTGATGGCTTGCATGGTGAGTCTCCTAAAATCACCTGTTCAACGTGCTGTTTGGCTAACGACAATCGGGTGGGAGCTTGCTGTTGCAGGCAATTGATTAGTTTCTTTATTGGCATAACGGTACAGAGTCTTAGGTTCTATATCGACCATGCCGTCTTTAAATTCTAAGCAACCCCAATCCTTATCCAGTCGTGCGCTGCTTAAGTCTGCGACATCCAAATGCTTTTCGAGAAGATGTTGTAAATCGACAACTTTGCATTCGCCATTTTCAAAAGTTAAGCTAAATAAATAATTTTGTTGGTGTTTAAAATCGACTAATTTCATAACTTACTCCAAAGGGGCAATTTTGTGGTGTTTGGCTGTCCCGCATTTCAATGAGCTCTTCTTGATGAGCTTCTGCCCATTCCCTGACCAATTGACGGCATTTTTTAGGCAAGCAGCCGTCAATAATGTTCAGATTCATCAATTCCATGATGGCCTCATAATCGCCGTATTTTATATGAACATGACGGGGCGGATGTTCATTATCTATCAGATACATACGGATAATGATGCCATAGAATCGGCAGATTTCCGGCATGGTTAGCCTCCTAAAATTATCTGTTCAACGTGCTGCTTGGCCTGCTGATTTAATTCGGCGGCGGATTATTGCTGAAAGGCTTTGGCTTGAAAGCGGGGTAATGCTAAATTATGCGCTAAATAATTTGGATTTGTTAGTTGAATCCCCCCGTTATAAATAACCGCTCAACGCAAATCAGCTAGGCTCAAAGTTTCTGCGCGGCAATTTGAATCGTTGTTAAAATCGGTAATTTGCTGTTCTGTAACGAGTTTTTCAAGATGTTACGCAAGGTTTATCGCCGTTAGGCAAATGCGTGACGATACAATTTAGTTGTAACTGGGAGCAGAGACCACTTATTACGTTTCCCACTTTGGGAGAATAGAAGTTTGTTTCTTAGCTTCATTTACACAAAGTGACTTACTTCTACATTCTGTCCCCTGTTGTTTAAAGTCTATCAATTTAGCTTTTCAAACTATGCATCCAGTTAATTAATACATTTCTAGTTATATATTCAAATACATGCAAATACATTGGTAAATCATCACATTTCCATGTTGAACCCAATGAATGCTGCGCTAAACCACCTGGTTTTTCGAAAAAACTCCCGTCAATTTCATCCGGATGTCTACACATTGGTTCAGGAAACGGTAGTCCTTGATGTAGTGATACAGATCGGTAATCATAAATTTTGCTAAGATACCTTTGCATTTTATTTTTTGACCATGTTATACGATAACACTTTGGAAGTGATGTCGCGGGTTGTGGAGGAAGGAATTTGATAACAAATTTAATAAATTTACTAGTTGCTCTTAATGTAGGCGCAATACGTTCTGCTACAAAATCTGTCACATCCTCGCTGCACGAACTGGTTAACTTATCGTACATCTCCCTCTTACATTTCTTTAGTAAGAATATTGGTGAATCCTGATCTTGATACCAACTATTTGCACCTGCTTCTAATGCAGAGACAAACATAACCCAAGAAAGAGCCGGTTCTGACTCAGAGAGCCATAATGCATTTTGATATAACCTTGCAGCTCTAATTAATGCTACAGCTTGATCTGATTGTAACGTAGGAAGAATTTTTAATAGGTCAAGATTTAAGGCGTGACATCCAATGGCTGCTGGAATTTTTAACCTTCTTTTATCAAGCATTAATGGTGGAATATTTTTTAAATGAGAAGGAGCATACGGCCGCCCAAGAGGATCATCATAAGATGAAAATATCCTTGACACATCACCCGCTTTTACACGAATGCCCATAAATAATGAAATTAATGCGGCTATTTCATCTTCTATACCACCGCCATGGTAATTACTGTCATCAGTTTCGCAGCTTGTAGGTACGTCATAGTAACGATAAACTTTTGCTCTTAATATTAACCTTGGTTGTACTACTCCTGCTTCACCCTGAGTAAAAGTATTTATAATCGCATAAGGCCCTAAATCGTTTGCTATTTCATTTGTAATCTTAGCGTCGGTATAGAGAGGAAATTCTAAAATGCAATTCAAATCACAGTCTTGTTCATGCATTTTCCAATTTTTATAACTTGAAGGACCGCTCAGAATACTTTGCTGCATGTTTACCTTTTATATTTGCTTATTTAACTAATGTCTTAACTAAATTAATGAGTTGACATTGTCAATTGTATCAACTAAATCACAGGGAGGGGCATAAGTAATTTTTCTGTTCCAAGTTATTTCTCCATTCCCTAGCCTGACCTTCCCAGAATCACTCAACTGAATGAACTATGGACAGGCTACTTCTATGCTCTCCAACACCAAATTACTCGCCCAATAATTGGATGCGATAGTTGAATATGCGGTTATAAATACCCACTCAACGCCGCAAAATCAGCTAGGCTCAACGTTTCTGCGCGGCAATTGGGATCAATCTTAACAGCTTCGATTTGCTGTTCGGTGATGAGTTTTTTTAAGCTGTTGCGCAAGGTTTTGCGTCGTTGGGCAAAGGCTTCGGTGACGATACGATTGAGTTTAACCGGACTCGCATTAACAGGCGGTTGTTGGTGCGGTATTAAACGTATAATCGCGGAAGTGACTTTAGGGACTGGATGAAAACTTTCGGGTGCGACTAAAAATAAGCAACTGGGCTGGCAGTAATACTGCATCATTACGCTTAGCCGCCCATAATCTTTACTGCCGGGCTCCGCGCAGATACGCTCAACGACTTCGCGTTGCAACATAAAGTGCATATCTTGAAAGCAGGCGCTGTTCGTCAGCAAATGAAACATCAGCGGCGTGGAAATGTTATACGGCAAATTACCAATCACGCGCAGTTTTTCACCGGGTGCGGCTAAACTGGCAAAATCAAAGCGCAACGCATCGGCGCTGTGTATAGTGAGTTGTGGGTAATGCGCTAGCTTTTGCTCTAATAACGCGACTAAATCCCGGTCAAGTTCTACGACCTCTAATTTAAGCCCTTGTTTTAACAGCGGCACCGTTAACGCACCTTGGCCTGGGCCTATTTCTACCCAATGCTCGTTAGGTTGAGCATGAACACTGGCGATGATTTGACTAATCACGCTTTGGTCGTGCAGAAAAATTTTGTCCAAAGCGTTTGCGGGCAATATGACTCATAGCGTGCTTTCCTCTGGGCATAATGTTAACGCCGCTTGCAATGCATAACGCAAGCTGCCTAAATCGGCTTGTCCAGTACCCGCTAAGCTTAGCGCCGTACCATGATCGACCGAGGTGCGAATAATAGGTAAACCTAATGTGATGTTAACCGCTTGACCAAAGCCTTTGTGTTTTAACACCGGTAACCCTTGGTCGTGATACATGGCTAAAACGGCATCCGCTTCAGCTAAATAATGTGGCGTGAATAAGGTATCGGCAGGCAACGGCCCTACTAAATCCATGCCTTGCTGGCGAAAACTGGCGAGTACTGGCTCAATCACATTAAGCTCTTCTCGCCCTAAATGCCCTCCCTCCCCTGCATGGGGATTTAATCCGCATACCAGAATTTTAGGTTTAGCAATGTTAAAACGCTGACGTAATTCGTGTTCTAAGATGCTGATAATCGAACGTAAACGCGTATGGGTAATCGCTGCACTGACCTCAGCCAGTGGTAAATGATTGGTCACTAAGGCCACGCGTAGCCCTGGCGTTGCTAACATCATCACAGGCTGACCACCGGTTATATCGGCAATATATTCAGTATGACCGGTAAATGGGAAACCGGCTTGATTAATCACGCCTTTATGCACGGGGCCCGTGACCATCGCGGCAAAATCGCCGTTCATACAGCCTTTTACCGCTTTGGTAATCGTTTTGAGTACATAACGGCTATTCGCAGGATTTAACTGACCTATTTGACACGGTTCTGTTAATTCCACGGGTAATACGGTTAGATGCCCGGCTGGCACTGGCTGAACAGGCGCGTCTTTATCATACATCTGTAGTGTTAGCGGTAAGTTTAACGTGTTAGCTCGTTGCTGTAATAACTCAGGGCTGGCTATCACCACAATTTGACAAGGCAGTTCGGTTTGCGCGAGTTGTACGCATAAATCTGGGCCTATGCCAGCAGGTTCGCCGGGAGTTAGCGCTATACGAGGAACATTGTTTACACGGGTGAGCATAATAGACCCGATGAGCTAACATTGCCTAATGTATCATGACTGATAGCCGCTTTTACCTGTGCCAGCCGCTGCTCTGATAAACGCGCGACTCGATTAGCGTGTTCACATAACGCGCCCCTAAAACCTAAATAATCCGTCGCTAACGGTAACAATTCAGCAATATCTTCACAGGTTAATGAGCCGGCTAAGCCACACAATAAGCCATTCATTTTTGCTAAACTGACAAACTCCTCAATACGCGGCAACGCCATAACGTTTAACAAAGAACCTTGCGTTTTATCCAACGTATCGAGCATAACGCCTTTAAAACCGGTACTCTGAATGAATTTCAAATGCTCAAAATCAAACTGAGTATCGGCAAATAACACCGCGATTAACGCTTGTCCGGCGCTAAGCTGGCTTAATTCAAGTAAGGTATTCGCAATATCGCCATGCGGGAAAAAACCGATTTTAATATAATCAACCCCAGTTTTACTCAAGCGCTGAACGGCTGGGATAATGCATTCTGGTTGAAAGGGTAAATCACCAATGGTTGCGCTTAATGGCCTTCTGCCTTTACATTCAGCCACAATCGCAGTGATAGTCGCTACATCTAGCGCGCCTAAAGCGCCTTGCTCAGGTTGTTTTAAGTCAATAATATCGGCATAGCGTAACGCTATGCGCGCTTCATCTAATGAATTAACACTGGCTAATAATCGAGTCATGATAATCCTTGTTGTTTAAAGTCTTCGATAGCGGTCATTAGCCATGACCATGCTATCTGCTCGCGTTCCCCGGCGGTTTTTTCCAAGCCTATGCGCAAATAATCTAATTCGGCATTAATTTTAGCTATGGGCAATAAATGTAACCGGCTGACTAAAATCGCCGCTTCTAATACGGCATATTGCGCGCGGTTAAAACCCATAAACGGCGCATGATTAGCGGTATGCACGGCTGTACAATACAGTTTAGGCCGCACGGCATCATCATCAATGTGTGTGAGTTTAACTTCAGTGTGAGCTAACGCATTGGTTAATCGAGGTACGGGAATATGCTCGGCTGGCTGTAAAGGCCAATCGCGCCTACCGGTTAAACAGCCCGCAAATACTCTGACATCATCACAATAATTGAGTACCGCATAAGGATTCTCTAATAAATTAGTCAACGTCGTTGATGGTTTAAACGGCAAAATAATAAACCCTTGCTCATGTACATGCACGCCCATAGGTGCAATATGAGCTAGCCCTTGTGAATTCACTGTCGTGACAATAGTTTCTTGAATCATTATGTATTGAACGTGGTGCCAACCGGCTTAAACGTATGCAAATCAACGTCTGGCTCTGTAGTAACGCGTGCCGCGCAACCCCAGGTTAACGCTTGGTCTTGAGTAAAACGCTTACCTAATAGCCAAGCAATTTCAGCACGCGCTAATTCCACACCTAAATAAAACGCATGTCCACCGTCCTGGCTGACATTGAGCTTTGGATATAACGCGAAAGGCTCGGTGGCACTATAAAAACCATCGCGGTTAAAAATATGCACGCCTTGCTCGCTGATTTGTATACGGTAACTGGGGTCTTTAATTTGCGCCGCTAGCTCTTGAATTTCTGTTTGGCTATAAGGAAAAGGCGCGGTTTCATGCAGGCTTAATAAATCAGGCGAAATATGTTTAGGTATCGTGTCATGCTGGCTGGCTGCGTGCATGATACGCCGTGCTTTATCAGCTTCGGCAATCGCTCTACACGCATGATGACTCACTTCAGTCGCCAAAATATGGTTAATTGATAATTCTGAGCATATACCCAATAGCAACGCATTCATACCCGCCGTATCCGCGTGGGTTAATTCAGTGATATTACCAACACCCATCATGATTTCTATATCAGGATTGCATTCTCTAAGCTGATAATAACGCGTGAGCGAACGGGTAAAGCCAAAATGAATCGGGTCTAAAATAGGGTCGGCAATAAACGGGCGTTGTTTGGCTTGCATAAGCTCAATTACGCGTTGCAGCGACGCTAAGTCTTCGTGTTGTTCAGGAATTAAAATTGGAATAGATGCCACTTCGTCGGCAATCCAGGCGGTCGATTCATGCAGGCTTAACAAATAATCCGCGCCCGCTTTCCCCCCGCGCAACAAATCCTCGGTGTTTAGCGAATCGATACTGACTAAAAAGCCGTGTTGTTTTAAGGCCGCAATCATGTCTTCCATGTGCGCAAACGGCGTACTCGGCAAACAGCCTAAATCAATCACATCCGCGCCATTGCGTTTATAGTATTCAGCTCTAGTCAACGCTTGCTCGATGCTTAACATTGGCGCATCGGTTATTTCAGCAAAGATTTTCACGTGATACGCGCTTAAGTCGTATTGCTTAGCTTTTTTACCAAAATAAACCGGTAAGTCTTTTAACTCTTCAGGCCCTCGCACAACCGGGATATTAAAATGCTGACTTAAAGCTTGAATATCGCCACGACAACGGCCAGGTAACACCATTTTGTCTGCGCCAAACGTATCATGTAACCGCCTAGCCACCATATCGGTCGTCATTAATGCCGCTACTTTTAACCCCAACTGATGCACGGTATAACTAAACTCCGGCTGCATCGCTTGTAAAATCGCGCGCAACTGCTTTTCCGCGAGTTTACCGGTCAAAAATAAAATATGTTCGCTCATGCAAGCGCTGCTAACCGTGCTAACACGGCCGATTTTAGTTGCTCAACATCATCAACGACTGTCGTATAAGTAAAGCTGCGTAATTTATCTGTCGCATCTAAATCCACCGCGCGCGGATACACCATGACTTTACCGCCAGGTGCCGTCGTTTCCATTTCGGCAGCGACATCGCAAGGATAAACAATGCTTGGAACCCGGCATTTTCCCGCTTGGGCATATAAATTCGTCACTAAACTATCGGCAATGCCTAACACGCATTTAGCAACGGTATTTGACGTCGTGGGCGCCATGACCAGAGTATGGTAATAGCCTTTGTAAAAAAGGCCGACAGGCGGCGCAGATGCAGCTTTATCACGATAAACGGAGCAATGTTTACGAATCTCATTTAAATCATGACCGTACATTTTTAAGACTTCTTCACCTGCTTGGCTGATATATAAATCAACGTCTGCCAAACTCAACATAAATGCCAAACATTCAGAAATATAATGCCCTGAGCCTGATATAGCCCAAGCGAGTTTAGGTTTGTGCATGATGGATTAGCTGACGGGGTAGGTATTAACAGATGGGTATAGCGCGAGGAAAAGCGCACATATTATGCAAAGCAGGCAGGACAAACAAGCAGTTTTTACTTTGTCAGATTAACGAATAACCCAATGACAAGCAAACATGTTTTGGACACCAATATCTTGGTGCAAAAACGAAGGGTACGCAAAGCGATACCCTACGCTCGAAGTATAAGCTGTTTAAAACGGCTCTTTAAACGGCCTTAAGTCTAATTCATGCGTCCAAGCACTTTTTATGCTGTTGATGAATAGCCCAATACGTTTCGGCAATCGCCGTTAATTGCATTAAACCCTCTTCCCCTTTGGCTTGCACAAAAGCTGGGAATTGCGTTCTAGCCCTATCACCATCTAACACGCCATCTAAAACCACATGCACCACATGTAAACCTTGTGGCCCAAACTCTCTCGCCAAGCCTTGAGCTAATGCTCTAAGCCCAGCTTTGGCAGAGGCAAAAGCAGTAAATGGCGGTTTAGCTCGCAATGAAGCCGTTGCGCCAGTAAAAAATAAAGAGCCTTGCTGATGAGGCAGCATCGCCGTTATCGCCGCTTGAGCAAAAATGAACGCCGCTAAGGTGTTTTGTTGCCATAATTCGGTAAACCTATCCAAAGTTGTTGCCAAAAAAGGCGCAAAGCCGTTGCTATCGACATTATAAATAGCGATTTCGACTTGGCATTGTTGTTCAGCAACGCGGGCAAACAACTGCTTAACGTCATGCACATTAGTCGCATCGGCAACGACTTCGGTCACGCTACCGTTATGACTCTGAATGACACTGGCAACCTGTTTTAACTTGTCGGCACTGCGCCCAGCTATAAAAACGTGCAAGCCTTGTTGGGCGCAATAATTCGCTAGAGTAGCTCCTAAACCCTGAACCGGTCCTACGCCGATAATAACGGCGGCGCGCTGCCACGGCACTATCGTCCTGCCTCGGTAGCTTCTGGGACAGCAATTAAACTACCGCTTCTTACATCATAAATAAAACCATAAACCGGTATATCACCAGGGACTAACGGATGCGATTTAATTCTCACCACATCTTCTAACACGCTTTGCGCCTGGTCTTTTATCGTCAGCCAGTTAATATATTTACCTTCGGTGCAACCAGGGCCTTCACAGCAATCATGCCAACCTGTTTCATCAACGCTCGCGGTTTTCAAGCTACTGCTTAACAAATCCGCCATAATGTCATTAGTAAAGGTTTCCATACCACAATCGGTGTGGTGAATCACAAACCATTCACGTGTACCCAACAATTTATACGAAATCACTAACGAACGAATCGCATCATCGCTAGCCCTACCCCCGGCATTACGAATCACATGCGCATCACCTTCCGATAAACCTGCAAATTTAGCCGGGTCTAAACGTGCATCCATACAGGTTAACACGGCAAAACGACGCCCTGGCGGCATCGGTAAATCGCCTTTTTCAAAACTCGCCGCATAGTCGCGGTTAGCCATTAATACTTCAGTTAAAACACTCATGATGAACTCCTCGTTATAATTATTTTTTTCTGCCAAAAATTAAGCAAAAGTTATTGGCTGGCATATCAATATGTTCTTTTAATTCCAAACCATGCTTAAGCGCTGCCGCTTCTAAATCAGCCACATCTTTTAAACCCCATTCAGGCACGCCGTAACCGGCTAACGTATCATGGAATTCTTTATTTGACTCGGTCGTAAAATCACCGCGCATTCTAAATGGCCCATAAATCATTAAAAAGCCATCGGATGTGAGTAAATGCTCAGCACACGCCATCATGCCATCAGCAATTGAAATCGGTGCGACTTGAAAAATATTGATACAAAAAATCGCAGAGAACTCATTTTTTTTCTCTAACGTAAACCAGGTGTCTGGGTTGGTTAAGTCCAAATGCACCGGGTCAGCGATATTATCGTTGCTATGATCGACGGCGAGTTTTTTGATATTGTCAAAGACTTCAATATCTTTATCGGTAGGATGAAAATGCAAATGCTCAAAATGTGGCGCAAAGAAATTCACATGCATACCGCTACCGCTGGCAAGCTCCATAACTCGCGCGGGCTGGGCCGGTAATTTCTCTTTCAACACGCCTAAAATAGGCTCTCTATTACGACTACCCGCCCAAGCAACATATTCACTTAATGGATGCGGGTCTAACGGTGGACGCTCTTGACTCATACAATCTCCTATATTTTTAATTATTATTAAGTTCAAGAAGAGTTAGTTGTACGGAATAAAACGCACAATAACCTTAGCTCGTTGTATTCATTGTGATTATTCTTTGAACACACAATGAAATAGCAAAATATGAGCCATAATAATATGTGATTTATTTCCTTGTAATTCAGTCAATTAATAAACCCGCTTTTGCAGAAACTGTGAAATCATGCTTCAATATGTGAAAAAACATTTCACAAGCTATGAGCCAAACCACCTTATCCCAGCTATCACCCATATTCTTTTTACAAACGTTTTATCCTTGAACTGATGCACGCGAGTGAGCAACAAGGACAAAAGCATTGCGAAGAACTCATTGAGCATATTGCCAAAACCGCCGGCTGTTTTTTTGAAGCGGCCTATCGTAACGAAACCCAAAAACCGGGTTTACTCGATAAAAACAGCTATATCGAATTAATCTTAGGATTGAAAAACAACATAGGCGGCAATTTTTCCCTGATACAAAGTGATGAGCAAACCATTACCGTACATAATACCTGTTGCCCGTTTGGCGAAGGTGTTACCAACTTTCCTGAATTATGCCGGATGACCTCCAGCGTATTCGGCGGTATTGCCGCGCGTAATTTTGGTTATGCTAAAGTCGAAATCAAACACAGTATCGCCAAGCAACATGGGCATTGCACGGTATGCGTACATACTCATCGCCAGCATGCCAAAGACTTACCCGGCACAGAATACACTGACACCACGTCGGCCAAAGAAGTCGGTGACATTAATGCGTTACGCTCACAAATCGAAGCGCGTATGCAGCAAATTTGGTATCAACAACAAAAGCCAGCCACGCAAAAACACCCGCCTGCGATTATTGCCAAATCGGCTAATATGCAAAAAATTTTACAATGCATTGAAATCGTCGCCCCCACCTCGGCGACGGTACTCATTCAAGGTCAAACTGGCGTAGGCAAGGAACTCATCGCTAAAGCGATTCACGCGATGAGTGAGCGCAATCAAAAACCGTTTATGGCGATAAACTGCGGCGCAATACCTGAAAGCTTATTAGAAAGTGCGTTATTCGGTCATGAAAAAGGCGCATTTACCGGCGCCATAGAAATCCACCAAGGCTATTTTGAACGCGCTAACGGCGGGACCTTGTTTTTGGATGAAGTCGATTCGTTGTCACCTGCGGCGCAAACTCGGTTATTGCGCGTGATTCAAGAAAGCGAGTTAGAGCGCGTAGGTGGCAAACAAACGTTTTCAGTCGATGTTCGCATCATCTCGGCAACTAATCGAAATTTAGAAGAACTGGTCAAACAACAGCTATTTCGTCATGATTTATTCTATAGAATCAATGTCGTACGATTAATGATACCGCCATTAACCGAACGAGAGGACGATTTGCCCTACTTAGTTCATTTCATTTTGCAACGCTTAAATAAAAAATATAACCGGCAAATTGACTCCGTCAGCCGAGACGTCATGAAACAAATTCGTCATTACTCTTGGCCAGGCAATATCAGAGAATTAGAAAACGTCTTAGAGCGCAGTTTTTTATTCACGCCAGGACGCGAAATTACTCAACTCGATTTAGAACTCAACCAAGAAACCGCCAATCCCCATAACCCGCATTGGCGCGAGTTAAAAGCTCATACCCTAGACGAAGTTGAACGCGCTCATTTAGACGCGCTATTAACACAACACAAAGGCCATATTAAAATTATTGCTGAAAACATGGGCTTAACCACGCGCGCTATCTACGCGAAGTTAAAAAAACACCAGTTAAGCCCTTCTGATTACCGCAAATAACCGCTTGTTTAGCTTAATGACGCTAAGCAATCCAATACACTTTTTCAACTAACGCATTTAATCCGCGCGCTTCAAAGCTGGGATAAGTCGATAACACGTCAGCTTGGGTTAATAACGTCACGGACCTGTGTCGCGCGAATAACTGGAAAATCTCGTCGCTATTGACCGAAAACGGTGGGCCCGCCATAACCTGCTGCTCATACTCAAATACCACTAATAAAATCGGCGCAGACTTTGGAATCACGGCCAGCAAATGTTCGACATAACGCACACGCATATCAGCCGGTAACGCTACTAACGCCGCCCTATCAAAAACCGCCCCGACCTCAACAGGTGGCAATGCAAAAAAAGTCACCTTGCAGTAACGTCCATGCATCGGCTTGATACCGTAACAATGACTCACCCTCAGAAATCTCTGGCGCTAATCCCAATGTAGCAAAAAATCTTCAACTGCTAATGGACTC
>NZ_LAJX01000105.1 GCF_000963695.1 Methylocucumis oryzae
GGAACGACACACCGTCTCGCGTTTAATTGGCGCACCTCCAGGATACATCGGTTTTGATCAAGGTGGATTATTGACTGAACAAGTCACTAAACATCCCCACGCGGTATTGTTATTAGACGAATTGGAAAAAGCTCACCCTGATGTGTTCAACTTGTTATTACAAGTCATGGATCACGGCACGCTAACCGACAACAACGGCAGACGCGCAGATTTTCGCAATATTATTTTAGTAATGACGACTAACGCAGGTGCCGAAGAAGGTAGTCGGGCTTCAATTGGTTTTACCCATCAAGACCACACAACGGATAGCTTAAAAGTCGTAGAAAAGTATTTTTCACCGGAATTTCGCAATCGCTTAGATGGCATTATCCAATTCAAACCGTTGGATATTACCGTGGTCGGTCACGTTGTAGATAAATTCATCTTTGAGTTAGAAGCCTTGCTAGCAGATAAACAAGTCACATTAACACTAGATGCTGACGCGCGTTTTGTGGTTAGCCGAAAATGGTTGCGACCCCAAAATGGGGGCACGACCAATGGCTCGCTTAATTCAAGAAAAAATTAAGAAGCCGTTAGCCAATGATTTGCTCTTCGGCGAACTCGCAAACGGCGGACATGTCACTATCTCAGTAGAAAACAACGAATTATGCTTTACCATCACGGGTAAAGAGCTGGAAATTCCAGAAAACAGCTAATAGTCAAGGAGACTACCAGCCAAAGGGTGCGCTAGGATTACAACTAGCGCATACGGAAGGATATACGACCTTTGGTTAAATCGTAGGGTGTCATTTCAACTTTTACAGTATCACCGGTTAGAATTCTAATGTAGTGCTTACGCATTTTTCCTGAAATATGCGCAGTAACAATATGACCATTCTCTAGCTGAACTCTAAACATCGTATTCGGTAGTGTATCAATCACCTTACCTTCCATCTCAATTTGATCTTCTTTCGCCATAACGACTCCTCTAAAAAGCTATCATAATACCACAAGGATGGTGTGATAGAGAATCTTACGGCGAAAATGTTGCAAACAGATTAACACGCTAGCGTTGTAATTGTTTTCTACAACTACCCGTTTGCCTATTAGCTCAAGCTGCTCAGCTAAACCAGCGCTATTAGCCGATGTTATGCACTGACATCAATGAAAGCACCTTTGGTTTGAATTTCACCTTTAGCATTAGCCGCTATTTCGCTAATCGCTTTAATCGCCATCGCGGTTGCGGCGGCGGCAACTTGAAAATCTTGATTAGAGGGTTCGGCTGGTGCTAAAGCCGCACTTTTTATGATTTGAGCTTTTCTTAGCGTTGCCTCTGGATTGCCTGCGACTTCAGAAGTGTCAATGTTAACTTCACCACCTATCGCATAAGAAACACCATCAGGACCTAACTGATAAGTAAAGCTTGCACCGCTTCTAGCAACGCCTGCCGCCGCCGCTAAATGAGCCAACTCATGCGCCCTAACCTCAGTATCGCGCTTTTTTTAACTGCTCAATGACTTTTAAATCGGCTTCCGATAATTGTAATTTACTGTCGGCCGCAGCTTTAGAAGCCTGGTCATTACTTTTAGAGCTATCAGATGTTGCGCTTGCTTGCTTTGCATAATGGGCGTGACTAATTGAACTGTGGGAAATGCTTGCTATCATTGCCACCTCCAATCATCAATCCATCAAGTTGTGTTGAGTACTATTATTGCATTGTAACTTCAGTCAGCAAGATGTCTAGTATTAAAGCGGTATATGTACGCTCATTTTCTTAATGGCCAAAGCGGCTTCGTGATACCCCTCTGAAAGCGTTGGATGAGCATGTATCGTTTTGGCTAAATCCTCACTGCTAGCCGAAAATTCCATTGCTAACACCGCTTCGGCAATAAGTTCTGAAGCATGTGGCGCAATAATATGCACACCTAAGACCGTATCGCTCTCTGCATGAGCAATTATTTTAAGCAAACCGTATTTTTGTCCGAATGCCTGTGCACGCGCGGTGGTTGCTAGCGCAAAACAACCTACTTTTATTGGCACCCCCATAGTTCTTAACGCTTGCTCAGTCTGCCCCACCCAGGCAATTTCAGGTCGGTATAAATGACACTAGGCAGAGCATCATAATTAATCGTGCTATTGTGCCCAGCAATATGCTCAGCCACATAAACACCTTCTTCTATCCCTTTATGAGCCAGCATAGGCCCTAATAAATTTAAATCACCTATAGCATACACACCCGGTAAGTTAGTTCGGCATTTTTCATCCACATGCACGTAACCGTTTTCATCGAGTAATAAGTTAGCTTCACGCGCAGCTAAATTCTCAGTATTTGGCCTACGACCTGTTGCAACAATAAGCCGGTCAACGCGTAAATTATGCGTCCCCTCGGTATCTTGATAATCAACAATAACCTTACTACGGCTTTTTTTTGCTGAAATCACTCTAGCACCTAAGCGTAAATCCAAATTTTGCTCAGTAAAAATACGATAAGCTTCGCGTGACAATTGCTGGTCTGGCAAGGGTAAGAAACTTTCTTGCGCATCTAATAAAATAGTTTCACTACCTAAACGACTCCATATTGACGCTAATTCCAAACCATTCACCCCAGCACCTATAATCGCCAGTTTTTTGGGTAAACTCGTCATATTAAGCGCCGCAAACGAATCGAAAATAAATTCGTTATCAACTTTTGCATAAGGTAAGGGAATCGGCGAAGACCCGGTGGCTAAGATAATATGCTTACCTTGAATAGTTGAAACCGGCGAACCATCTAACGGGGTTAATTCAACTACTTTAGAACCTAACAAACGCGCATGTGCATGAATACTGGCTACTTTATGGTGGGCAAAAAGGTCTGAAATTTTATGCCCCATGGCATCGATGACCTCATCTTTATGCTGAACCAGCTTAGCCATATCTAAAGTGATGTTTTCAACGTGAATTCCCCGCTTAGCTAAGTCATGATTTAAAGCGTGATATAGCTTAGCCGATTCCAATAACGTCAACGCCGCTACGCAACCAGAATTTAAATGAACACCACCTAAAACGCGCTGCCCCTTGTTATTACGCCAATTATCAACACAAACTGTAGATAAACCAAGTTGCGCACAGCGTATAGCACAGGAATAACCGGCAGGGCCGGCACCGATTACAATAACATCGTAGTTCGTCGTGTTTTGTTTAGTCATATTAAATGTTTAGAAGTAAATGGGCGGGTGCTTCCAAGCATTCTTTAATAGTCACTAAAAATTGTACCGCTTCACGACCATCGACTAAGCGATGGTCGTAAGATAAGGCTAAATACATAATGGGCCGAATCACGATTTGGCCATTCTCAACGACAGGCCGCTCTTTAATCGCATGCATACCTAAAATGGCACATTGCGGCGGATTTAAAATGGGTGTGGACAACATAGAACCAAACACACCACCGTTAGTAATCGTAAACGTGCCGCCTTTTAAATCATCATAACTTAACGTGCCTGCCCGCGCTTTCTCGCCAAATTCCACAATGCTTTTCTCAATACCCGCAAAGTCCAATTGGTCCGCATCATGTAAAACCGGCACAATTAACCCACGCGGCGTACTCACAGCAATACCTAAGTCATAGTAACCATGATAAATAATATCGTTACCGTCGATAGACGCATTAATCGCCGGAAAGCGTTTTAACGCTTCTACCGATGCTTTTACGAAAAACGACATAAAACCTAACTTAACATTATGTTTCTGCTCAAATCGCGTTTTATATTGATTGCGTAAATCTATCACATACTGCATATTCACTTCGTTAAACGTCGTCAACATCGCAGCATTTTGTTGCGCTTGTAATAAACGCTCGGCAATCTTTGCGCGTAATCGTGTCATAGGCACACGCTGCTCAGGTCGCAAACTTGCACTGGCGATGGCCGTCGTTTTCAGGCATAACAACCGGCGCTGGTTTCACCTCAGGCTCAGCTTGCGCAGGTTGTAACTGAGGTTGAGGCTCAGCAGCAGGCGGTGTAGGTGCCGCTTGCTTTTGTATATGCTCTAACACATCGGATTTTGTCAAACGCCCACTTTTTACCCGTACCTTTAATATCCGCAGGATTTAACGTATTCTCATTGATTAAACGGCGTACCGACGGACTTAATGGTGTGATGTCAGCATTCGTTGGCGCAGATACGTCTGCTGACGCGACGGACGGACTACTGACCGTCGCTGCACGCTTCTCCGTATCAAGAACCCCTATCACTTGCCCTGCCAACACAATGGCACCTTGTTCAGCAAGAACCTCTGTTAGCACACCCGATTCAGGTGCAGTGACTTCTAACACAACTTTATCAGTTTCCAAATCAACTAAGCTGTCATTTTTATTCACCGTATCACCAGGTTTTTTATGCCAAGCAGCAATCGTTGCATCCGATACAGATTCGGGTAAATTAGGGACAGTAACTTCAATACTCATTGTTTATTTTCCAGACGGTGTTCTCGATGATATGCCGTAAAGCGCAGCTTCTACGACCTCTTTTTGTTGTTCAATATGGACATGAAAGCTGCCTACAGCAGGTGAGGCTGACGCTTTGCGCCCCGCATAAGACACTTTAATATGGGACGGTAAATTTTCGGTAAAATGGTGACCTGAGTTATACCAAGCCCCTTGATTTTTAGGCTCTTCTTGACACCAAACAAACTCTTTTTAAATGCGGATATTTTAGCAATCTCCGCTTTAAATAAATCGATTGGAAAAGGATATAACTGCTCTATTCTAACAATAGCAACATGTTTTAAATCAGCTTCTCGACGCGCTTCTAGCAAATCGTAATACACTTTACCGGAGCAAAATACTAAACGCGTTACTTTCTTCACTGGAATAGCATCGACTTCACTAATAATAGGCTGAAATTGACCGCTCGTTAGCTCTTCCAATGTAGACACGGCTAATTTATGGCGTAATAAGCTTTTAGGACTCATTACAATTAACGGTTTACGATACGCTCTTAATAGCTGCCTGCGTAATAAATGAAAAATCTGCGCTGGCGTCGTTGGACAGCAGACTTGCATATTATGCTCGGCACATAATTGTAAATAACGCTCTAAACGCGCTGACGAGTGCTCCGGACCTTGCCCCTCGTAGCCATGGGGTAATAACATGACTAAGCCACACAAACGCCCCCATTTTGTCTCACCCGAGCTAATAAATTGATCGATTAACACCTGCGCACCATTAGCAAAATCACCAAATTGCGCTTCCCAAATCACTAAAGTGTTGGGCGAAGTCGTGCTATAACCATATTCAAAACCTAATACCCCGGCTTCGGATAGCAACGAATCAAAGATTTGCGCCCGACCTTGGTTTTTATCCAAATGCTTTAACGGTGTATGGTTTTTATTTTGCAATTGATTATGCAAAACCGCATGTCTATGCACAAAAGTACCTCGCCCGACATCTTGACCGGTTAAGCGCACATTATACTTTTCCATTAACAACGTCGCATACGCCATATTTTCAGCAAACCCCCAATCCAAAGGCATTGCACCTGCCGCCATTTTGCGACGGTTTTCCATCACTTTAGCAACCCTAGGATGCACCTCAAAACCAGCGGGCAAACGCTGCATACGGTCATTACAATAACGCAAACGCTCTAACGAAACAGATGTCTGACACGGCGCATCCCAATTAGTATGCAAAAACTGATCCCACTGCGCGGTATAACGATAACTATTATCTAACATCGGTCTCGACACAATAGCTCCCGCTTCTAATAATTGCTGGTACTCTTGCTCCATACCAACGCTGTCTTGACTAGTAAGCACTTGTTCAGCAATTAAACGCTCGGCATACAGCGTGCGGGTAGTTTTTAATTTGCGAATTTTGCCGTACATAATAGGCTGAGTAGCCGCTGGCTCATCCGCTTCGTTATGACCTAATCGACGATAACACACCAAATCAATCACAACATCTTTATTAAACGTCATGCGGTAATCAACCGCTAATTGCGTAACAAAAATAACCGCCTCGGGGTCGTCACCATTGACATGAAACACAGGTGCTTGAATCATACGCGCCACATCGGTGCAATACGGCGTAGAACGCGCGTCTTGTGGATTACTGGTAGTAAAACCAATTTGATTATTAATCACGACATGAATCGTCCCACCGGTAGAAAAAGCCCTGGTTTGGGACATATTCAAGGTTTCCATAACAATGCCTTGCCCAGAAAACGCTGCATCGCCATGAATTAACACCGGAATCACCGTCGCTTTACCATCATCTCCCGCTCTGTCTTGTCGCGCTTTCACCGAGCCTTCAACGACAGGATTAATAATTTCCAAATGCGAAGGATTAAATGCTAAGGCCAAATGCACCGGGCCACCGAGTGTTTCAACATCCGATGAAAAGCCCATGTGATATTTCACATCGCCCGAACTCATACCTGGCATTAAGCGATAATGACCGGCGAACTCTTCAAACAAACTGGCTGGGCTTTTGCCCAAAATATTGACCAAGACATTTAAACGCCCTCTATGCGCCATGCCGATGACGATTTCTTTTACGCCTTTTTCACCAGAGCGCTGAATAAGTTCATCTAAAATAGGAATTAACGACTCACCACCCTCTAACGAAAAGCGTTTTTGACCAACAAATTTATTTTGCAGGTGCAACTCTATCCCTTCAGCAGCCGTTAATAGTTTTAGCACCCAGCGTTTTTTATCGGCATTTAACACTAAATTATTTTTAGTGCTTTCCAAGCGATTAATAAACCAGCGCCGAATCTGCGTATCATCGATATGCATAAACTCAGAACCAATGCTGCCGCAATAAATAGTCGTTAAATTTTCAATGATTTTGCGCAACGGCAAGCGGTCATAACCATAGATAGAACCCGTATCGAATAAAGTCTCCATATCAGGCTCGGATAAGCCGTAATAAGACGGATCTAAGTCAGGTAACATCGCAGCAGGCTTGTTTAAAGGATTGGTATGGGCAATCTGGTGACCACGCACCCGGTATTGGTTAATCAACCTCGCAACAGCCGATTGTTTTTTAACACTCTCTTCCGTAAAGCCTTGAATTTGCGCAATGCGGTTCGGCGACTTAACGGCTAATTTAGCAAAGCGCTCAACGATAGGGCTATGCGGCGTATCAAATACCGCCTGCTGTTGCATACCCTGAAAATGCCGTTGCCAGCTAACCGGTACGGATTCAGGATCATCTAAAAAAACGTTCATAAAGGTTTTCAATAAAACTCGCGTTACTACCATATAACGAAGAGGAGTCTTGGAAAAATTTTAGCAATTCAGTCATTATCGGTATCCAGTAAAAAACATTAATACGCGCCGTATATGCAGTGGTGTTTAAAATATCGGCTCTTACCGACAAAGGCAAGTTAATCTGCTTGAATTAAGCAATAATTTCTGTTGCATCACTAAGATTTAATCGTTACCAACGCAAGAAAGAGCAGTTTTCTGTCTACCCCCGGCTTACACCCTGAATACATTGCCCTTGCTAAAGTGTATAGCCGATTTAATGCATACATTCGCGACGCTTAACACAAAACCACTTTAACTAGAAAAAAAATAAGGCGGCATTTAACGGTAGGTATTGCCTCAAAATTAGTTGTATGATAAATTTTATTTTGTGCTTACAAGTTTTGGCATTGATAAATGCCCAACAAAAGCACATAACTCCTAAAAACACAACAACATGAGGAATGATATGAAAAAATTAAGCGCAATTTTAGCACTAACTCTTATGGTAATTGGCTTGACTGGCTGCATGGATCCACAAGACGGCTCTGGTGGTAAACTGCCTCCATCAAAATTAAGCAGCTCAATTCAATTAAATTAGGCTTTAACTAATTAGCTGTTGCTGTAGAGGATAGTATCGCTTGACAAGGATGTCTTTTTAAACTTGTAGAACATTCAGACCGACAAGTTTACGGGGGCAAGACACATAAAACGCTTTAGTTCGTCCATATTCCGTGGTCACGGCCTGTCCGTTTTACATTATTCTTCCAAAGGGCTTTGCTTGCTCCCGTCGTTTTGTTTAATAGCGCTGTTAGCTATTCGACTTCATCATCGAATACACTGAATGTTGATAAATCCATTGCATCGCCCATCTCAACAGCATTCCTAACCCTAACACTAGCCCTGTAGACACCATAAATCCAGCAGTAAACAGATAGGCATCAGTATCTAACAACATGTCATACGCATGAATATAACCATGAAATAAAGCTAAAATCTCTATCACAAACAACTCTATAGACTGCTTAAAAGCCTTGCTGGCTAAAAATAGTAATAAAACACTCGAGACACCGGTTATTTCGATAGAGTCTTGTAGCTGGTTGACTTCAGCACTAAATGACACCACGCCACCTACTAAGGTCAACAGCATAAATACGGCTAATAAGCTTAGTTGAGCTTGAATACCGGTTTTAGAGCACCCTATACCTACCGCTAGCAGAATGAGTAAATGATCGATACCGGTAAACGGATGCATAAAGCCACTTATAAATCCTATAGAATCGCCATAGCTATGACCAGTATGAGCGTCTGATAGCATAGGAATGACCAACAACACTAGTACCACTATTAACTTGACTAATCGCAATATAAAATTCATACCACTCTCCTAAACGTTAACAATCAAAAAACGTGTGCAAGACATCGACATAAAGTCATACTCGATTCCTGCGAACACAGACAACTAAAACAGCTAGATTCCCAGCCGAGTTGTCTCAGCTGGGAAAATTTTAATAGGTTATTTAATAACCGCTAACGCTTCTTCGACCGCTACGGTTGCTTCTGACAACTTACCTTCTTTACCAAGTTTTTTAGCATTTTTAAGCTTAGTGCTCACGCGTTGTAGCTTTGGAGAATCGCCTTTCATTTTTTGCTCTTTTACCACATCTAAAGCAGCGTCTACTGAGGTTAAAAATCCCTCGCTGTTACCTTGCTTGCCAAGCTCAACAGATTGCGTTGCTGCATTAATTAAATCAGTAAAATTCTCATTCATAGGCTCGCCAACTGCATAAGCGAAATTGATTGAGAATAATAAAGTCAAAAAAGCAAATAAAGATTTCATAGTCATAAAATAAAGTGGATTAATAACAATAATTGGAAGAAGGTAAAGAGTATCATAATAAAGGATAAAAAATATTATTCTTACATGACAAATAATTTAACGTTGTACCGATTAAAACGAAGACTTAAACCTGACGTGATTAAAAGCGTTGATTAGCAAAACTATTCATAACAGGCTTTACCAGTTGATTAAAACCAAAGCCGTTAGCTTGATGACAAGCATTGCAACCCGCCGTTATCGCGTCATAAGCCTTGATAAACTCTGAAGTAGTCTTTTCATTAATTGCCGTGTGCGTTTGCTCAATCGATGCTGCCATATAGCGTTTAATTTGCTCAGGAATGGCTTTCACTTCATGGTGTTCAGGATGATAGTGCCCTATGTCTTGCAAACCTTCCTCGATTTCATCAAGTTCGTAAGCCGCTAGCGCCCAATTTTGCGCCTGCCCAGCAAACCAAAGCTTGCTATGGCGATAACTTAATTGGCTCATAAACTCACCTAAGCCAGGCGTATAAGACGGCGACGCCTCATGAGCAGCACACGCTGTGAGTAATAAACTAATAACTGCCAACAATAAACTACGCACGATAACCCTACCCTATACCAAACATTACACTGATTTAGCTTGCAACAACCTAGGTACAACGATAGCTAGACTCAATACCATAAGACTTATCAAGATAAACAAACCATACACTGTGTTTCTTGCCGCCGGCTCCGCTTCAGGCATCGCAACAGTCAACGGAATCAATAAAGCACTTAGATTTTCATCGATTTTTAAGTCTTGATCTTGCACATATAACATAGCTTGATAACGACCTGGCCTAGTCAAATTGACCTGAGCAGAAATAACACCTTGTTTAGCCATCGCAAAAGGTGCTTGATAGAGTAGCTGCCCCGCCTCAGTCAACACCTTAAGCGCCACTTTTTTAGCGCGAACATCGCGATCTAACAAATCTAATGACAACACCGTATTGCCTGTCGCCGTTATATTAATACAATCAGGTACCACCGGTTTTTTAGACTCAATAGCCGCGATTGGGTAAGCAGCAAAATTTACTATGTAATAATCATTGGCTTGTAAACAACCATACATATCTACAGTCCCTGTTGCTGTTTTTCTGCCAGCTCCTAATGGAATCGATGCCATTGCTTGACTTATCGAAATTAACACCATTAAAACCACAATAACGCTTTTTAACATACGCATGGCCTACAAAACCTAGCTTAAGGAATAATAGAAAAAGTCTGGATACCACTGACAACTAAACCATCTTCCGTCACGACTCGATAACGTAACGTATAATTATCAGGTGACAAAGGTTTGGTCGTAACATGCAAATGGCTACGCGGAGCAATATCTAAACCGACATCTCGATTATCAACACGTTGACCTTGGCTATTAACGACGACAATAGACGGATAACGCTCACCGACATTACCGCTAAACCACAAGCTAATCTTATTATCAAACTGGCTTAAGCGCGCATTATGAGCGGGTTGACTTTTAAGCAGCACACCTTCAGCCTGCCCGTTGTTAGGCAATGCCACTAAACCAATAGCAGCCACTACGGCGATGCTTAATTTTTTTTATTAGGTTCATAATCGCTAAACGTTAACAAGACTTCAGGAAAAATCGCATAACACGGCACATCAGAATCGGCATCAAATTAATTTTAAGCTCTCTGCAACAAAGAGAATCAACGGGTCAATTAACGGGTGAAAAAAACCCAACGTGACAACACACACACCGCCTAAATACCACGGAATCCATGCAGTAATCGACAATTCTTTATGCCGCCAACACTGATGAAAAATTAACCAACTCGTTAACCAAACCGCTAACGCCAACACTTCTTTTCCTGCATAAGAACCAATACTACCATCAGGCCCTGAGCCGATTGAGCCAGGAATCCAATGCCCATAAGCAAGAATCAATTGATCCATGCTTTTTGATAACCTTGAAATATGATGACTCAGCATTAAGGTAAAAAAACCTAATAGCGGAGATAATGTGGCAGCAATTAGCGCACCTGTAGGCCTATAGGTTTCAGCTGACTCAGCTCCTTGGCCACCGGGCTTTTGGCTAGTGCTAGCAAGTGTAGGCAAATCATTCTTCATGGCTATAATCCCCTACACAAAACGTAATTTAGCCAACACTAAACCAGCGACAAAGCTAAATACTAAAAAAAACCAGCTTAGTAAGATAGGTATAGCAACAAACAACGTTACATCTCGCCGAGTTTGCACAACAGGACGGTAATAAAACAAGATAAAACTCGCCGTAACCAGTAATGGAAAAGGGAATAATGAAACAAACTCTTTAAACTCCATTAACCCCATGTGAAAAATCGGCACATGCTCAAGGATCCAGTCTCTAGGCCCATGTTCCCCACGGTAACGCATGTAAATCCAATTACCGCTTATAGCACCTAGCAAATTTAAGCCAGTGGCTATAAGTACCCATTGCCGCAAGGAATCCAGATTCATAGCTGCGCCTCTAAGCAAAGGATAAACCTTATGGGTTAATAAGGTCGCAAACACAACGCTCGCTATTGCACTAAGCCCATGTATACCTGCTTGTAAGCTATAATGCGTAGGAAAAAAGAAATCGAAGCCACATAAGCCTGATAATAACAACAGCGCTAATCCAGCCTGAATACGCGCTAAATATTTACTTAAATAATCGTAAAAACCGGACTCTTCTTGCATGTTTGCTTCACTATCAATTCACCAAATAAAACGGACATTACGCTTTAGCAAAACCGTAGGGCATTGTAACTCAGTGATATGAAGTTTTACAAATATTTCATACAAACATATTTCCCAACACTAGCAAATAAAAGGAACGCGAATTCATACAATAGAGCATCTTAAATAACACTAACACTTATCAAACGGCCATTCCTGAATAATCTGATAAATAACGCCTTCAGAATTAACACAAGACTCGACTAAGCAAAAATGTGTCGCTGACCAGGTAATGGGCTGAATTAGGCCCAGCGCCTCAATTTTGCTACTGTCTCTAGCCAACGTCACATGAGGTTGATAAGGGCGAGTATCGACGTTTAGCCCAAGCTCGCGAGCTAGCCTGTTTAATTTTTCTGCGATTAGCACAATCGTCTCAGGTATTACACGCGTCGTTAAACACACCACACCTGAGGTAGGCCAGAACTGAATATCTTCAAAAATTAACGTGAACGCAGTATGCTCGGTTAACGCAGTAGCTTGTTCTAGTAAAAGTAAACGCGAGTCGCTGCTTACGTTGCCTAAAAAGCTAAGCGTTACATGTAAGTTTTCGGGTAACACAAACCGGCCTGGAGCCGTTAAGCTGCTTTGTACGTTAATAAGCTGTTGTCGAATCCGTTGCTCTGGCCATAAGGCAAAAAATAAACGCTGACTCGCGGTCATAGTTATTTTTTCCAAAACTCTGGCACAAATAAAATGACAATAGAAAAAATTTGTACCCGCCCTAATAACATCGCAAACGTACACACGATAGTTTGGAAATCACTTAAGCTGGCATAGTTAGTCGCGGGGCCGACTTGGTTTAAGCCAGGCCCTGCGTTATTAAAGCAAGCGATAATCGCGCTCAGTGCGCTGACAAAATCTAAGCCACTGAATAGTAATAAAAAAACTAAGATAACAATGCTGATAAAATAGAGAAAAATAAACCCCGTCACCGACGTGACGATTTTATTATTAATAATCGCATCGCCTATTCTTAGTGGTCTTACCGAATTGGGATGGATAAATTTAAACAGCTCTAAGCGCGCTTGCTTCATTAAAATAATCGTGCGAATCATACGAATACCACCACCGGTAGAGCCTGATGATGCCGATAAGCAGCTTAAAAATAACATCCACATTGGTACGAAAATAGGCCATTGGTTAAAATCCTGAGAGGCAAAACCACAATCGGTAGCAATGGTAACCAGATTAAACGTGGCATGACGTAAGGCCGTGAAGTAATTATCGTAAGTCCCGTCACGATATAACACGGCTGCTGTCATTAAACAGCTCGTTAACACTAAAGCTAAAAATGCACGCGCTTCCATGTCTTCGACATAAGGGCGATAAGAACGCTTTTTTATCGCTATAAAATGCGTGGCGAAATTAATAGCCGCAACGAGTTGGAAAATCGTTAACACGACTTCTATAGGCACTGAGTTGAAATAACCGACGCTGTTATCATGGGTAGAGAAACCACCTAAGCTCATCGCAGCAAACGCATGACATATCGCATCAAACCACGACATGCCTGCAAGCTTTAACGCGATAATACACAACACAGAAATACCCGCATACACCAGCCATAACGCTTTAGCCGTTTGGGCAATACGCGGCGGTAACTCAGACTCTTTAACGGAACCCGGTGTTTCGGCGATATAAAGCTGCATTCCGCCGACACCTAAAATCGGCAAAATCGCGACGGCAAAGATAATAATACCCATACCTGCTATCCAATTTAATTCATGACGCCATAAGTTAATGGACATAGGCAAGTGGTCAAGACCACTTAAAATCGTCGCACCGGTTGTCGTTAAACCCGATACCACTTCAAAGTATGCATCGAGAAAGCTTAATTTGGGCATATAGAACAACAACGGTAACGTGCAAAATACCGGTAGCAACGACCAGGTGATTGATACCAATAGAAATCCTGCTTGTCTGGACACGATTTTTGGCGTTGAAATCGTTGGAAAAAACATGATTGCCCCGACTAACAGCGTTAACGCCGTAGCTAATAAAAACGCTGTTTGGGCACCGTCTTGGGCAATCAACGACGTGAGCAAGCACGTCGCCATCAGGCCACTAGAGCCCATCGTTACAACGCCTAAAATATGGATAATCGTGGCAATTACATTCATGATAAGCTCTAAATGGGCTGAAACAACTGTTCGATACTACTCACTAATTTTTTGTTAATCGCAAACATTACCACATGGTCGTTTTCCTCAAAGACCGTGTCATGATGCACCGAAATCACTTGCTGGTTGCGGATTAAAGCACCCATAACAATGCCTTGAGGTAAATTAATGCTATTAACTTGCCGACCTACCACAGAATTAACGCCATTAGTATGAGCAATCGCTTCTATGGCCTCAGCCGTCCCACCGCATAGCGAACTCACTTGAGCCACATCGCCACGGCGCACATGTTTTAAAATACTGCCTAAGGTTTCTTGATTCGGTAACACCGACACATCAATGCCCGTACCCGGTAATAATTTCGTGTACGACACATGGTTAAGTAGGCAAATCGCTTTACGCGCACCTAAGTTTTTCGCTAGCGAGGCGGAAATGATATTAACCCCATCATTATTGGTAATCGCGCAAAATAAATCCGTGTTATTGACACCTTGATCTAAGAGCAAATTTTTTGGTCAGCACAATCGCCTACCAAAATAGTCGTATTGTTGAGCGATTCACTAATCGCTTTTACTCGGCGGGGGTCTTTTTCTATGATTTTAACTTGATGGTTTTTTTCTAAAGCCATGCCTAGACGCTTACCCACATGGCCGCCACCGGCAATGATAATGCGCTTTATCGGTTCTTCGAGTTTGTTTAATTCTTTTAAAACGGTACGCACTTCATCACGCGGCGCAACAAAAAACACTTCGTCATCGGTTTCAATAATGGACTCGCCACTGACCACAACCGGTGTACCGTGTCTAAAAATAGCCGCCACACGAATTTTGCCATCGGCTAAAACGTTTTTTTAACTCTTTGATTTTTTTGCTGGTTAAAAAAACCTTCAGCAACGACTTTAACAGAGAACAAACGCACTAAACCACCGGCAAAATCGGATAAATGCAATACCCCTGGACATTCGATTAAATTCCGAATCGACTGCATAACGATTTGCTCAGGGCTAATCACGTAATCAATAGGAATGCCATCGTTGCTAAACAATTGCGGGTGAGTTAAATAATCTAAAGCCCTAACCCGCGCTATCGTTTTCGGACGGCTATAAGATGAATTGATGATTAAACACGCCAGCATATTAGTCTCATCACGATCCGTCACCGCAATCACTATATCGGCCGTACTCACACCGGCTTGCTCTAGGATACTTGGATGAGCAGCATTGCCCGCAACCGTTGCAATATCAAAGCGCTCTTTCAGCGCGTCTAATAATTCGGTTTTGAAATCGACGACGACAATATCATTTTCTTCACTGGCTAGCGCAGCAGCAACAGATGAGCCAGTAACCCCTGCGCCTAAGATTAAAATTTTCAAAACGATACTCTGAACGGTCACATTTGATTGTTACAAGGGTAGTCATCGCATACCCTACCAGGATAGTCATAGCCCAATGCAGGGCGAACGATAGAATAACTTATTAACTCAATAGCTAAGCTACTTTGGAGTACAAAGCTTGCTTTGCGCGTTGTTTAAACCCGTGCAAGGCAAGCCTTGCACTCCGAAAAAACGCTTAGTTTGATACTTAACCGCCTACAATACCGATGGCAAGAAAAACTCATTAACTAACATAGGCTTATGTTCAACTTGATAAACCGTACTACGCCCCCAAATGCCTTGATTAATATCAGCCAATGTTCTAATAGAATTTGTCCATGTGCCAGGCATCACGGTAGTAATTGCTAATGCCTGACGCAGTAAATTTGGGCAATTAAAAATCACTTCACCTAAAGGTCGGTTACCTAAATGCGCTAAGTTGGTATTTGCAAGTTTAACCGTATGCTTAGGAATAATCGTGCGCGCTAGCACTAACGGTTGATCATACGCGTGTAAAATAACTTCGCGCGTCAAGCAATACTGATATTCAGGTAGATTCAATAACACACGCTCAGCTAAAAAAGGTTTGGTCCATTGCTGCATTAATACCGTAACCTTTAGCTCGCTACCATAAGTGGCACGTAAGCGTTGAGTGAGTGAACCCCGCTCGTAAACCCAGCTTTTTACCTCGGAAGGCATACTCATCTTTAAGCCTTGCCGATTTAATCGCCATACCGGTGAACGTTGAAATAATTGGCTTTTAATCGTCAATGCTATACCTCGGCATAAAGACCAGCGTGTTCCAGCCAACGCTGGCAAATCGGTGTGATAAGTTCAGGAAAATCGCGTAATAAATGGTCACTTAACATTGAAATAAACTCAAATAACTCAGCATCTTGCTGCAAATCGGCTATTTTAAATTGCATTTGACCGGTTTGCCGCGTACCCATTACATCACCGGGGCCTCGTAACTGTAAGTCTTGCTCAGCAATGTAAAAACCATCATGGCTATCGCGTAAGATTTTTAAGCGTTGTCTGGCCAATTGCGATAATGGCATTTGATAAAGCAATAAACAAAAACTTTCGCTTTGCCCACGACCGACACGACCGCGTAATTGATGTAGCTGCGCTAAGCCTAAACGCTCTGGATTTTCGATAATCATTAGCCCAGCATTAGGCACATCTACGCCCACTTCGATAACCGTTGTCGCAACTAATAAATCCAATTCATGCTGTTTAAATGCCTGCATGACGTGCTCTTTATCTCGTGCCTTCATACGGCCATGCACTAAGCCTACGCGCACTGCTGGCAAGCTTTGGGCTAATAATAACGCGGTATTTTCCGCCGCTTGGCATTGCAAGAGCTCGGACTCTTCGATTAAGGTACACACCCAATACGCTTGGCGGCGTTGGTCAATCCAATGCTGTATGCGATTAATCACTTCTTCCCGCCGTTCAGAGGGGATTACGCTAGTCACAATAGGAATACGCCCAGGCGGTAGTTCGTCAATAATCGAAATATCCAAATCAGAATATTGCAACATCGCCAACGTACGCGGGATAGGCGTAGCCGTCATCACTAATTGATGCGGTTTTAAGCCGGTATTCTGAGCTTTTTCACGTAACGCCAAACGTTGATGAACCCCAAAGCGATGTTGTTCATCGATAATGATTAAACCTAACCGACTAAATTGCACTGATTGCTGAAACAATGCATGGGTGCCGACCACCAAAATTGGACTGTCTTTCGCCAAAGTCTGTAACAACGTTTCTTTATGTTTGCTTTTATTTTGACCCGTTAATAATACTACCGGAAACGCGCTATCGCCCAGCCAGCTAGTAAACGTGCGAAAATGCTGTTCGGCTAGTAATTCCGTAGGTGCCATAAGCGCAACCTGATAGCCGCTGCCTAATGCCAATAAGGCTGTGTAGGCCGCCACGACTGTCTTACCTGACCCCACATCACCTTGCACTAAGCGCAGCATAGGCTTGTTTGAGCTGACATCGTGCTCAATTTCTTTTATTACGCGTTGTTGCGCTCTGGTCAATGCAAACGGTAAGTGGTCTAAAAATGCTGTTAAGACGGTAACAGGTGGTGTTAACTGCGGTGCTGTTGCCGTTTTGGCGTATTGCCTTACTTGGCGTAAAGCTAAATGATGGGCTAATAACTCTTCTAATGCTAAGCGTTTACGTGCCGGATGGTCGGCAGTTGGCGGTGCTTGTACGCTCTTAGGGGCATGTAGAGCATTCAACGCCTCGATAAGAGCAGGATAACAATATGCTTCAATCAGCGTTGTCGGTAAACAATCAGGTAATAATTCAGGCCGTTGTGTTAGCCATGACAGGGCGTGTTTAATGGCTTTGCGCAAGGTATGTTGGCTTAAACCTTCAGTCAAAGCATAAACAGGTGTTAACGCTTCATCGGCGGTTATCTCATCTCGACTTGCTAAGATTTTATAATCAGGATGTACCATTTCTAATCCAGCAAAACCTAAACGGACTTCAGCATAGGCCGTTAACCAGCTACCGGGTGTTAACGCTTGTAATTGCGCGGCACTAAAATGAAAAAAGCGTAAATACAAAAAACCCGTGTCGTCATTAATACGGCAGACCAAGCTTTTTTTCGTTTTTACGACGACCTCCGCTAACTCAACACGACCACAGACAAATGCTGTTACGCCCGTCCTAAGCTCGGCAATCGAGTGAATACGAGTACGATCTTCGTAGCGATAAGGTAAATGCAGTAATAAATCTTGTAGCGAGGTAATACCTAGCTTATTCAACAACACCGCAGTGCGCGGCCCTATACCGGTCAGTTGTGTGACCGGAATCTGTTTAGCATTAAGGACAGAAGGGCTAGGCGTAGACATGAAAGACGGATACATCGAGAAATAATCGATTGAGTATAGCAACCGCCTAGTATATCGCTTAACTTTACCGTATTACCCGCCAGGATACTCTTGTACCGGTAATTGCATAATAGCATCCATTTCCACAGCAGCACCTTTAGGTAACGCAGCGACGCCAATGGCTGCGCGCGCGGGATAGGGTTCGGAAAAATATTGCCCCATGATTTCATTAACGATAGGGAAATGGGTTAAATCAGTGAGAAACACATTAAGTTTAACAATATCCGCCAGACTACCACCGGCTGCTTCTGCTACAGCCTTCAAGTTTTCAAAGACTTGGGTAATTTGTGCGCTAATATCCCCTTCTACTAAAACCATGGTTTCGGGTATTAGCGGAATTTGACCTGATAAATATACCGTATGGTCAATTTTTACTGCTTGAGAATAAGTGCCTATGGCTTTGGGTGCTTTGTCGGTTTGTATAATTTCTTTGGTCATAACTTGAGGTAGTGTTCTTAACGTGGCCATATAAAAAACAGTTGCTAAAGCCAGCATTGTAAAAGCTAATGAGTCGCTATCGCGAAGTTTTAAGTTAAGCCGGTTCTCGCACCGGCAGGCGAGTTACTTTCTTTTGCATCGCCAAAAAGAAAGTAACCAAAGAAAAGGCGACCCGTTGCCGCTTCCTCCTGCGCGCCTTGGTTTTTGCTGGGAGGTCGGCAGAGCTGGCGTCCTGCCCGCCTGCCGACGCACGGCATCCATGCCGTGCCCCTGACGGGCTAATCCCAGCAAAACCTACAGTGCTCGGCGCAGCAAACGGGGTTAGACTTCCGAGTGACTTGTAAATAATAATCTAGGTTAACAACACTATCCTAAGCTTAGTCAATTTTGTCGAATCGTCTAATATTTCAAGCAGTGTAAAACTATTGTCAAAGTTTTGTTCATGCTATTGACAACGATTATTTGCAGGTTAAGTTAGTGTGGAATCGGTTAATCGACAATGGATGGTTGGTTAGTCGATTCCTCGTATCCTCCTCTGTAAGCCCTTCTTAGTGTTCTTGAGAAGGGCTTTTTTTATTGGGTTGCTTATGAAATGGCTTGAACAAATAGCAGCAATTAATTTTACCGTGGCGGTGGTTGTGTTGGTTGGCGGTTGTTTTTTGTCGCTGACTGAGGCTTCTATCTTTGAATTTAATGATGATTTATATGACGCTTTAGATAATAACTTGCGTTGGATGTTAGTTAATTTAGGCATGACTGAGTTAGTGGTTTTACTGTATTGCTGGTTCACGCGAAAGTTTCAGTTTATGTTGTTAGTCGGCTTATTTTTGTTGCTGATGATTGTGTCGGTACAGGTCTATGGGCAAATCAACAGCATTCAGGTTGACGCTAATTTTTCAGTATTCTTTGCGTATACCGGTTTGTCGCATATTCTATTTGGCTGGTTAACCATTAGCGCAAATAAGATGCGAACACAGGAGTAAGCATGGCCTTAGATTGGCAACAGGTAAAAGCTGCCGTTTGGCGGCATCAAATAGGGGGCTTAAAGCCCATTTATGCGATTGATACGATTAGTTTATCGGCTTTGGTGGGCATAGAGCCGCAAAAAAGCGCTTTAGTGCATAATACTGAGCGCTTTTTAGCGGGTTTACCGGCGAATAATGCGTTGCTATGGGGCGCGCGTGGTACCGGTAAGTCGTCGCTGGTGAAAGCATTGTTAAATGCTTATTACGAACAAGGTTTACGCATTATCGAGGTGTTTAAGACCGATTTAGCGAATTTGCCAGAGATTGTTGATGAGATTCGCGATTTGCCGCAAAAAATTTATTATTTATTGTGATGATTTTTCATTTGAGGCGAATGACGCGTCGTATATCGTATTAAAAACGGTACTGGAAGGCTCTATTGAAGCAGCGCCAGATAATGTATTGTTGTATGCGACATCGAATCGCAGGCATTTATTGCCCGAAACTATGCAAGATAATTTGAATTCAACGATAGTGGATGGCGAACTGCATTATGCTGATGCAATTGAGGAGAAAATCTCGTTGTCAGACCGGTTTGGTTTGTGGCTATCTTTTTATCCTAGCAGTCTGCCAGATTATTTAGATATTGTTGATAGCTATTTTCCAAACTATAGCGGCGATAAAGAGGCGTTACATGACGCGGCGTTACGGTTTGCTAGGACGCGAGGTAGCCGGAGTGGGCGTACCGCTAAGCAGTTTTTTAATGCATTTGCGACGCTGAGTCCTGATTAAGCAGTGTTTGTTTAGCATAGACGTCTGCACCTGAGGGCAGGGCAGTTTGCTGATTTTGTATCCACGCTAATAGGTCGCGCCAACGCGGTTCGGCATTTAAATCCCTGAGTAACATGTGATAACCGTCGGCATAATAGCCTATGGTTTTATTGCTTAGGTCTAGCTGTTGAATAAATTGCTGGGTAGGTTTTAGCGGAATAATTTCATCGTGCGCACCGTATAACAGCAATGTGCGGGTATTGAGATTAGGGGCTTGATGTTGGGCTAAATCCATTAAGTCGCTAAGGCCGGAAATGGTTTCTACCCGCGTCAGTTTAATCACCAAGGGGTCGCTGCTAAAAGCTTTGAGCATGGCATGGTTATCTGATGCTTTTACTGCTAAGCCTTTTGCCGCTTAGTGTTAACCACGGCGACAAATGTTCAGTTAACCATAACGCGCTTTGTTGATACCAAGGCATAAAATCCCTAGACCAGACTGCCGGTGCGATTAAGATAATACCTTGCACATCAGGCGGTGATTTTTGCGTCATTGTTGCAATGACTACCGCACCGCCCATGCTTTCACCTAACACAAATAGCGGTTGCTTAGGGTATTTTTGTTTGAGTAAGCGGATAAATTGGCTTAAATCTTCAGTATAAGCATTAATACCACTCCAAGACCCTCGCATCGGACTTACACCAAAACCTCGCTGGTCATAGGCATAACAAGCAATGTGGTGTTGTTTTAAGTAGTTTCCAGGTTGCTCAAAGAAGTGACTGTAGTCATTAAAACCATGCACGGCAATCACGACAGCGTTTGTTTCGTTATCGGGTAACCATTGTTGGACAGCGAGCATATCGCCACTAGCGGTTAAGTAGCGATGGGGTAATAATGCAGGCGTTACCATAACGTTGCCAGGTGGATAAATACGCGGTACGCACCCGATTAATGCAGTGGTTATTAACGCAAAAACCAGTTGCTGAATTAAGCGATAAGCGTACATGTTTAGGTTACACACTTTAGCAGGGACAGGGTATTCAGAGTGCGGGTGTTGGCAGCAGATGCTGCCGCCAAGCCTACAGGGATGTATTCACGGCATCCTGCACTCTGAATACCCTGTCCCGCCTTAGGTTGATAACCCATGTTCAACTGTTAAACCATCTATAACAAGCCATGCTTGAGCGCTGGAAACCGGCTTGTTGGTAAAGTCGTTGCGCCGCTGCATTATCAGCGTCGGTTAGTAAGCTTATTCGGGCGAGTTTTCTCGTGTGAGCAAAAGCCAATACGTGTTCTAGCAATGCTTTACCGATACCCAAACCGCGCGCATTCGGAGCCACGACTAGGTCTTCGAGTATGCCAACTTCTGCACCTAAGGCAGTAGATAAGGTAAATAACACGCTGACCATGCCCACAACGTTATGGTTTTGGCGCGCGACGAAAATAATACCTATGTGCGGATTGTCGATAATCCACTGTAAAGCGCGCGTTTGTAGCTCGGTATTAGGGCTAAATTCCGCTTCTTGGCTAAACAAGCTATGTAGTAACGTACACAGCTCAGTTATGTCGTCGTTGTTAGCCGGGCTAATAAAGAGTGACATGGCTGCAACAAGACGCGTTCAGTGTGTTAACTAACAGTTTAGTGAGGTAAGCGGCTAACAGCGGTTTTTGCCAAGTCTGATAAACCACTGCCATCTTGTTCGGCATAAGTAATAATGGCTTCTCGCATACGGGGTTCCCAGGCTCTGAGTAAATGCATTTTTACCCCTTCAGCGGCGACTTCTTTATCGCTGTCAGCGTTAAAAAAATCGCTAATATCATTGGCCATTTTTATTAGTCTTTCAATTTTCATAGCGTTACAGTTTTATGGGTTAATCGATGATGATGTGTGTAAATCACATGGTTGTTATTTCTAGCGAATCCTATCAGTGTTAAGCCGACTTGCTCGGCTAAGCGTATCGCTAAACCGGTGGGTGCAGAAATAGCTGCGAGAATAGAGATACCCGCAAAAGCTGTTTTTTGTACCATTTCGTAGCTGGCTCGACTCGTGACTAAGGCAAAACCTTGGCTTGGGTTTTTGCGCTGACTCATTAAAGCGCCTATGAGTTTATCCAAAGCATTATGTCTGCCTACATCTTCTCGCACTAAATAAGTATGCTCATTAGGGCTAATCCAAGCAGCAGCATGAACGGCACCGGTTAAACCATTAATTTTTTGATACTGTTTAATAGCATTTAGACTTTCTGTTAAATCGCTGGCATCCAATAATAAGTCATTCTGTATATCACCCGGTGTACGAATGGCTTGTTGTAGCGTGCTAGCGCCACATAAGCCACATCCGGTACGCCCAGTTAAATTACGGCCTTTATCGGTCATACATGAAAAGCGTTGCTCAGGGATTTTTAGCTGAATCTCAATACCGTTAGAGCGGTGATAGACTTTGACGGATAATAGCTCATTGGGATGTTGGATAATGCCTTCAGTAAAACTAAACCCTAAGGCGAAATCCTCTAAGTTGGTCGGGGTTGCCAACATGACGACATGAGGAACCCCGTTGTAAATCAACGAAATAGGAACTTCTTCGGCAATGTAATCGGTTTCGGTTGAACGCTGACCCTGTTGCCAGCGTTCAATCGGATATTGTTGATAACTAGGCCAACCTAAATCGAAGATAAGAGAATGTAAGCCCGTATCGGCTTTAGCCATTGCTCAAACCTTGCTCCAAGAATTCCAGTTGTTGTTCTGAGAAGGCCAGGTATTCTTGTTGCCATTGTGATGGTTGGCTGACTTTAGTCACTTGCACGGCGGTCACTTTATATTCTGGGCAGTTAGTTGCCCAGTCAGAGTTGTCCGTCGTGATGACGTTAGCACCCGATTCTGGGAAATGGAAGGTGGTATAAACAACGCCAGGTTGTACTCGGTCAGTGATTAATGCGCGTAATACCGTTTCACCGGCACGGCTTTTAATACCTACCCAATCACCGTCGACAATACCGCGATCTTCAGCATCGTGTGGATGCAGCTCCAGACGGTCTTCTTGATGCCACATGTTGTTCGCGGTACGGCGCGTTTGCGCACCTACGTTGTATTGCGACAAAATGCGTCCGGTTGTTAAAATCAACGGATACATAGGCGTGATACGTTCATGAGTGGCCACGTAATCCGTTAACATAAACAAGCCTTTGCCATCGTTACGCATAAATTCTTCTGTATGCATAATCGGTGTGCCGGTTGGTGTTTCTTCATTACACGGCCATTGTATGCTGCCTAATTCATCGATTTTTTCATAGCTTACGCCAGTAAATGTGGGTGTTAAGCTCGCAATTTCAGCCATGATTTCCGATGGATGTTGGTAATTCATCGGGTATCCCATCGCATTGGATAATAATTGAGTAACTTCCCAATCTTGATAACCAGCTAATGGTTTCATGACCTTGCGCACGGGTGAAATACGGCGCTCAGCATTAGTGAAGGTGCCGTCTTTTTCTAAAAACGATGCGCCGGGTAAAAATACATGGGCGAATTTCGCTGTTTCGTTTAAGAAAATATCTTGCACTATAACGCATTCCATCGCTCTTAAGGCTGCATGTACATGTTTAATATCTGGATCAGATTGTGCGATGTCTTCACCTTCGACGTATAAACCCATGAAGCTATTATCTAACGCTGCTTCAAACATATTAGGTATGCGTAAACCAGGATCAAGACTTAACGGGACGTTCCACGCGGTTGAGAATAAATCGCGAGTGGCTGGGTCAGAAACATGTCGGTAGCCAGGGTATTCATGGGGGAATGAACCCATATCGCAAGAACCTTGCACGTTGTTCTGACCTCGTAATGGGTTAACACCGACACCAATACGGCCTAAGTTACCGGTAGCCATGGCTAAGTTAGCGATGCCTATGACCATCGTCGAACCTTGGCTGTGTTCTGTCACACCTAAGCCATAGTATATAGCACCGTTGTTGACGGATGCATACAACCGTGCAGCGGCACGCATATCGCTAGCCGCTACTCCGGTAATCGTTTCGGTTTGCTCAGGCGCATGTCTAGGATCAGCGATGAAAGTTTTCCATTTATTAAATGAGGCGACATCACAGCGGCTTTGTACGAAGGCTTCGTCAATTAAGTTTTCAGTGACAATGACATGGGCGAGCGCATTAATTAACGCGACGTTAGTGCCTGGACGCAGTTTTAAATGATAGTCGGCTTTAACATGCGGGCTGTTTTTAACTAAATCGATTTCGCGTGGATCGACAACGATAAGTTTCGCGCCTTGGCGTAACCGTTTTTTCATTGCTGAGCCAAATACAGGGTGGCCATCGGTTGGATTTGCACCAATCACCATAATGACATCGGATTTCATCACCGAGTCAAAATCTTGCGTACCTGATGACTCACCGAAGGTTTGTTTTAAACCATAGCCTGTCGGTGAATGGCAAACACGGGCGCAAGTGTCAACATTATTATTGCCAAAGCCAGCACGAATCAGTTTTTGTACTAAATAAGTTTCTTCGTTGGTGCAACGAGAAGACGTAATACCACCGATAGACGCTTTGCCGTATTTGGCTTGAATACGTTTTAATTCACTAGCGGCATGATTAATCGCTTGTTCCCAACTAACTTCTTGCCAAGGGTCATGAATACTGGCGCGAATCATCGGTTTGGTAATGCGATCTTTGTGTGTCGCATAACCAAAAGCAAACCGGCCTTTTACACAAGAATGACCGTGGTTGGCTTGGCCATCCTTATCCGGCACCATGCGTATGACTTGTTCTCCTTTCATCTCGGCGCGGAAAGAACAGCCAACGCCACAATAGGCACAGGTAGTGACAATTGCATGTTCCGGTTGTCCATGTTCGATAACCGATGATTCCATTAAGGTTGCTGTTGGGCAGGCTTGCACACAAGCGCCACACGATACACACTCGGAATCCATGAAGTTTTGGTTTTGACCGGGCGATACTTTGGAGTCAAAGCCGCGACCGTCGATAGTCAGTGCAAATGTACCTTGGGTTTCTTCACAGGCTCTAACGCAACGCGAGCAAACTATACATTTGCTAGGGTCAAAGGTGAAATACGGGTTGCTTTGGTCTTTAGTGGCATTTAAATGCGTAGTGACCGGGTTATAACGCACTTCGCGTAAGCCTACCGCCCCTGCCATGTCTTGTAATTCGCAGTCACCGTTAGCGGAGCAGGTTAAACAATCCAACGGGTGGTCAGAAATATACAGCTCCATGACACCACGACGCACCTCAGCTAAGCGCGGATTTTGCGTGGTGACTTTAAGGCCTTCCGCAACTGGAGTTGTGCAAGAGGCGGGCATACCGCGTCCGCCTTCGATTTGTACTAAACATAAACGGCAGGAACCGAAGGGTTCTATGCTATCGGTAGCACAAAGTTTGGGAATATCGATGCCTATGCTAGCAGCCGCTCGCATAATCGATGTGCCCGCTGGTGCGGTGACTTTAAAACCATCAATTTCTAACTGAACTAATTGTTCGGCAGTGCTGGCTGGGGTGCCGAAATCTTTTTGTTTTATTTTAGACATGGTATGTACCTCGGAAGTTATCAAGCTGCATTCGCTTTATTGTTAACGCCGAAATCCGTGGGGAAATGATTTAAAGCGCTCAGCACAGGGTAAGGGGTCATGCCGCCTAATGCACACAACGAACCACTGAGCAAGGTGTCGCATAGCGAGCGTAATAACGGTATGTTTTTTTCTAGGTCGTGACCTTGAGTAATTTCATCTAACACTTCATAGCCACGCGTTGAACCAATACGGCAAGGTGTGCATTTGCCGCAGGATTCGATGGCACAAAATTCCATGCTGTATTTAGCCATTTCGGCCATATCAACGCTATCATCAAAAGCGACTACACCACCGTGACCTAATACAGCCCAAATCGCGGCAAAGGCTTCATAATCTAGCGGCGTATCAAATTGAGATTCTGGCAAGTAAGCACCTAAAGGCCCACCGACTTGCACGGCTTTTATTGGGCGACCCGTAGCCGAGCCACCGCCGTAATCATAAAGTAACTCACGTAAGCTGGTGCCAAAAGCGAGTTCGACTAAACCGGGTTGTTTCAAATTACCTGCGAGTTGTAACGGTAATGTGCCGCGCGAACGTCCCATACCAAAATCGCGATAATAATCGCCGCCTTTAGCTAAGATAATAGGTACAGACGCTAATGAAATAACGTTGTTAATAACTGTCGGTTGACCAAATAAACCTTTAATAGCCGGTAACGGGGGTTTAAAGCGTACTAAACCGCGTTTGCCTTCTAAGCTTTCCATCAGTGAGGTTTCTTCGCCACAAACATAAGCGCCAGCACCTAAACGTACTTCTAAGTGAAAGGTTTTGCCACTGTTTAAGACATTATCGCCTAAATAACCCGCTTCATAAGCTGCGCTAATAGCCGAATTTAACGCTTTATGTGCATGAGGGTATTCAACACGTAAATAAATATAGCCTTGTGTGGCACCGACGGCTAAGCCGGCAATCGTCATGCCTTCGATAAGTACAAACGGGTCACCTTCCATAATCATGCGATCAGAAAATGTGCCAGAATCACCTTCATCGGCGTTGCAAACAATATATTTTTGCTCAGAAGCGGTATTTAATACTGTGTTCCATTTAATGCCGGTTGGGAATGCTGCACCACCGCGACCGCGTAGGCCTGAGTCAGTAACATGTTTAACAATGTCGGTAGGTGCTAAGCTTAAGGCATTGTTTAAGCCTTTGTAGCCATCATGCGCGATATAATCGGCTAGGCTTATGGGGTCGGTAATACCTACGCGAGCAAACGTTAAGCGTTGTTGCTTTTTAAGATAAGGAATTTCTTCAGTTAAGCCTAAGGCAAGGGCATGGTTGCCAGCTTGTAAAAAGTTTGCAGCAAATAATGAGGCAACATCTTGTGGCTGTACCGGACCATAAGCAACGCGTCCTGCATCGGTAGCAACTTCGACTAAAGTTTCTAGCCAATAAAGTCCGCGTGAGCCGTTGCGTATGATTTGAATATCTATGCCATTGTTTTTGGCGTATTCACTAATAGCGGAAGCAACTCGGTCAGCACCTAAGGCAATAGCGCTGGAATCGCAAGGAACGTAAACATTAATACTCATGCGGCTGGCTCCAAGTTGCTTAGTAATTGTTCAAGTGACTCTGTATTAACACGGCCATGAATATCGTTATCGATTTGTATCGCTGGTGAACAGGCGCACATGCCTAAACAATACACGGCATCTAAAGAATATTGACCATCTGCAGTGGTTTCGTGGAAGTCTATGCCTAATTTGTTTTTTAAATGCGTTTCTAACGCTTTAGAACCCATAGCTTGGCAGGACTCTGCACGGCATAATTGAATTTTATGTTTGCCTGGCGGCGTTGTCCTGAAATAATGATAAAAGCTAATCACACCGTGGACTTCAGCACGCGATAAGGCCAGGGCTTTTGCGATAACGGGTACGCTGTCATCGGGTATGTAACCGAGTGCATCTTGAATACCGTGTAGAATGGGTAATAACGCGCCTGGCTTATTTTGATTATCGCTAATCACTTGTTGCACTGTCGCTAGCATAGTGCTTGTTTCTAACATAGTTCCTCTCGCAAAAGCGCATCCCGCTTGAATTGTTGAGCAGACATCCTGTTGCTATGTGACAAAAAAGTGACCGGTAGAATAGCACAAGTCATAAGGCCTGTAAAAACACAAAACACCTGTCAGACAAGCCTTGATACCTTATGTTATCTGCTATTGCTAACTAAAAACTTGTTATAGGCAGTTAGTTACCCGCGATTATTAGCTATTGCAGATGATTTATTAACTGCGCTGTTTACCATTATTATTCAAGTTTGTTTCTAATTAGGCAATAATAAAAACCTATCTTAACACTTGGTTTTTATCAATTAAAATATCTTGAATAAACTATTTGTCAACTGTCATCGAGTTGTTCGGCAAGAGCATTAAGTCGAGCTAATGGCTCTGTAAGTTGTTGATGATTAGGATAATGCAAGTTAGCGTGAGCGACTTTGCGACCTTTTCGCGCCGACTTTCCATATAAATGCAAACGGCTACCTGGAATACTTAAGACATCTGACGCGGCAGGTATGCCACCGATAAAATTAACCATAGCCGATGCGCCTATGGCTTGGGTACAGCCTAATGGTAAGTTGGCAATCGCACGCAAATGGTTTTCAAATTGACTGGTATACGCGCCTTCAATCGTCCAATGGCCGGAATTGTGTACGCGAGGCGCAAATTCGTTAGCGACTAGTTGACCGTCGAGGTCGAATAATTCCAATGCCAATACGCCTACATAGTCTAATTCTTTTAATATGCGCGAGATATAAACCTCAGCTTGTGCTTGCAAAGGGTCGCCGTCAGTGCTTAGCGAGACTCGTAAAATACCGCCTTTATGCTGATTTTCTGATAACGGATAAAATACTATCTCGCCTTGCTGACTGCGTGCAGCGATAATCGACACTTCGCGAGTAAACGGCATAAAGGCTTCGACAATAGCTGGAACGCCGCTTAGAGTTTGCCATGCGTCAGCTAACTCAGCTTCGCTTTTTAATAACACTTGACCTTTGCCATCGTAGCCTTGGGTGCGACTTTTCAATATTGCCGGATAACCTAACTGCTGCATAGCCAGTTCTAAGTCAGTTAAGCTATCTACCGGCGCATAGTTAGGTGTTGCTATATTCAACGCGCGGAAAAAATCTTTTTCAAATAGCCTATCTTGCGCAACGGCTAATGCTTTAGGATTAGGAAAAACTTGAGTTCTAGCGGATAGAAACGCAGCAACTTCGGCAGGTACGTTTTCAAATTCGTAGGTTACAACATCGGCTTGTTCGGCTAGCGTGGC
>NZ_LAJX01000106.1 GCF_000963695.1 Methylocucumis oryzae
GTTATTTATTCGTTCTTTCTTTACGCCAACCAACAGGTCTACCCACTTTTTGGGAGTCATCCGTCGACCGCTTAAATGTTCTATTTCCGCTTTAAATTGTTCACTTCCAAGTGCCATGCTTTTATTTATCGCTAGCCTTATGTCTTGCAGTAATTTCCCCTCAATAGGATGTTTGAATAAATCACGGTAATTAGCTTGCCTCTCGTTGGTATCTTTACCTAACGCAAGGTACACCGCATGGGGCGTACAGAGTTCTGATGGTTTTCCCAGTGCGTTAATCCGGTAGCTAGACCAAACATAATCTGACGGCTGCTTTACCATCCCAGCCCTGACCGGATTCAGCTCTATGTAACGATAAAGTTGCATGAGGTAATCGTCTTCCTGCACCAGACAGGATTTGAATCGCCCTTCCCAAAGCGTCCCGGTTCGCTGGTGGCGGAGATTGAAATAACGCACATACTGTCTGCCCAGTGACTGCATCAGCTGACTAAGCGCATTTGGACTTTGTGGTGTACAAAGTAAATGAACATGATTACTCATCAGTACCCAAGCGTGAATCTCTACTTGGTATTTTTTAGAGGAGTCTTTCAACCAACCCGCATAAGCAGCAAAGTCTTGCTCGTCGGCAAAGCACACTTGTCGGTTATTGCCACGTTGAATCACATGTTGAGGAATGCCGATTGGACACACGCGGGCTAGTCTTGCCATTGGTTTTTCCTGAAGTCTGAAGTCGATAGGTATAAAGATAAACAGTATAGCAGAAAGTTAAGTTTACTCTGACCCCTTTTATGCTGACCCCTTTTATGAGTTCTGCGACAAATACCCAGTGACGGATGCGTCCGTCATCTTGTTGCTCACGGTGTACGGGGTTTTGTAAAGCCTCAAGACACCATTCCAAGCGAATATAAGGGCGCTTGAGTAAAACGTCATTGCGGAAGTAATCAGTTTGTTGGATTGTGTCGTTCATGGCGTTACTGTAGCTAGTCGGATACAAAAGTCAAACATTGGCAACGCTATGGTGAATTTCACTATCCCACATCACAATATCTATCGACACAACCAATATGCTATGACTTGTAAATAATAGTTTTATTTGTTTATCAACAATTTATATATTTTTTGGCAAGTTTTGTTAGGTATCAAACAATTCATTTTGTCAGAAAAAAATCTGCTTGCAATAGTATATTTTATATAGTTATATAAATAACGTTTTGGACGACTAATTAAAGCAAGCTTAACGCTTGCTGACTGTGTGCAATGTTTTTTAACTAACTAACAGGTTTTTATGAAAAAAAAATTAAATTGACAGCGATAACACTAGGACTACTCAGCGTAACAAGTGCGGCTTATGCGTTAACACCTTGGGTGAATGGTGCTCCTGCGATTACGGTGCGTATCTCAGGGGCGGTGGCACAAAATAAAGCGTACACCCAGGTCGTAACCGATGTCTTAGCGGCACCTGGCACGTTAGATACTTTTAACGATGTCGATGCGGTAACGGGTTCGGTTGGCTCTAATTGGACAGCGCATTATTTTCTAGGTGCTCAGAATTTAGGGGCTGGTTTGGCGGGTAAGAAAATATTGCTGTTAAGACGTACACGCGGTGGTACGGGTTATGGGATTATTCCGTTGAAAATGAACATGCCTTTAGAACATTTAAATATTGTTGGCTTACCGCAATCGGCTTGGGTTGCTGATGGTACGCAAGCCTGGAAACAGACGATTAGCTCAGAAAATGCCTCTAAGTATTTGAATAAAAAAATCTCTGATGCCGGTGCGATTGCCGCTGACCCTTTTATAGTGTTAAAGCCGGGTACCGAGAATTATCCCGATCAACAAATTGAGCTAACCACGGGATTAGTTGAGCCGGGTTGGCCTACAGGTGCAGAAAGCATTCCAACGACAGGTTCCACTGCTTTTGCGATTATACAAACACCGGGCTTGGCTTATGGGGTTGCGGTCACGTTAGATTTGTATAAAGCCTTACAAGCGGCACAAAAACGCGCCGGTATTCTGCCATCATCGGTAGTGATTGGTGATTACACAGAAACCAGTATGCCTAATTTAAACCGTAATGTGATGGGTTCATTAATAGCGGGCAAAATTGGCGCTTGGGACCAAATTAAAATCGTCGATAAAACCGATAGTAACGCCGTTAAAAGTTTGGTCGATGATGACATTTTGACCGATGCAGGTATTACTGCACCTTATAAAGAATCGACCACTGGCGGTAACTTAACCCCAGTGGCCTTAAGCTTAAGAAATAATGGTGCAGCGACTAGCGTGATTGCTTACTCAGTCTTTTTAAATTACCCCGGCGCTAAAAATGCAGTGGGACCCGCAGCAAAAACGCCTGATAACGCTGTCGATGAAGATGCGTCGTTACCTATTGTTAAGCAACCCATTATCGTTGCCGATACCGGCACGTTGTTGAAAGACTGGCAAAACGGTACCAATGTGTTGGGTTTTAATAACGTTGTTGATGGTGCAGGTTTTGCCAAGCGATGGGGGATAGCCATTAACACGGCAGATAAAAACACCTCAGTGACAACAACAGGTACGGGTGGCGATCCTTGGCGTTATGTTCGTGTCGATGGTTATGCGCCAACGTTGGAGAACATTGCGGCGGGCGTGTATTCGTATTGGTCTGAAGGCGTGGTGTTGTACCGTAAAAATAAGTCAGACGATTCTAGTTGGGCATTAAAAACTAAACTTATCAAAACCTTAGCTGAAAACTTAGGCAGTCCAAGTATTTTAAGCTTAGCCAATACCACGCAAGCATGGGGCAAAACCGGCGCGGTTGCCTCTACTGTTGATGGTCGTGGGTTTTCGGCTGCTGTTCCGTTTAACGCTAGCAACCCAGTGTCAGCGTTCTCTCATAAAAACAAAGGCAGTATTCATACCGAAATCGTGCCGGTGGCGGATAGCAATGCCACAGGTGGTTTAGCAGTGCAATTGAAATAAGTCCTGTGTTGCTCAGGCAACAGGCAAGCAGCAATGCTTGTTGTCTGAACAACAGTATCAATGATTTTATCTATATTAATTAATTGCTTATGTATTGGCATTAAGCTTGCTTCATCTATTTAGGTTACTCGTCTTAAGACAGCGCAATTTTAGTTTAAGCTCCTAAGGCCAAACCGTCATTCCGGCATGGATTGCCGGAATCCAGATGCCATGGATGGCAAAGCGTCAAGTACATCCCTGTACCCTGGATCTCGGCAATCCCTGCCGAGATGACATTGTTCTCATTGGAGTGTATCGGCTTAAGTGGTAGCCCTCTATTAACAAAGCAAGCTGAGTTTGGTGATTATTTCTACGGTTATTCTGGAATGGTTAAACATGGATTTTACCCGATTTTTCATAAGTTTTTGGTAGGGAATAGAATGAAATATCGGGGTTTAGCCAGTTTTTGGCTTTTGGTATTCGTATTGATTAATGGGGCGGTGAGCGCTGATGAGGCTAATACCGATGCGGCTAATCCGCAACAAGAACCCACCGTTTTTGATGTGTTGGAGTTACAAGTCGATGGTAATACGTTATTACCTCAAGACATTGTTGAAAAAAGTTTTATATGCGTTTTTAGGCGAAGCAAAGCGGGTAGAGGATGTCGAACAAGCTCGCTTAAAGCTTGAAGCAGAATACCGTAGTCATGGTTATCCCACGGTTATCGTTGAGATTCCTGAACAAGAAGTGGTTAATGGCGTGGTGTTACTTAATGTGATAGAGGGTTCGGTAGACAGTATTAAAGTCACCGGCGCTCAGTATTTTTTACCGAGTAAAATTCGCGAACAAGTTCCTGAGCTGTCGGTTGGTAAAACGCCTTACATGCCTAAGGTACAAGAGCAATTGGCTGAGTTAGGTAAACAGTCAGCCGATAGACAAGTGAATCCTATTTTTCGTGCGGGTTCTACGCCGGGTAAAACCGAAGTCGAATTACGTGTAAAAGATAAATTACCGTTGCACGGTAGTGTAGAAATGAATAGCCGCAATTCAGAGCATACGTCGCGTTCCCGATTAACCGGCTCGGTGCGTTACGATAATTTATGGCAACGCTTTCATAGTGCCTCGCTGCAATATCAAGTGTCACCGGAAGACAGCGATGAAGTCGAAGTCTGGTCTGGCACGTATGTATTACCTACTGGCTGGGCGGATACCCGTTTGGCGTTATACGGCGTGGGTATTAGCTCGAATACGCAATTAGGCGCTAGCGTAGGTGGTTTGTCGGTGGTCGGTACAGGCTCAATCTTTGGCGCGCGCTTGATTAAGCCGTTACCGGCGTTAACGGATTATTCTCATAGCTTTACTGCGGGTCTTGATTATAAAAGCTTTAATCAAGGGATTACGCAACAAGGCCAAGACAGCCAAGCCTCGCCGGTAAATTATTTAGCCTGGTTATTAGCCTATGATGCCAGTTGGCGTTATCCAGGTGTTACAACCTCATTAAACAATAGTCTTCATTTTTCTATTCAAGGGTTAGCTAACGACGCGCAAGAATTTGAGCGGCGCCGCTTCCAGGCTAAACCTAATTTTCTTTATTTAACGTCAGAATTAAAGCAGTTACGCGATTTACCGTTAGGGTTGCGCGTAAAATGCCAAGTTATCGGGTCAAATTAGCAGTTCGCCATTAATCAGTAACGAGCAATTTGCCGTCGGCGGTATGGAAACGGTGCGCGGCTATTATCAAACTCAGCAATTAGGCGATGATGGCATTAATGCGTCATTAGAGCTACACAGTCCTGATTTAGCGCAAGCGGACTGGGACTTTGCCCAGATGCTGCGCTCGTATGTTTTTTTCGATTATGCCCATTTATGGATTCAACAGCCATTAGCACCTAACCCAAGCCATTATGACCTCGCAGCTACAGGTTTAGGTTTACGCTGGCACTGTTACCGACATGTTCTAGGCGAGTTAGTGTGGGCGTATCCATTGATTAAGCAAGGTACTGTCGATGTGGGGTATCAGCGGTTCGATTTTAAATTAGCGTATGAGTTTTAATAATGATTCTAGCAAGCTTAAGCGAATCTAATCGACTTTATCGAGGCAAGCTAAAATCCCTTACGGCGGCGATAAAAACCTTATTAGCCAGCAGCATGGTGTTATCGCCTGCTTATGCAGAATTACCTGTGCCTTCGCAATCGGTAACCTTGTCTGCTACGCCGGTGGAGATTGCAAGCCAAGGCTCAGCATTGGCAAGTGTTGCAGGCCAGTCTATGACAATCACGCAAACCACCGATAAGGCGGGTATCGATTGGCAGAGTTTTAATATTGGTAGCAATAATAGTGTGCGCTTTGACCAACCGGCGGCGACCTCGGTGGTGCTCAATACGATTCATCAAGCCGATGCTAGTCAAATCATGGGTTCTTTAACGGCGAACGGCCAAGTCTATTTAGTCAATCAAAACGGTTTTGTATTTGGTAAAAATTCTGAAGTGAATGTTAATTCGTTAGTGGCTACGACGTTAGGCATTAGCGATAACACGCTTAAAAATGGTTTAACGCAAGCGTTTAATGACAACGGTTCAGCAGCATTACAAGGCAGTGGTGAAACGTATTTAAAAGACAGTGCTGGACATTATCTGCTTGATGAGCAAGGGCAAAAAATCAAGATTCAAATTTATCTTGAGCCAGGCGCTAACATTAGTACTAATGCTGCGGGTGGCCGAGTCATCATTGCGGCGCCGGTGATTACCAATGCCGGTACGATTACGACGCCTGATGGGCAAACGATATTAGCGGCGGCAAAAGATAAAGTCTATTTGCAAGAAGCCGGGACGGACTCAGATATTCGCGGTTTACTGGTGGAAGTCGGTAAAGGCGGCAAAGTCGATAATTTAGGTCAAGTGCTTGCTGAGCGTGGCAATGTTAGCGTCATGGGCTTTGCGGTTAATCAACAAGGCATTGCGTCGGCAACGACGTCGGTTAATTTAAATGGCTCTGTGCGATTATTAGCGCGCGAGGGCATACAAGACCCTAGTGCTACCGGTGGCAAGTTATTGCCGCAAGCAACCGTTAGAACGGCAGCAGAAGACGATGGTTTAGGTACATCGGCACAAGTACATTTAGCACCCGGTAGTCTAACGAGTGTGCAATTAGATGCCGACAAAACTGAGACGGCTATAGACGCACAAACGCAAAGCCGTTCGCAAATCGAGTTGAGTGGGCATGATGTGATATTCGCGCAAGGCTCTAAGGTATTGGCGCATTCGGGTGATATTACTGCACAAGCCATCGATGACCCGACAGATGCTAGCGTAAAAGGCAATGCACGTATTTTTATGGCGTCGGGTAGCGTAATCGATGCATCTGGAGTTAAAGAAGTGGCTGTGCCTGTGGCGCGCAATACCGTTGATGTCGAGTTGCGCAAATTCGAGTTACGCGATTCGCCGTTACAGCGTGATGGCGTGTTATACGGCCAAACGGTACACGTTGATTTACGGGATGCTGATTTGACGTATGACAGCGAGGGCGTGTTAACGTCAGCGAGCATACCCGTTGCTGATATTAAAGGTGCGGTCGATAGAATCGCACGTAATATCGATGAGCGCAGCACGTCAGGCGGCACAGTATCGTTTGCTTCGACCGGTGATGTCGTCACGCAAACAGGCAGCTTAATCGATTTTTCGGGTGGTTCGGTCGCTTATCAAGACGGTTATGTTGCGACGACGCAGTTAGTTCATAACGGTCAATTAATAGAGATAAGCCAGGCTGACCCAGATCAAGTTTATGACGCTATTTATGGTCAGATTCGTGTGAATCATGCGCAATGGGGCGTATCTGAGACATGGGCTATTCCAGGCTTAGCCAGTAAACATTTTGAAACGGGTTACACCGAGGGAAAAGCTGGAGGACAGTTAACGATTAATGCCTACGAAGCTTTACTAAACGGCGACTTAGACGGCAGTACCGTTGCAGGAACTTGGCAACGCCAGCCTGAGCAGCAAGCTCAAGGTAGTTTGCTGAGCCTAGATTTAAGTCAGAACAGTTTATTAAGCGTACAAGATATTACGTTGACTCAAGCAACGCAGAATGCCGATATTAATTTCACCGATGTGATTGCGCGGGCAAATGATAATGATGGTCAGGCCATCGCGCTGTTATTGTCAGCCGAATTATTACAACGATCAGGGGTTAGCCGGTTGCATTTGACGAGTAATGGCGTGCTTAGGCTCGTTGAGCAAACTCATTTACAACTGCCAGAACACGGTGAGTTAACCGCAGCGGCGACAGGTTTTGAGCTACACGGCGAGATTAGCGCACCATCTGGTACGGTTGAATTAAAGCCTGTTTCCGTCGCCGATACTTTATTGCCTAGCGCTATGACTCTAGGTGAATCAGCGCATATTGATGTTAGCGGTACTTGGGTCAATGATTATTTAGATAGTCAACATCAAGCGTCATTAGCTACGATTGCTAGTGATGGTGGGCAGGTTACGTTAACCACAGAACAGCGTGATTTGAGCATGAGTCCAGGCAGCCGTATCGATGTCAGTGGTGGTGCGTGGTTAAACACTGGCAATCAAGTGACGCCGGGTGCGGCTGGCAGTATTGCGTTAACGGCAGCGAATCATGATAGCGGCGGTCAGGCGGCTAATTTAGTGTTGCAAGGTGAGTTATTAGGCTATGGCCTTAAGCAAGGGGGTGAGCTTAGTTTAAGTTCTAGCGCTGTCTTCATCGGTGCTGATAACGGGCAAAGCGCTAATACTCATCCAGCGATTAAGCCCTTAGTTTTAAGCCAAGATTTTTTCAACCAAGGCGGTTTTGCCGACTACAACATGACAGCGACGGTACTCGGCTTAACAGTGGCTGACGGTACGCACATTACGCCAAGACAACAAAACCTATTGTTAACCGGTAACTTAGCACAGCAAGCAACCGGCTCTGAATTAGAAGCGTTTAGCACAGTAACCGAATTACCTGATGAGTACCGTCAACCCGTTTCATTAAGCCTTAATTTTCAAGAGTTAACCGGACAAGATCAAAGCCAAGTATTAAGCGTAGGTCAGAATGCGCTGATTCAAGCTGAGCCAGGTGCGACAATGTCATTAGCATCAGATACCTCGATTTGGTTAGACGGTGGTATTCATGCACCGGCTGGAACTATTAACTTAACGATTAACACGCCTTCGGGCGGTGATAAAGGTTTTGCTTCGGGTCAAGGTATTTGGCTGGGTGCGCAAAGCGCTTTAATCGCGAAAGGCCAGTTCCAACCCGATGATAATCCGTATGGTTTAGTGACGGGCGATGTGTTAGCGGGTGGTAATGTCAATATCACAGCAAAACGAGGTTATATCGTTAGCCAAGCCGGTTCGGTGATTAATGTTTCTGGTACATCGGCCCGGTTAGATTTTACAGAAAGCGACGGCGTGGTTAGCCGTAAGATTGCTTCGGCGGGTGGTTCGATTGCGCTCAGTGCTGGTGAAGGCATTATCGCCGATGGTGGTTTTTACGGTCATGCGGGCGGTAACGGCGTTGAGGGTGGTAGTTTGTCGGTCACGCTGAATCGTAATTTTCGCAATAAGCCCACAATTGCGGTGGCGGGTGGCTTGTTTCCTGATGACATTAATCCAAATTTACCACGAGAAATTGTGGTTAACGCAGAGCCTGGACTTGCTGGCGCGGGACTTAATCATACTAAAGCGCCGAATGCGGATACTTATAGCGGTCGTGCTTTGTTAAATGCAAATAAGCTCAATCAAGGCGGTTTTGCTTCATTACAACTCACCACTGATGTATTAGGTGCTAAGGGTAGTTATGCCGGAGCTGTTCGTTTTAATGGCCCGGTGACACTGTCGGCAGATAAACAAATTATTTTGGATACCCCTACGCTAAAAACCGATGCCGAAAACAGCATTATCCTAAATACGGCGTATGCCCAGATGGGTTCAAGCACTAGCCGTATTGATACTGAAACTAATGAGGGGCAATTTTCATCCACCCTAGCCCCTAACGCTAAAACAGGTACCGGCGAGTTTATCGTCAATGCGCAAGGCATTGAGTTAATCGGTGGCTTAAGTTTTGATGGTTTTGACCAAGTTCAGTTAAATAGCGCTGGTGATGTGCGCGCGGTTGGTATTAGGACGCGTTCTGATACTAAAGACTATTTAGGCGAATTTAAGCTCGCAGGCGATTTAACGATTAACGCTAGCCAGTTATATACCCCGACGTTAAGCGACTACAAAATTAGCTTAACCGGTGATAACACGACATTAACCGTACAAAGTAATCTTCAAGCTGCCGCGCCGGTTTATTCGGCTGGCAGCCGTTTAACCTTAAAAGCGGCCAATATTGTTCAACAAGGCGTGATAAAAGCACCTTTCGGGGAACTCGCTTTAACAGCGTCTAAGCAATTAACTTTAGCTGCGGGTAGTTTAACGTCTGTTTCGGGCGATGGCTTAACCGTGTTATTCGGTCAAGGCTCTGGCGGGGAGAATTGGTTATATCCATTGGACAGCACCGGTGGTTCTAATCGTGTCATAGCCAGCCCTCCGGAAAAGCAAATACAGTTAACAGGTGACAATATTGCGTTTGCTACCGGGGCTAAGCTTGATGTGGCTGGCGGCGGCGAGTTATACGCATATGAATTTATTAGCGGTAATGGCGGTTCGGTCGATGTGTTAAATCCTAACGCGGCTGGCTATACCGAGAAGTATGCGGTGTTGCCCAACTTAGCGAATGCCTTGTCACCGTATAACCCTACTGAATGGGAGTCTTCGGGTTTAAGCGTAGGTGATAGTGTGTATTTAAGTGCCGGTTCAGGGTTAGCGGCGGGTTGGTATACATTGTTACCCGCGCATTATGCATTGTTGCCTGGCGCTTATTTAGTCACACCGAAAGCAGGCTATCAAGACATACCAGAAAACACCGTATTAAGCGACATCGCTGGTAGAACCGTAGTCGCTGGACGTTTCGGTACGGCGGCTACCGGTGATGGTGAAGCGCGTTGGCATGGTTTTACTGTCGAATCCGGTCGTATCGCGAGAACTCAGTCCGAATATAAAGATTACACAGCCAATCAATTCTTTAGCGCTGAAACCTCTTCTAGCAATACGAAACCTAAAGATGCCGGCCGACTTGCGATTAGCGCACAAACCGGTTTGACGTTAGCGGGTGAATTATCGGCTCAGGCGGCGCAAGGTGGTATCGGTGGACAAGTTGATATTAGCGCACAACACCTAGCCATCGTAGCGACCGATGCGGCCAGCAATCAAGACGAGGGTGTTGTCGCATTAGCAGCAGACGATTTGAATCGCTTGGATGCCCCTAGCCTGTTATTAGGCGGTACGCGTACTAAAACAGCGACTGGGCAAAAAAATTACCGTTACCGGGCAAACGATTACGTTGGCTAATAACGCCCAATTAAGCGGGGCAGAGGTGTTATTAGCCGCCAAAGATGAAATTCATTTGCAGTCTGGCGCGAAACTGAGCAGTGAAGGGCGCTCTACGCAATCAGGAGTGGCTTATAGCTTGGTTAATCAAGGTCAAAGCACCCGTGATGGTGTATTCGTTGCCGTGTCGTCGGCTGGCTTAGGTGATGTTAGCCGAGGGCAAACGATTACTGGTAAAACAGGTAATTTAGTCGTGGATAGCGGCGCAACGATTGCTTCGGGTAATTCCATTCGTTTAGATGCGACTAAAGACACGCAGTTTAAGGGGTTATTAGATTTATCGGATGGTGCCTTAGCGTTGTCAGCCGGACAAATCAGTTTTGGGTGCTGCGCCTTCTGACAGCACTGGCTTAGTGCTAACAGATACTGCGTTAAATTTGTCGGAATTAATGCTTAACAGTCGTAGCGATGTCAATTTGTATGGCGATATCGCGATTCACGCCGACACAGTGCATATCGACGCGGCGCAAATCAATGGTTTTAACAACGACGGGCTAGCCGCCAATATCAGCGCGGATACTTTGGTACTGGCCAATTCCAGTGCCAAAAAGCATAGCGATGGTTTAGGTTCGGGGACGTTAAATTTGAATGCGCAAACGATAGCGCTAGCGAGTGGTGCTTATGCGATAACTGGGTTTGCTCAGGTTAATCTGAATGCGCAATCGGCGTTAATCGGTTTAGGGCAAACAGTTAGCGATGCAGGCTTAAGTCAGTTAAGCCAAGCAGGGCAGTTGACTGTTGCGGCAAATACGACGCTTACGGCAGGTCATATTATTGGCGAAAATGGCGCAACAAGCTCGATTCAAGCCGATGGTTATGCGCTAAATCTTGCCGCAGCGGCTACGACCGATACGCGTCAAGGCTTAGGCGCGAGTTGGTCTATGCGTGCAGAGCAGATTCAAGGTAATGCACGTTTTGATTTACCGGCAGGGCTATTAAAACTCACAGCAAACACTGGCGATATTCAGCTCGATAACGGTTTTAGTGCCGACGTGTCAGGTCGTGCACTGACGTTTGCTGAAGCGCTACAAGCCGCAGATGCAGGTCGTATCGCGTTAACGGCGACCCAAGGCAATATCGTGTTGGCAGATGGGGCGCGCTTAAATCTGGCCGGTGCCGTCAATGGTGCTGAAGCTGTCAGTGCTGATGGCCGTTTAGAGCTTTTAGCTCCGAATGGCGTATTCAGTTGGCAAGGCAGTATTAATGCTGGGACGGCTAATAGTGCTAGCCAAGGGCTGGGTGAATTTTATTTAACGGCTCATCAATTGACCGATAACGATTTTTCAAGGTTAGCGAAGCAGCTTTCATCAGCTGGATTTAACACGACGATAGACCTTAACGTAAACAGTGGTGATTTGACGTTGGCTGAGACCGATACGCTACGGGCGCAGCATATAGCGTTAAGCACAACAGGCTTGTTACAAGTGCTTGGCCAAATCGATGCCAGTGGTGAGCGCGGCGGTAGCGTAGCGCTTAACGCCGATGGCATTCGTTTAGGCGAACATGCCAAAATCCTAGCGCTTGCTACGGGTGAAAACGAAGACGGTGGTAGGGTAAGTTTGGATGTTGTACATCAACACGATACTGGCACAGGGATATTAGATTTATCTGAAACAGGCGCTGCCATTGATGTTTCTGGTGGTGTTAATGGTTTAGGTGGGCATGTACAGCTACGCGCGGGTAGAGAAGATAGCGCGCATCAGTTAGCGGTCACTGAAATTAATACCCGTTTTAGCGGCGTTGCCGATAATCGAGTAAGTTTAGAAGCGGTTAAAGTCTATGACGGACAGTCGGTCATTAAAGCAGATGCAATAGCCGCATGGCAGAAAGAGACGGCTGATTTTATGAGTTCTAGTGAAGTTAAAGCGGCTAGCGCTAAACATGATGACATAGAGCTGGCGCCTGGGCTTGAACTACGCAGTAGCGCTGATTTAACCCTCGCTGATGCTTGGGATTTAATGGCTTGGCGTTATCAAAATCGTAGCGGTGAGCAGGTTATTCCAGGGTTTCTGCGTTTAACCGCACAAGGCGATTTAACGATTAAAGCTAGCTTAACCGACGCCTTCGCGACGTCTTATTTGCCCGGCCAGACCTCAGTAAAATTTCAAGATGTGTTACAACCGGGGCGTTCATGGAGTTATCGTCTTAGTGCCGGTGGCGATGTGAATTTGGCGGCAACGTATTCAGCCGTTAATCCTTATGGCACGGGCGGTAAAGTCACTAGCCAAGTCATGGTAAGAACCGGCACAGGCGATATTGCGCTTCAGGCTGGCGGTGACATTAATTATTTGGCCGATGCCGGTAATGAGAGTGCGGCGGCTGCAGTTTACACGATGGGTACGACGGCGGTTTATACGCGCAGCCAATTACTTAGCGGTGCTGTGCCTGGGGTCGCTGCCAGATTAACCGGCGAGACCGATAGCGATTATCTTAACCGGTTAAGTCCTGAGCAATTAAATGCTTTGCTACGCTACGGCTATTTCAATGAAACCTTATTGGGTTTGCAGTTTATGGTGGCGGAATACCCAAGCCAAGGTGGCTCAATTCAATTGCACGCAGGCGGCGATATTAATGGGATTAACACAGGACAATCAATCAGCGATTGGTTAGTGCGTAGCGGTGCGATTACCGAAAATAATCGCACTACGGCGTGGGGGATTAATATCAGCGGTGAGCGTAGTTCGACTATTAATGGCATTGCTACTAAGGGCAGTCGCTATTTTAACCAAAACTTAGGCGCGTTAGGCGGTGGCGATGTGACCGTTGAAGCGGGCGGCGATATTACTCAGCTTTCCGTGATGCTACCAAGCACCGGTAAACCGTTTGGTACGGTAAGCAGTCTTAGCAATCAATGGACGGCATCTAGTACTGTTATCAATGGTGGTGGCGATTTATCAGTGCGTGCCGGTAATAACATACTTGGCGGTGAATATTATGTTGCGCTAGGTAAAGCTGAATTAACGGCTGGAGGTAGTTTAACTCGCGAAGGCAGCACATATACTGAGGTTGGCGGCAACAGCACCCGCACGGATGCGTTAGCGCCTATCGTGGAATTAGGCGATAGCGATGTGAAATTAACCGCTAGACAAGACTTAGAACTAGCGTCGGTATTTAACCCAACATTATTAAAGCAAACTAATACGCAACCATTGGCTGCCGGAGGAGATTCTCGCTTTTTTACCTATACCGACCAGAGTCGCGTAAATTTAACCGCTGTTGCCGGTAATGTGGTGTTAGAAAATGATGTTGATGCCGTGCGTGAAGCTAAGAATATCGATACTAGTTCGTCTAGCGGTTTTGAATACGCCGTCTACCCAGCGACATTATCGGCAAGCGCGTTATCCGGCGATATTCGCGTCAACCATTCGATGACGTTATTTCCGTCCTCGCAAGGCCAGTTAAATTTATATGCTTATCGCAGTATTAATACCGATAGCGATGCTGCGCAAATTATTAATATCAATATGTCCGATGCTGAGCCAAGCTGGCTACCCAGTGTTTTATCTCCTGCACAACAAATAGAAGGTAGCCTAAGCGATGGTTTGATCCGGGCTAGAGAGCGTTTAGACCCCTCTACGCCGGATGCAACGTTGATTCATGCCGCAATACCTTTACATCAAAACGACACCAACCTACCGGCGATTATTGCTAAAACCGGCGATATTAACTTCTCCTCAGCCTCAGAAGTGGCATTTTATTTACCGTCTGCTTCGACGTTTCAAGCCGGTAACGACATTAATAACTTAAGCGTTTATGGACAAAATCTTAGCGTTGCAGATACGACAACCATAAAAGCCGGTCGTGATATTCGCTTTGATGCGCTATTAGACAGCGATGGCCATGTGCAAGCCAATGATAGGCAAATCGAGTTAGGCGGGCCGGGAAACCTAAATATACAAGCGGGTCGTGATGTCAATTTAGGTGGTTCAGCTGGGGTTAACACGATAGGTAATACTAAAAACACCGTGTTGCCATCATCGGGTGCGGGCGTTGATGTGTTAGTAGGATTAAACAACGGTAGCGCGGCGCTTAATAACTTTATTAATCGTTATTTCACGTTAACCAGTCGCTATTTAACCGATTTGAAAATCATCGACGATGCGGGCAACGACCTCACTGCTGGCTTGAGTCCAGAGCAAAAACTAGCTTATTTCAAACAATTGCCAGAACAACGCCAACAGCCTTTGGTATTAGCCGCTTTATACAATGAACTGCAACAATCGGCTAAAGCAGCCGCATTAGCCAGCGATGCGGATAAGACCAAGCTCTATCAACAAGGTTTTGACGCGATTAATACCTTATTTCCAGATAAGACGTATAGCGGCGATTTATCAATGGTGTTCAGCCAAATCAAAACCTTAGCGGGTGGCGGTATCAATATTGCCTCACCCGGCGGCTCAGTTAACGTAGGCTTAGCGGGAAGTCTTGCCGGGATAGAGAAAAGCGCCGACCAACTAGGTATTGTTGCGCAACAACAAGGCGATATTAATGCGATAAGTAGCGGCGATTTTAATGTCAACCAATCTAGGGTGTTCACGATGGGGGGCGGTGATATTTTGATTTGGTCGTCAGAGGGCAATATTGATGCCGGTAAAGGTGCAAAGTCGGCTATTTCAGCACCGGCACCGATTACCAGTGTTGATGCCAACGGTAATGTCGTCACTATTTTCCCACCTATTGTTTCAGGTAGCGGTATTCAAACCATTACGCCACAAGATGGTAGCGGTAAACAGGGCAATGTTTATCTAGCAGCTCCCGCTGGCATTGTCGATGCCGGTGAGGCGGGTATTAGTGGCGGTCAAATTGTGATTGCAGCGACGGCTGTAGTTGGTGCTAGCAATATTTCTGCTTCAGGAGGCTCCATTGGCGTACCCAGTGTTGCTGTTGCACCTGTGGTACCGAGTGCAGCAGCCAGCGCAGCCGCAAGTGCCGGCAAAACAGCGGGTCAAGCGAATGATGAGGAGCTAAACCAAAATCAACAGAGTGACGGGAGTAACAATAAATTATCGGTATTGAGTGTCGATGTCTTAGGTTACGGTGACTGTAACGGAAAAGAACGGGATAAAAAAGTGTGGCGGTTAACGCTGTACTCAAAGTAGAGGAATACGAGGAATAAGATGTTATCACTAAAATCTAAGCCATTAGTCTATGCCATAGCAGCGGTTTTGACGACAAACGCTGCTTGGGCGGACGAGAAATCTGACTTAATCCAGCTAAAGCAAGCAATTGCTGAAGAGCGGGAAGACTTGTTGGAATTAAAAAATACGGCAGAAAGTTTAATCGACGTTTTTGTTCAACAAGGTTTGTTGGATAAGCAAAAAGCAGATGTCTTATTACGCCAGGCAAAGACAAAATCGGCTCAACTGCAACAAGAAGAGCCTGCACTGGCCACTGATAAAGCGCATCCTAATCGTATTCGGGTTACTCATGTACCGAAATTTATTAAAGATGAAATTCGTGCCGAAGTGGTTTCTGACTTAACCAATAAAGTCACGCAACAAGTCAAAGCCGATGCCAAAACTGAGCATTGGGGTGTTCCAGAAGCGTTACCTGGTTGGTTAAATAAAATCAGAATTACTGCCGACGCTCGTTTGCGTTTACAAGAAGATAGCTATGGCTCAGGTAACAGCCCGTATTTAGATTATTTAGCGATTAACCGCGATGGTGGAAGCTTAGCGGCATATAACAGAAACGAGCAATATCTTAATACCACGCAAGACCGTTTAAGGCTACGCGAGCGTTTTCGCTTAGGCTTAGAAATGCAAATAACCGATGAAATCAACTCCGGGTTTCGCTTAACGACGACGAATGACTTTAGTCCAGTGTCCAGTAACCAAACGATGGGCAACACGGGTCAAACCTATCAAGTTGCAGTGGATAGAGCGTTTATCCAATATCAAGCAAAAGATAGTTGGCATAAAGATTGGTTGACCGTTACTGGTGGTCGTATGGCTAATCCGTGGTTGTCTACCGAAATGCAGTTTAGCCCTGATTTAAGCGTTGAAGGTTTTACCTTTATGTTAAGCAAGCATTTCAACTACAACCAGCCGAATGTTAAACAGTATCGCGCGCCAGAAGCTAATAGCCGCTTCGGCGTGCATTTAGGCCCACAAACGCCTGATTCTGTATTTTTAACCGCTGGTGTGTTTCCGCTGCAAGAAGTAAATCTGTCAACCACCGATAAATGGTTGTTCGCTGGGCAAGTCGGTATGGATTGGCTAGTGCAAGACAGCTCTAGGCTAAAGCTGGCGGCGAGCTATTACGATTATCAAAATGTACGTGCGATAGCCAATGCTCGCGATAGCTTTACCTATGATTGGACAGCGCCGCAGTTTATGCAGAAAGGCAATACCTTAGTGCCGATTAACCGCAACGATGGCTTTAACAGCCGCTGTACTAGTAGCCAGACATTCGCGTTAGGCGAGGGGTGTTTGTATGGCTTAGCGTCTGATTTTAAGATTTTTAATGCCGTTGCGGTGTATGACTTCGCCAAATTTCAGCCAGTACATGCATTATTCTCTATCGATTATGCTTATAACTTAGGTTATGACGCTGGGCGAATTGCGCGTGATTTTCCAGGCTATTTCACGGGTTCCAGAGGGTTAGACAATAAAGAACGCACCCAAGCCGTACAACTGCGTTTAGATTTAGGTCATTCTGAAATCAGACGCTTTAACGATTGGAGCGCGATTATTGCTTATCGCTATGTGCAACGCGATGCGGTGTTAGATGCGTTTACCGATACGATTTTCCATCAAGGCGGCACCGATGCCAAAGGCTGGATGATAGGCGGCAGTTATGGGCTAGCTAAAAATACCTGGGCGATGTTCCGTTGGTTTAGCACAGAAGCCATTGATGGGCCACCACTGGATATTGATACGCTAGCGCTGGACTTAAATATAAGGTTATGAGCTGTTATCAATGGTAAGCGCTCAACCAAACCACCTGTTCTAATAAGTTCAGAACCGTTATTCTCAAAATTTTTGAAGAGGATAATGCATGACCTTAACTGCGCATTGGATACATCACCTGAACACTTGGCAAAGCAGCGGAATGACGCAAGCGGCGTATTGCCGACAGCATCGGCTTAATGTCAAAACCTT
>NZ_LAJX01000107.1 GCF_000963695.1 Methylocucumis oryzae
ACCACATCCATGCCGACGCCACGCCCCGAAATGTCAGTGAGCTTTTCTGCCGTAGAGAAACCGGGCATGAAAATGAGTTCAAAGGCTTGTTTGTCGGTTAGTTGCGCATTGTCATCTAAAATGCCTTTTTCTATGGCTTTGGCAATAAGTTTTTTCTTATCCATGCCGTTACCATCATCGGTGATTTCAATGACAATATGACCACCGCGATGATAGGCTTTTAATTCAATGGTACCGGTTTCAGGCTTGCCTGCCGCGACGCGTTTATCGGGCATTTCTATGCCGTGGTCTAAGCTGTTGCGGATTAAATGCACGAGCGGGTCGTTGATTAATTCAACAACGGATTTATCGATTTCGGTATTTTCGCCGACCAGTTTTAATTCAATTTTTTTTGCCGAGTTTAGAGCTAATGTCGTGAACTAAACGAGGGAAACGGCTGAAAACAAAGCTAATCGGTAACATCCGAATATTCATGACGCTTTGTTGTAAATCACGCGTATGGCGTTCTAACTGGGCTAAGCCTTTTTTGAGCTGATCCAGTTTGTCCATAGAAAAGTTTTCACCAACCAATCCCAGCATGGATTGTGTGATGACCACTTCGCCAACCATGTTAATCAGCGCGTCGATTTTTGAGGTGTCAACACGGATAGAGCTAGAGGCTTTCGCGGATGTTTTGTTTAAATCGCTATCGCCAATCGCGGCGACGGCAGCTTTAGCGGGTTTTGGTGCGTCGGTATTTTCAGAAGCGGTGACGGCAACGGGCTCTGGTTCAGGCTCAGGCGTTGGCGCAGTGGCAATAGATACCGGCGCAGGTTGAGGCTCGACTTTTTTTAGCGACCGCTGGTTTTTTGGGTTTAGTGGCAATAGGCTGAATATCTAATTCGCAATCACCTTCTACCCAATTGAAAATTTCTTTAACTTCGTCTAGCGTGCTATCGCCAATAACTTTTAAGTCCCACGAAATATTACATTCCTCTGGGTCTAGCTCATCTAATCCAGGGACATCTTGAACATTCGGTGAGGCGCTGAATTCTCCAAGTTCTGCGAGTTCTCTAAACATTCTAACCGGGTCGTTACCTGTTTTAAGTAAGTCGAGATAAGGGCAGAATGCGATTTTCCAGCCATGTTCTTCCGGCTCGTCAGCTATTTCTTCGTCGCTGCTAGTCGGTGGGGTGGTCTCTATGGGGGGSGTGCCGCTGGTGTATGAGACGCGACGGATTGAGTGCTAGCGGCATCAGAACCATGTAGTTCGGCTTCTAACGCTGCCATGTACTTACTGACAGATGCTTCAGCAACCGGTTGGTTATTTTGTATCGATGCCAACATCTCGCGTAGACAATCTACCGAGCCGAGTAAGACGTTAACCGCAGTTTGGGTGACTTTTCGACGACCATCGCGCATTTCATCCAGCAGGGTTTCCATGATGTGGGTGAAATCCGCCACCACAGTAAAACCGAATGTACCACTGCCGCCTTTAATCGAATGGGCGCCTCGGAAAATGGTGTTAATGACTTCGTGGTCAATATCGCCCATATCCAAGTTTAAGAGTCCTGATTCCATTGCTTCCAAGCCTTCGAAACATTCTTCGAAAAAGACTTGGTGGAATTGTGACATATCGATAGACATAAACTTACCCGTGCATCTTTAAAGATTCAATAAAACGAGGAGGTATTAACCTAAGACTTTTTTCAACGTTTTTAACAGTTGATCTGGATCAAAAAGGCTTGACTATCCATCCTGTAGCGCCTGCTGCTTTACCTTCTTGTTTTTTCTCTGCGCCAGATTCGGTCGTTAAGGTAAGCATAGGGGTAAATTTGTAATTAGGTAATGCTCGTAAGTCTCTGATTAGCGTAATGCCGTCTTTGTTTGGCATATTTACATCAGTGATTATGCAATCAAATTGAGTTGCTTTAGCTTTTTCTAGCGCATCAACCCCATCTACTGCTTCTTCTACTTCATACCCAGCGCTTTTTAAGGTAAATGTTACCATTTTTCTCATTGAGGCCGAGTCATCAACTGCAAGAATACTTGCCATCGTTGTCTCCGTTATGTCTATAGGCTATCTATTTAGCAAAAACTGCAAGTGAATTTATTGTAGCATTCAAGTTTTTTATATTTACAGCTATTTTTGAGCAGTAATGTCGATTTCTAAGGAATGTACATAAAATAAAATCGGCACTGTAGGTGCGACATATTCGCGTTGTGCTTATATACTCTGAGCGGTCACATTCGGTATCTTGTGTTACCGTAGGGTGCGCTGTGCGCACCTTTTTTCATTGATTTTTATGATGTTATAAAGGTGCACACAGCACGCTTTACTTGCCTAAAAACCGAATGTGACCCTTTTGAAGTATATGCCGCACTGACCACGAATACATTGTCATGTGCATTTCTCACACTTTTTGCTCAGTATAGACCATTATTCAAGTCGTGAAAGAGTAGTTTTAGCGTGTTTTCAATCCGATAAAACTCTGCTTATACTCTGAACGGTCAAGTTTTCGGTATCTTGTGTTGTTGTAGGGTGGGCTGTGCGCACATTGTTCATTGATTTTTAATGATGTTATAAAGGTGCGCACAGCGCACCCTACCTATCTAAAAACAAAATGTGACCGTTTGAAGCACATACTCTTAATTAAAGACGTTGATAATGGATTCTGCTTAATCGAGCGCTTTCCCAGTTTTATGTATCGATTGTTTACCGTCTTGCGCATGGTTGTCAACTGGTAATGCTCAATTGCGTTGTAATGGCTATAATGCGCGTATGTCGATTTACACGTTATGAAGTTGCAAAATTAGACTTTATGGTCAAGAATTCTAAGCAAGACTCGCATAAAAAGATTGCCAGGTGTTTTGACCAGGGCTTCACACACATCAGGGGGAATTATGAGTTTTTTTTCTGCGCTTAAGCTAAATCAGCGTTTGTGGTTATTAGTCGGCGTTTTTTTCGTTGGGGGTGATGATTTATGGTGGCTATTCGTTTAAGGTGTTAACCGACCTTAAAGTGAATGGCGAGTTATATCAGCGTATTGTTCAGGGTAAAGATTTAGTCGCCGATATTTTGCCGCCCCCAGAATATGTGGTAGAGCCTTATTTGGTGCTTATGCAACTGGCGAATACTAACGATAAAGCTAAACGCGATAAACTGCTTTCCGAATTCGACGCGTTAAAAACTGGTTACGAGCAGCGCAAGCAATATTGGCAAAAACAAACGCTAGAACCCAAAATGCGAGTGGCTTTTCAGCAAGTTCATGACACTGGTGATAGTTTTTTTACTACGGCGGTAAAAGAGTTTATTCCTGCGGTGCAACGAAGTGACGCAACGTTAATCACTACGGCGTTAGGGAAAATCGAGGTTGCGTTTGATTGGCATAAAAATGCGGTAACGGGGTTAGTGGACTTAGCCAATAAACGTGCGCTTGATGACGAGTCGCTTGCTAAACAGTCTGTGAGCGAGGCTAACGGGTTATTGCTAACGGTTTTACTGTTGACAGTAGCTTTTGGCTTATCGTTAGCCTACTTCTTGATTAGGAGCGTTCAAAAACAATTAGGCGGTGATCCGACTTATGCGGCTGAAGCCGTTAAACAAGTAGCGCAGGGTAATTTTTTCTCGGAATTAAAACTACAACCTGACGATAGTAGTAGTCTGATTTATGATTTAAAAAATCTGCAAAAATCGGTGTATGGGTTTATGGGGGCATTGTCGGAAATGTCTAAAAATCACGCCGATGGTTGGATTTTTCATGAGATTGAGCCAAAAGAATTTTCTGGCTCATTTGCCGATATGGCGACAGGAATTAATCAGCTAGTGCGTTCGCATATTGATGTCGAAATGGGATTGATTGATGTGATTATGCATTATTCACAAGGCGATTTTTCGGTCGATATGCCTAGATTGCCGGGCGAAAAAGCTAAAATTTGTCAAGCGATGGATAATGTTAAGCGCAGTTTATTAGATATTTCGACTGAAATTAAAACCTTAAGCGAGCAAGGCTGTCAGGGAGATTTTTCCCATCGTAGTGATTCAAGCCGGTTTAAGTATTTGTTTAAAGATATTCTTGAAGACATTAATTTGTTTATTGAAACCTGTGATTCCGGGTTTGGTGATGTTGAGCGTGTAACGATTGCTATGGCTAAAGGAGATTTAACGCAAACTATTACGCGTGATTATCCTGGCAAGTTTGGCTCTGTTAAGACTAGCGTGAATGCAACGATTGAGAATTTGCGTGAAATGGTGGGTAACGTAAAACAGGCCAGTGATGTTATCTATACGGCGGCGAAAGAAATTTCCGCAGGTAATAACGATTTATCACATAGAACTGAGCAACAAGCGGCGAGTTTAGAAGAAACGGCAGCAGCATGGAACAATTAACGTCTACGGTGCAATTGAACACGGAGAACGCCAGGCAAGCCAATCGCTTGGCCATTGGTGCCTCGGAAATTGCAGGCAAAGGTGTCGTAGTCGTTGATGAAGTGGTAACGACCATGACATCTATACATGAGTCATCTAATAAAATCGTCGATATTATTGCGGTGATTGATAGTATTGCGTTCCAAACCAATATCTTAGCACTTAATGCCGCAGTTTGAAGCTGCGCGCGCGGGCGACCAAGGTCGAGGCTTTGCCGTCGTGGCGGGCGAAGTGCGTAATTTAGCGCAACGTGCGGCAGCTGCGGCTGGTGAGATTAAACTATTAATCGGTGATTCTGAGGAAAAAAGTTGAGCAAGGCACTAAGCTGGTTACGCAAGCGGGTGCGACGATGAAAGAGATTGTTAATGCGATTCAGCGCGTGACTAGCATTATGTCGCAAATAGCGTCAGCTTCCGTTGAGCAAAGTTCTGGTATTGGTCAAGTTAATCAGGCGATTAGTCAGATGGATGATGTCACGCAACAAAATGCTGCGTTAGTCGAGCAAGCAGCAGCGGCAGCGGAATCGCTGGAAGAGCAGGCACAGCAGTTAGCGGATACGCTGTCGTTGTTTAGATTATCTAGTAGCTTTACGCGTGAGCTGAAAACTTATGCGCCTGCGACTACGCGAGCGCCAACACCTGTGAAAAATGCGGTAGTACCGGTTAAAAAAATCCCTGTAGAGCATTTGGAAAGTATTAATCAAGGATTGGATGTCGCTATTCACAAACATTCAGAATGGAAGGTGAAATTCCGCTCGGCGATTGTCCATCATGAGCATTTAGACGTAGAAAAAATTAGTAAAGATAATTGCTGTGATTTTGGCAAGTGGCTTTATAGCCCTATTAGAGAACAATTAGGTCATTTAGATACGTTTCAAGCGTGCGTAGAGAAACATGCTGAATTTCATACTGAAGCCGCTAAAGTAGCTGCAGCAATTAATGAGCAAAACTTTGATGCGGCAAATGAAATGCTGCATGGCGATAGCTCTAGGTTTGTTTCGGCGTCTAGCGCAGTCGGGGCCGCGATTATGCGGTTAAAGCGTGATGTTGCGTTAGCGGCTAGTCCGGCACCGTCGACACCGCCGGTTAAGAAAGAGTTGGTAACGTCTGCCAGCGACGATGATTGGGTTGAGTTTTAGGCTATGCACTTTATGCAGGATAATGCCCTGTTTCTACTTAAGGCGGTAGCCGAGTTTTAAGTCTCTAAACGGAGTCTCCGCACAAACGCTATAATCTTACAGTATAATTTTCGGTTTAAAAGCGCTGTGCATCCGAATGGATGTAGTCACTTTTAGATAAGGCATTACCTCAAACGCTGTTTGAGCTGTTTAACGAAGGTTGGAAAGCCTTGCTTTTCAACCTTTTTTGTCAACATTTTAAGGATTTAGGTAGCATATGTCTCCTTCCAATTCAAAAAAACCTGATCTTGATTGGAGTCAGGTACGTGAAACCGTTAAGTTACTCTCTCTTTCGGCGATACAAGTCGATGAGTTGCTAAAAGATGGGGATAACTCGGTGAACGTATTGACGGAGTCGTTTACTATCATGGCTGAGCACATGCTGGCGATTAATAATTTTTTGTTATCTATGGAGGCGTGTGAAATTCGCGATAAAGCACTGGTGAGTTGCTCTGAAACCAGCGATAAAATCCAATCATCGATTGTCGCGTTTCAATTTTATGATCGTATGGTGCAATGTTTACAGCATGTGACCAGTAATTTGCTTGGCTTAACGCAGTTATTAGAGTCTCCTGAGCGTCTTTATAATCCTACGGAGTGGTCGCAGTTCCAAAGCGAGATTCGCGCCCGCTATACCATGGAGTCAGAGAAGGTTCTGTTCGATGCGATTATCGAAGGTCGCCCGCTCGACGAGATAAAACAAGAACGTGAAGCCATGATGACGCCCAATGAAGATAATATCGAGTTGTTTTAAGGCGATTTAAACTTAGGTTAGACGAATGCCGGTTTCCTCAATGATAATTTTGCGTTGTTTGAATAGCGCGCTAAGCGATTGTTTAAATACTTTTTTACTGACGCCAAACTGTTGATAGATTTGCTCAGGCGGCGTTTTGTCGTTAACTGCTAATCTGCCATTATTGGCTTTGAGTTTTGCTATTATTTTGTCTGCTAAGGTCTCGACTTCACTGCGATAACTCGGCTGATACAGTGTTAAATCGATTTTAAAGTCTTCTCTAATATGTTTGATATAGCCGTCTAAAGTTTGACCTTTGCTGACCGGTTTAAACAATTCATTTTGATACAGCATACCCCAATGGCTATGGTTAATAATCGCTTTTACACCAATATCGGTTTTATCAGCGATGATTAGCGATACTTTTTGCCCGACTTTGAAATAAGGCGAGCTGTCTTGTATATAGCGATTTATTTTAGTGGTTGCGACGACACGTTGTTGCTCGTCTAGCAATAATTTCACTAAATGATAATCGCCGACGTTGAGTTCTTGATGCTGTTCGCTAAACGGTATCAGCAAGTTTTTCTTCAATCCCCAGTCTAAAAAAGCCCCGGTATAGTTCACATCAACGACTTTTAGCCAAGCAATTTGCTCTACTTGGGCCAAAGGTTGTTGCAACGTTGCGGCTAAATGTCCGCCTTGATCGACATAAACAAATGCGCTTAGCGATTCTGCTTCGTTATGCCCAGGCGGTAATGGTCCATTAGTAATACTTGGCTGCTAGCATTACCTGCGCTTAAGTAAATTTCGGCGCCTATACGTTTAGATAGTTTAAGTGAGTTGACTTTGCCTATTTCAATCATAATTGTTGTGAGTAGTAAAAAGTGTACGTGTGATTTTTAAGTCTTACACGTTGTGAATAATCGTCATGGGAAAGGTAATTACCTCACCGCATGAATGGGTTAATGTAGGTAACCTATGACCTGTCCGAAGCAATCGGTCAAACATAAAACTTTAATACCTACACTATCTCACGAGGATATTATCATGAAAACTTTACGTTCAACTTTATTAACTCTGTTAGCCGTTGGTTCTGTTGTCGGCGCTAATTCTGCATCGGCTTTACCTTCTGGCTGGTATGACACCCTGCCTGCGTGGACATCAACGGCATCGGCTTGCAGCGTCGATGAGTCATCTGTGGGTAAATATGAATTTATTGGTTCACAATTTCGCTTTTTAGGCAACAACATTAGTAACCAAACAGGTGTTGTTGCTGTTCCTTTAACAAGAGCGACTAGTGATGCGATTTTAGGCCCTGTTTTCCAACCTATTACTGTGCGTTGTAATGTCACGCCTATGTATGATTATGTGCCTGCGCAAAAAGGCGATTTATTTGAAATTCCCGCCTCATGGAAAAGTGTGTCTTGGAATAGCTTAGTGGTCGGTTATAAAGACCCTGATGGTATTAGCACTAATGCGTCTGTGACCGCTTCCTTGAGAAAATTGTCTCGCGCCACGATGACTGAATCAACTATTGCGTCTTTTAATAGCAATTCGTCTGCTTCAGTTGTGGCTGTAGAAGATGTGAAAAAATTTACCCACACCTTTGATTTTTTAAATAACGATTATTATATTGAGATTAATTTAGTGCGCAAAAACACCAATGTTGTAACACCTGTTGCTTACAGTGTGCGGTTGACCACTGGTGATGTTGCACCGATTATTAAATAAAACGGATGGCACTCTAAACGCGTTAATTGTTTTTCAGTTAACGCGTTTCTTGTTTCATCTTATCGCGTGCTATTGACACAAACCTCATCAACGCGTAAGTTTTTCGGTTGGAATTGGCTTTGATACGTTTTAACGTTTTTTGTTATGAATGCCACCAGATTAATAACGATTAGAGAGGAACTCATGCTGTTAGCTGCACTAAATTTGATGTTAATTACTGTGTTAATTTTTATTGCCGGAATGATAAAACCCCGATGGGTTTTATTCTTTTTAGATAAGCCTTCGCGTACCCAAATACTGTCAATTACGTTGGTGTTAGTGATGATTTCATTTACCATGTACGGACAAGCTATAAGTGATAAAAAGAAAGAGGAAGCTGCTGCTGCGTTACCTATACCGACAAGCGCAGTACCTGTCCCTGTTCCAGCTCCTGCCCCTGCTCCAGGTGTTGCAACACCATCATCATCGCCCCAGGCTCCTTCCGTACCGACCGCTCCTCATTAATTACGAATAAGCGGATTGCAATTCTGTATGTATAAATCTAGGCGTATCACCTTGTTTAAAGCGATTTGCGCTCAATGCGTAGGCGTCGTAGTCGTTTTTTTTACTCATGTTACGCTGGCCTATGCCTATTTGGCTGATAACCGCCATACAAGCTGGTTGCGCTGTTACCGTTGCTAGTTTGTTAAAGCAGCCTGTATGGTGGCGATTTATCCATGCGTTGTTTGTACCCTTGCTGTTGTTTTCATATTGGCTTAATTTGCCAAGTTCCGTTTACTTAAGTCTATTTAGTATCGGGATGCTTGTTTATTGGGGCACGATACAAGGCGAGGTGCCGTTATTTTTATCCTCATTGGCGACCGCGCGCGCGGTTGCCGAGCTTATCAGTAAAGAGGATTGCCGCCATTTTGCTGAGTTAGGTGCGGGAACCGGTTCATTATTGCCTACCTTAACACAGCAAAATCCAACATTGTCGATTACTGCTTTTGAGCATGCACCATTACCGTGGTTGATTTGTTATTGGCGTAGTCGTCGCTTGTCCGCAATAAAGGTGTTGTATCAAAACTTTTGGCAAGCGGACTTGGCTGAGTTTGATGTGGTGTTTGCTTTTTTATCTCCAGCGGTTATGCCTGCATTGGCGCGTAAATTAAAAAATGAAATGCGCTCCGGAAGCTTATTGATTTCATCTTCGTTTGCTGTACCGGATTGGCAAGCTGAGCGTATTGTTAACTTATCGAATAGAAAAGATGAATGCATTTATTGTTATCGGCTTTAGCGATGCTGAAACGTAGTCCCATCTTAATTCGGCCTTAGGATGTTATGAACACCGATCATGATTATAGGGTGTGGTTAACGTTTTACTGAGACTTACCTGCCGCTAGCAGCAGTTCTTGTATAAATTGCCGACTATACTGAGGCAAATAATGTTGCCTAAGATAGGCAATTTTTGTTGTGGATTTGGGGATTAAATGCGCTAAGTCTCTAATAATTAAATCTTTATCCATTAAGGCATCATAAGCCATCGCGGCAATTATGCCTACCCCCATACCTAAGCGCACATAGGTTTTAATCACATCCGTATCGGCGGCAGCTAAAATAATGTCTAAATGAAATCCTGCAACGGCGAAAGCACTTTCAATATTAGAACGACCAGTAAAACCAAAGCTATAGGTTAAGATGGGATAGCGTGCTAACCGCTCATAGCTAATATCGCCTTCACTTAAGGGATGATTAGTAGGCATCACGACAGCATGATGCCATTGGTAACATTCTTGTGTCACTAAATCGTGGTCGTCTTGTACTCTTTCAGTGCATACTGCGATGTCAGCTTTATGTTCGTGTAATTGCACAATCAACTGCTCTGGCGAAGCTTGCACGATATAGATGCGCACACCGGGATATTTTTCTCGGAAACGTTGTATGGGCTGTGGCAGAAAATATTTCGCTTGGGTGTGGGTCGTCGCAATTCGGATAATACCGCGCTCGCTGTTGATATAGTCTTGTGCGATGTTGTGAATGTTTAGCTTGGCTTGGTTAATGCGGCTGACTTCGGCCATAATTTGCTGACCTAACGGTGTCAGTGCAATAAGCTTTTTGCCTTTACGCACGAATAGCGGCGAACCTAATTCGTCCTCAAATAATTGCAGTTGTCGACTAACCGCCGATTGTACAACATGCATTTTTTCTGCGGCTTTGGATAAGTTTAACCCTGTTTCTTGTAATACGCGCAGTAGCTCTATTTGACTTAGGTTCATGGTTTGCTCCAGATGGCTACATTTCCGCTGTCACTCGTGCAATTTCCTCTAACGAAGTCATCCCGGCTAAAGCTTTTTGTATGCCATCATCGTATAACATGGTCATACCTTGCTCTAGCGCGTGCTGTTTGAGTTGCACCGTGTCGACGCCTTTTAATATTGCCGTGCGCATACTGTCCGTCATAATAAATAATTCCACAACCATAGCTCGGCCTTTATAGCCTATATTGGAGCATTCTGCACATCCCGTAGCGGTGTATAACACAATGTCGCCATACGCTTGAAAACGCCTTAATTGCAATTGTTCAATCAGCGCGTCACTAGCATTATACGCATGTCGGCAATGTGGACATAAACGCCTGACTAAACGTTGTGCTAAGACCGCATTAAGTGTTGAGGTGAGTAGATAATCTTCTATACCCATATCTAATAAGCGGGTAACACTGCCAATCGCATCATTGGTGTGTAACGTTGATAAGACTAAATGACCGGTGAGCGCCGATTGTATCGCTATAGCGGCGGTTTCTTTGTCACGCATTTCTCCTATCATGATGATGTCGGGGTCTTGCCTAACAATAGAGCGTAATGCAGCAGGAAAATCTAGCCCAATTTTGCTTTGCACTTGCACTTGGTTAATACCGACGAGTTGATATTCGACAGGGTCTTCAACGGTAATGATTTTGCTATGTCCCGTATTTAACCGGTTTAATGCGGTATAGAGTGACGTGGTTTTACCACTACCGGTAGGCCCGGTGATGAGAATAATGCCGTGGGGTTGCGTTAAGACTTCTATAAATTGGTTTAACGCCGGCCCAATAAAACCTAATTTGTCAAAGTCGAAGATGACACTTTCTTTATCTAGCAAACGAATCACAACGCTTTCGCCGTACATCGTCGGTAGCGTCGATACACGCATGTCTAGTTCTTTGCCTTGAATTTGCAACTTAATACGACCATCCTGCGGTAAGCGGCGCTCAGAGATATTAAGCTTAGCCATGATTTTAATACGCGAAATAACAGCCGCCGTTGATGTAACCGGTGGCGCTTCCAAGTCGCGCAATACACCATCAACGCGTAAGCGCACGATGAGTTTTTGTTCAAACGGCTCGATATGGATGTCTGAAGCCCGATAGTCTAGGGCTTTTTGCATAATTAAATTAACGATACGAATGACAGGAGCTTCACTAGCCATATCTTTGAGATGCTCAATGTCGTCATCGACTAAGGTATCGGTTCTTAAATCAGCAAGGATTTTGTCCATGCTCGATTTGCCCGAACCGAATTGTTTTTCTATTTCTTCGTTGATGTCCGATAAGTTACCAATTTTTACCTCTATTTGTTTATCGAACACGATGCGTAAAGCATCAATCGCAAATTCTTTAGCCGGGTCAACGACAGCAATTACCAGTTTCTCGATTTGGTTATCCACGACTAACAGCTTGTGTTCTCTAAAAAAGCGCACCGAGACCGCGTCGCCTAAAGGTGGCTCTATGGGGTAATTCTGTTTATAAATGAGTTCTAAACCGGTGATATGTGCAATGGCTTGGGCGACATCTTTGTCAGAACACAGCCCTAAACGGATTAATAATTCCGGCAAGCCATCGCCACCCGCTTGCTCCATCATGAGCAGCGCAGGCAATACCCCCATATCGATTTGCTCCATTAAACGCTGCACACGGACTAATTCGACTTGCGTCAGCCGTCCTTGACTGAGTAATCGTTCAGACAAGGTTTGATAGAACTCTTGTTTATTAGGTATTTTATCCATTGCCTGCTTAGAGTAAGGACAGCGCTAAGGTTGTCGCGCTTTCATCGCGGGTAGCTCATTATAAATACCCGTAAGTTGCTTTTTATAATCTCTAGTAACCGCTCTCGCATCAGCTTGATCATTGACGACTCTGGGTGTGATTAATACAACTAATTCGTTACGGGTTTTGCTACGTTGAGTACTACTAAATAATTCACCTACCCAAGGTAAATCCATCAGCCAAGGGATACCCGTTCGACTGTCTTCAACTTCTTCGGAAATTAAGCCGCCTAAAACCACTGTCTCTTCGCTATCGACCACGACGGAGCTGTTAATCGAGCGTTTTAAAATAGTCGGAGAATCTATTGTTGAGGTTTTAGTTTTAGATGGTGTATCAACACTTTGCTCAATTTCCATAATAACAACACCGCTAGCATTAACTCTAGGGGTTACCTTTAACATAACCCCCGTCTCTCGCATTTCTATCGAGCTGGTTTGTATCGGGTTAGTGCTATCGCCACTTGTGTTGGTCGATTGAGCCGTTCGTACTGGTACTTGGTCACCTACTTGTATGCGCGCTTCTTGGTTATTTAATACCATTAAAGACGGCGAAGATAGTACGCTAATATCTTTTTGCTCTGATAAAGCTTTTAGCATAGCCTGGACATCTCTTGATTTACGAATCAAATAAGTGAAGCCTGACGTCGCAGAATCGAGTGCTAATGAACCTAATATTCCCACCCCTGTGTAATTACCGCCAAGTGAGTCATCAAATTTCCAATTTAAGCCAAACTCCAAATTGTCGCCCAGATTTACTGCCAAAATAGACGCATCGATATGCACTTGTAACGGCATAATATCGATTTCATTAATCACTCCATGCACGGTTTTATAATCAGCTGCAGAGGCGACGACAATTAGTGAGTTGTTGATTTCATCAGGCGTAATGTGAATTTCACCTATGCCTGGAAACCCTGCGCTGTTTGATGAACGACTACTGCGGTGCGATGCGTTAATGTTATCAGCTTCTGGCGTGGTATCGGTTTTATTGGACAAGGTTTTGCTTTTTAGCCCTGGTGCTAATGACGGTTTTGTGCTTTTGCTACTTGCGCTACTAGTGCCTGTCTGACCAAAAATATCGTTTAAAATATCGGCTAAGTCTACAGCCTTAATATGTTGAACTTTGTAAACATGTACGCTACCACTAACGCCGGTTTTGGATTTGTCTAAACGTGCCAGCCAAGTTTTGATTTGATCTAAATAATTCGCTTGCGGTGTAATGACTAATATCGCATTTAAGCGTTCTATCGGTAGAATTTTAAATAAGTCCTCTGTTGGCCCGCCCTCGCCATAACCGAATATCTGGCTTAATTCTTTGTCAACCGTTTCTGGATCGACGTTCGCTAACGGGAATAAACCAAACGACAAGCCTTTTAACATGTTGACATCAAACATATTAACCGTTTGTTCGATATTTTCCAGTTGTTCCGATGTACCTGTCACCATGATTAAGTTTCTGACCGTATCTATCTTTAACAACGAAGTGGGCGAGACTAACGGCTTTAACACTTCTAGCATTTCTTTTGCGCTGACATAAGCCAGCGGAATAATGCGTACTTGAAAACCTGCGGGTAATGCTGCGCCCGCTAAATGGGTTTCGGTATTAGCGGGCACCGCTGTCGTCGCGGGATGAATTAAATAAGCATTGCCGCTTTTCACTAATACGGCGTTATTGATTTGTAACACCATTTCTAGCGTTGTTAATAATTCCTCAGTGCTTAAGGCTTTAACAGTGCGTAGACTGACTTTACCAGAGACTTTAGGGTCTAGCGTGTAATTTTTGTTTAAAGTGTCGGTTAAAATGACTCGAATCACTTCAGCTAATTCGGCATTTTCAAAATTCAATACATATTTGCCTTCTCCGGTGCGCTGGGACTTAGTCGAAGGTTTAATCGTATTAGCAATGACTTGACCATTACCGCGATAAATTTCGGCATTTGAAAACGTATTTTTTATCGTAGCCTGAGCGTTTTCCGTCGTAAAGGTTTTGCTGTCTTGCTTGGCTTTTTTTAGCAACGCTTGAGTTTTATTTTCTTCTAAAGGTCGTTTAGCTAATGGCCCTGGTTGAAGATAATGACAAGCACTTAGGCTTAGGCTAAACGCAGTAATAATGCAGTATCGAGTGCGGTACAGGCGATGGAAAAGAGTCAGAAAAAGAGTCGCCATAAGCTATTGCTCAATGATGTTAGGAATTTCTTCAGGAAAAGACTCAACCCCTTGTTCTAACATTTCATTCATGCCTTCGTAATTGGGCTGAGGCTTTGTTTCGATAGGGATGAGTAATAATTCGCGCGTGACTTGCTTATTTTGCAACACCACTTTATCTGCTTGTATTTGTTCTACTAACCAACCGGCATAATTATCGCCCTGAGTTAAGCGATGTTGGACTTTTTTTTTCATCAGCAATCAGCGCATAAGGTTGATTAGAGCCCAACACAACACCGGTCAGGCTAAAGCCTAATGGTTGTCCCGCATTAATCGCGTCATTTTGACCTTCTTGCAGCTCTATTCTGCCTTCAATGAATAGTGGTTTTTGCGTAATAATGCTATAGGCTGCACGGGTATCAATAATTGGACTCAATTCAGGAATATCTTCTAATTGTTCAGTTAAATCATTATTAATCGGTCGGTATCCTTGCGGCATTATCGGCTGATAGTTATCAAGCCAAGAGGATTCTGCATAAATAATGCTGAACCAAAATTAAGCTTGCCATTAATAGTAACAATGCCGATTTGTACACTCGTAAGTAATACATTATTTGCTTATAGATGATATGTTAGGTAAATAACTGGCAATATCGGCAGAAATGTAGACCTTGTCAACCGGCTCTACCTTTCCGGTTTCTATATTACGTTGTCCAGCAACACCTAAGATTTTAATTTTCTCGACTAATAAATAAGGTTTTGCGGCTTCTATTTCGTATAAGACATTTTTCAAACGTTTCAACGCGTCCAGAAAAGCGTACATTAATACTGAGTTTTAATAATCCATCAAACGCTTGATTTGCTAAGTTTTCAGTACTGGTTAGCTCACCACCCGATGATATAACGGCATTCTTGATTTGTTGCTGCATATCGGCGGTGGCTAATGGAATAGAGCGCTGGCTGCTGAAAATACCTAATTCGTAAACTGATTTTGTGATGTCTGACGTTTGCTGAATAATCTGCTCTCGACTGGTAATTTTAGCTTGATATAGGCGTAAGCGAGATTCCAATTTTGTAATTTCGATTTGATTATCTTGATAGTGAGCCAGTACGGGAAGAACCAAACCACTGATGATAATTACCGATAATAGCAATAAGATAGTTAATGCTACCGTACGCTTATGTTTTAACTCAATGTGATCTAGCTGCACGGTCGCTATCTATGTGAGTTTCAAGTTTAAACATGTCTTGGCCTGCATTGGAATCTTGCACAACAGGTGAAACAAACCGTGTTTGTGAAAAATAATCGGAATCTTCTAGCAAGCCTATTAACGCTGACGATGAGCCTGATAAGCCTTCTAAGATGAGCTTATTATTTGAATAATCTAAACTTTTTTAACCAGGTATTGTCAGGTATTATTAAGCTAAGCTCTTGTAATGCGTTAATCAACGCAGGCGCATGATGCTTTAAATCATTAAGCTTATAAGCAGCCGATAGAATAACATCTGCGTGTGCTTTTAATTTTTCCACTTCATCCGATTTACGTTTTGGCTTCAGATACTTGCTGTTGTAATGCGTCAATACGATTCGATTGTAACCAAAGCGGATAGACCACGGCGACGATTAAAGATAGCGAGAATAACACAGTCAACGCCTGTGTTGATAATTTTGCAAGATTACGCCGTTTAGGACTTAAATGTTCAGGTAACAAATTGTGTTTTTTGCTTTGCGCCTGCGATTTGAAATATTCGACACCATAATCGTAACAAATGGCATCAAGTATTAGTCCCCAATCGTAAAATTCTTGGTAATAATGGTCTAGCTTTGCTTTAGGTAAACACACCAACTCAGCATAGATTTGGTTATTTTCTTTATTTTTTCCCAATATCTGCGTGGCAAAATAAGCTTGTTCCTGTATTAAAGGGACATACTTATCTAATTCGTAAGCAATCACTTGATTTAAATCAGACTGTGCGGCAATTGGTAAGGAAATGTTACGGCGCAAGACTTGTTTAGCATTTAATAATAAGATTTTTTTGGCTTTCTGCCATTCTATATGCTGTTCAAAAAAGTGCCTTTAGTTGTCTATTCCCTTCTTTATGTAAGAAGAATTGCCCTATCTTGGTTTCTGCACCGTTGTTAAGACTAAAGATATGGGCTTGAAAATTTTCAAAACGTACAAAAAGCTGTTGCTGACGATAAGGATAAAACACGGTCTTAAACCAATTAGGTAATAATTGATCAAGCTCGTGCAACCACCATTGCCAGTAACGATTAAAATTTTCCATGGCTTATTAACAACGAATTAATTATTTGACGCCTCTGATTTCGCCTGACACTTCATATTGCCCGTCCTCTGGCCCTGTTACGCGTATTACTTCAACCAGCGCTTTTAATGACGGTACAAGATTATGATCGGGTGTCACAATATCGATTTCTATGATTGTCCCAGGCTTAATTGTTCTATGAGAAGAAAATAAAATCCCTGAACTGCTTAGGTTCTTGCAAACACCACGAAATAATTGAGCCGAATCAGAATAGCGATAGGTCAGTTCGCAATTGACGTTCATGCGGACAAAGCGCCTATGATCAAAGTCATTAACATAAGTCATCATTAGCTATACTCTGAACAGTCTCATGGTTTTCAAATGCGGGGTATCGCAGGGTATAGCTTGCACCATAGGCTATACCTTTATGCCTATAGTGCAGGCACTGCTGCTTTCAGTTCTGTTAGTAATTTATTAGCCAACTCTTTTTCAGCAAACGGTTCACCCGTTCCGGCTAGCTCTAATGCTTTATTTAAGGCTTGTTCGGCGTTTTTATGGTCTTTAAGAGCCTGGTAGATAGCACCTAGATGGTAGTAAAATACTGGCACGTTAGGGGTCGTATCAACAACTGACTTGCTGATAGAAAGCGCTTCGCTAGCTTTGCCCGATTTATATAACGCCCATGCGTAAGAATCGGCAAAGTAAGGCTGTTTTGAGTTTTTAAAGCGTTCAGATAATTTTGTTGCACGACTAATGTTTTCTGGGGTATCAAACCGGTCAAGCAATAAAGAGACTAAGTTATTAACCGCAATATCAAACCCAGGTTGCTTAGCCACTAATGTTTCATAAGTTTCTAAGGCTTTTTGATAATCATTGCCTTGTTCGTACTGTGAAGCTAACCCCATTAATAAGCGCGGATCATCTGGGTTGTTCTTTAAACCGTCTTGTAACACCTTAAGTGCTGACGCTGTCTCCTTACGTTTCACAAAGAACTGAGTCATTAATTCATAATATTGAATCACTTTAGGCTTAGCAACTATAGCTTGATTAATTAACGTCATGGCTTCATCGGCGCGTTTATTGTCATAAAGGATTTGCGCTTTCAAAATAGTGGCCAAATCATTATCAGGATGGGCAGCGATAATACTGTCTAAATAACCAAGCATTGCTTCTGGTTGTTTCAACGCTTGATAACATGCATAGATGCTATTAAGTGCATCTGCTAAGGTAGGACTTTTTTCCAAAGCCTGTTTAAATTGTGCTATAGCCTCTTCGTAATGGCCTTGGGCTTGGGAAATTTTGCCACTTAAATAATTAGCAAAACTTACACCTTCGGGCAGGCTTTTAATGGTGTCTACTAACTGTTTAGCGCCTGTCCAGTCTTGTTTTAGCAACTTAGCTTGTGCCAGCATTTGCAGAGCCATGGCATTGCCAGGATTTTGCTCTAAAGCTTTTACTAATAGTTCTTCTGCCTTAGCAAATTCTTTACTTGCCATCAGTTTTTTTACTACCGCGTTCATGGCCTCAAGATTTTTAGGATTCACCTCAAAGGCCTTGTAAAAAGCTTCATCCGCTAACTGGGGAGAATTTTGCAATTGGTAAGCGCGCCCGAGTAGCGTAAGCAATTCATCTTTTTCAGGATAATCGCGCAAAATATTACGCAAATCAGACACGGCTTCATCAAGCAGATTATCCGCTAGCTTCATTTTGACTTTTAACAACATGGCATCGTATTGCCTAGCATCAACGGCTAACACTTCAGCCAATAATTTCTCTGCTTCTGCCTTGTTTTTTTCTTCTAGCGCCAATGCAGCTAACATAACTTTAGCCAATAATGCATTTTTACTGTCTTTTTTATGTTCTGTCAGCCATAACAAGGGCTGCTTAGCTTCGCTTAATTGTTTATTAGCAACTAATAATTTGGCAAGATGCAAATACAATTCTTCTATATCAGGTTGTTGTTTAATAAATTCTTGCGTTTTAGCTAACGCAGCCACGCTGTCTTTGCTAGCAAGAAAATCAATGTAAACCAATTTTGCTTTAAGGTTATCCGGATGCTTTTCGATGACGTTTTTTAATACGCCATCTGCTTCTTTGTCTTTGTTTATTTCGTCATAGAATTTAGCTTGGGCAAATTGAAAATCTATATCATCAGGAAACTCTTGTACAAGCTGTTGATAATCTTGTTCTAACGCAGCCTTATCTTGCAGCTGGTTATGAATTTGCATTTTCAGCATATGCAAATTAATTTCATGCGGTTTAGTTTTTAGCGTAGTGTCAATTAATGCCAGCGCATCGGGTGCTTTTTTAGCGTTTAATAATAACGTGGCTTTTAAGCTTATAGCATCAATATGCGCGGGGTCTTTAACCAACACTTTATCGGCTAAGGCCATTGCTTCATTGGTATTGCCTTGTTTGAGGAATACCGCACCTTTAACAGAGAGTGCTGCTAAATTTTCAGGTTCAAGCAGCAATATTTTTTCGACGCTTTGCAATGCTTCATCAGTTTTACCCGAAATTAATTGCATTTGAGACAGTTTGAGTATAGCGGGTATGTTTTTAGGGTCAAACTTTACCGCAGCAGTCAAATTGGCATAAACCGCTTGCCAGTTTTGCTTTTTTCTTCAATTTGAGCAATATAATAATAGGCAATTGATTTTTTCTTATTGATTTGCAAGGCGTTTTTAAACTCTATTGCCGCCTTATCATACTCTTTTTGCTCGAATAACTGCTTGCCTTGTTCGATAAAGCTTTCAACTTTTTTCCTCTGGGCTGCTACACGCTTGTATCGCTAACAAAGTCACTAACATCAACGCAGACATTTTTAATTTCACAACACTTATCCTTTCGGTAACAAACTCTTTAATTTGGTAAATAACCAGGTAATAACGGGCTTACTGCTACTATAAATTGTTTAATTCTGTCATCGGCAACTTGCTCTTCCTCGCCTGGTTTTACCAACGCAGTGATTCTAACTAAAGCACCATCAGACCGATTCAGCATCAGCGCATCTTTAAATAAATACCACTTCATTAAATATTCATTTGCAACAATGCGACCACGCTGCTGAAACCAATAATAGACGATTTGCTTAACATCGCCTTTTTTTTATCACAATCCGATTAAACGGCATCGCATTCCATTCGTTACGCGACAATGCGCTAATTTCCCAGCCACCGCCTGGAATGCAAACTTGTGGAGAATGTGGTGATTCGCCTTTACGTTGTGTCGCATAGTACGCAACATAAAAATTCACCAATTTCCCCGCTTGATCTTGATAGTCTGCTAGCACGTAATCGCTGAGTTTTAACGTATCTAATACATTCGTACCTAAACTTTCTTGCTTGCCGTACCACCCTTGAATTGTCATAGGAAAATCGACAAATAGTTTACGTGAAGGAATCACTTCTTCACGCTTACCGAGCATGTTAATAGAAATACTTGCCAGCGTAATTAAGACTAACCCAGCGATAAAAGGCTTAGCGACAGGGCGCTGTATCATCGCGGAGTAGGCATTGGCTGCATGAGTGGTTAAGCCAAAGACTTCACTAAACGAACGCTTATCTTGGCTAAAATGAATCAATAGCATCATTTCAATGATTAATAAGCCAAGACATGCCATGAATACGACCCAGCCTTCGAAGTCATGAACAAAGCCTTCGGCCATCGCAATGCCAAAATAATTAACCAACAACCCTATCATGCCAATTCTAAAGCTGTTCATTAACAACGTAATTGGTATTGTCGATAAAAACACTATCGCACGCCGAGTGAACGTCGTATCAAACATATACGCGCAAATAAACCCTAGGCTCATCAGTGGAAACAAATAACGCAAGCCACTGCACGCTTCAACGACTTGTAATTTATAACTGCCTAAATCGATTAAATTGCCTTCTAAATAAACCGGAATTTGACACCAACGAATAAAATACACGCCTAATTTAGACGATAACAATTGTAAGTTTGCCGATAATTGTGCTTCTAAAAAATAGGGAATCGGTATGGCAAATAACAATAATAATAACGGTATCAACACGATTTTCAGTGCAGGCCATCCCATCATAGACCAAGCCATGCCGACTAAAATCAGCACAAAACCATAATGAATCAGCAAATACATGGCGCTAATTTCGCCAATCAAACAGCTAAAAACCGCTAAAGCAACCAATACAAGCCCCCACCAGGTTGGGGTAAAATCGGTTTTTTCTAATAATGGCTTACGCTGCCAAATAAAATACAGCGTAATCAATGGAATCATATAGCCGTGGCTATACTCTTCTTGCTTATCCCAGCGCGTGAGAAGTTCTGACAATCCATCAGCAAAGCCTAACAACACTGTTACCAACCCAGCAGCCAATAACAACCAATTTAACCAACCAAATCGCCAGCCTTGCTGCTCAGATAATTGCATACTTAAAAATCCTTGTGCGTTAACAAAAACTCAGCACAGTGCCAAGTAAAAATTCGGCGTTGCTCAGAACTTACATTTAAAAATACCAGCTCGCCCGCTTGCTTGAAACAGTGACTATATGCGAGTAAGCACAGTCCGATAAAGCTTGAATCCATCACAGAAACCTTAGCTAAATCAAAACGTATCGTTGAATAGCTAGTGGCAATGCGGGTTAATGCCTGCCTTATGGGTTCAATAGTCGCATGGGTGCAAGTGCCTGATAGAACTAATACTGCCGCGCCAGATTGCTCTATAATATCGACTTTTGCCAGTTCGGTTTGGGCTAATAACGTTCGATGTGTTTGCTGCCAAAACCAATACGGCACAATATTTAATAGCAGTAACTTTAAAAACCTTAAGCCATCGTGATAATAACGTTGCCATAGTGCAGGTTCTTGATAAATACGCCACAACCATTCTAAACCCAAGCGCTGAATGTATTTAGGTGCACGTTTAACATGACCGGCAACAAAATTAATCACAGCCCCTAAATGACTCATCACCGGGACGTTCAATTTATGCCGATTATGCATAACCCATGCTTGGCCTTTTTTAGCGCCTAATGCGATTAATAAAAAATCGGCCTGGGTTGCATTGATGGTATTAATCATCTCGTCAGAACTCATGTCTTGAATAGAGCCGAACCCCGGCGATAAATACCCTACTGCATTTATAGCACTGCTAGAATCAGCGTTTAACACGCGACAAGCGCTCTCCGCCACACCATCCATACCGCCTAAAAAAAATAAGCGGATATGATGTCCAGGGCTTTGGCGTAAACAATCAAATAAGTCCGAGCCTGAAGTTCGCTCAGTAATCGGTAAGCCTAATATCCTAGCCAACCAAACAATCGGCATACCATCCGCAATACTTAAGTCGCTTACCAAAACAGAATTTCTAAATGCCGTATCATCTAAGCAATTGACTAAGAAATTCAAATTAGGCGTCGATAAAAAGCAAGGCTGGCGTTGCGCTATAGCTTGTTTAAGCTTATCTATAATCGCTGGCATCGTCAGCGCGTCAAAAGGTAAACCAAGCAAGCAAAACGTCTGGCGAGTAAAATCAACATGGGCTAATGACGAACGAGTATTCATAACGACTCTCATTGAATTGAAAACGGTATATAAAACCTGTCTATATTAGTACTAAAACGTTGTTATTAGTATAAACATCTAATCAACTCAGTAATTCATAATTATAAATATAATTATAAACAATATGTTATGTGTTGTTCGTTTTTAGGTAATTTAACAGTAACTGAGCTTCAAAATTGTTGATTTCCCTGAATGACCACTTGAGAATAGCTTTATTGCTAAATCGCGTAATAATAACATTCTGACAGCTTATAACTTTCAAATTCGCAATTATTGTCGTCATCAATCTGCAAAAATGATAGCATTTTATAGAAAATATAAAACTATTTTGTTAACAAAATCACAACCTAGCCCATATCATCTACATATATTGTTTAAGGCTGGGCAGTTGTAAATAACAAGTGAGTTGTAAATTGCTCTATATGGAATCAATCGAAAATACATGATTTTGAGCGCATGAGTGCTTATTCAAATTGGCAATACAATACGTCAACGAGATGAAGGATTTTCTAGGTTGCGTTTGAAACAGCAACACATAAGGTAGGAATTCTGCGCCTACACAACCAAGACATTGGTTGCTAGCGTAAGACATAGCTACACATCCTTGTGTAATCGTTTGCGTTTATTATCTTTGATGTTTTTGCATTATTTCTTCAATAGCCTTCTGCTTACCCACCAGTAACGCACGCCACTGATAAGTATTCAGAAATTTTCTAAATTCGAGATGTTCATAGCGTGGCTTACCTTTTAACCACGCTTCTAACCAGCCCCATAACATCGCTAAACTACCTAAGATATAAGGCTTTTCATTCAATCTATATACAGCACTAGCCAACATATATAAAAAATCCGTACCCATGAAATACTGACCATAGCCATGACGCATACGACCTACATAAATATTTTGCTGCGATGAACCCATAGGCCGTAAATGAATAAATCTAAGTTCAGGCTCATCCCAGCTACAGGCAATCCAGCCTTGCATACGACAATGATGACAATCGATGCCATCCCACATCACTTCGCGCACAAAACCGCCAATCGCTTTAAAACATGACACACGATAAAACTTAGTCATGCCTAATGAAGTTTCATCACCGTGGCGCTCGTATTCCAATTCGCCATTATCATGTTCGATATACGCTTTACCACTACACGTTGCGATAGTAGGATTTTCCTCCATGCGGGCTATTAATATTTCAAAATAACGCCGCGGTAGTCTTAAATCCAAATCCAGCTTACATAAAAAATCATAGTTATCTGGATTAATCGTGGCATAACCGGCGTAAAACGCATCAATCACACCCGGCCCTACGGCACGATAGCCTCTATCGCTACGTGTCACCACGCTAATCCAATCATAACGGCTTTGATACTCGGCTAATATGGCCGCCGTCTCATCCGTTGAACCATCATCGACAATCACCCATTGCGTGGGAGTTATCGTTTGGTTAACGACAGAATCCAAGGTTTGTCGCATATATTGGGCCTCGTTGCGGCACGGGGAAATCAAAACATAACGCTGCGTCATCATAACTATCCTTAAAAAGTGAGCTAAGCTAATGAGCGTATTCTAATAAGTAATAATTGATTTACCTATACTTTCATTATGTCCGCTTGCTATAGTCTACTTAAACAAGCTCTGTTATCTTATAGACTTCGCGCGCACTACGGCGTAGCTTAAATCGTAGTGTTGTATCGCCCACTTTTTCATTCCTTCTAACCATGTTAAAACTCACTGAACTCGCGGACTCTGACACCGCTATTGACGATAGCTTAACTTTGCCTTTTGATGCTAGACAAAAATGCCGATTACCGGCAACCACCGATAACGGCATTAAAATTGGCGTATTTTTACCACGCGGCCAAGCCATACGCGCCGGTGTGGTGTTAACTGGCGAACAACACTATAAGGTTCGCATCAAGGCCGCGCCAGAGGCCTTATCGATAGTCCGCTGCGATGATGCCTTGTTATTTGCAAGGGCTTGTTATCATTTGGGTAATCGCCATGTTGCATTACAAATCTTGCCAGGCGAATTACGTTTTTTACATGACCATGTACTCGATCAAATGGTAGAGGGCTTAGGCTTAACCGTACTGCACGACACATTACCGTTTGAACCAGAAGCTGGAGCCTATCATAGCCATGGTCACTGATTTAAGCTTATTACGCTTATTGCAATTGGTTAGCCCTAGCTTGCCTATTGGCATGTATAGTTACTCGCAAGGTTTAGAAACGGCGATTGACGACGGTTTAGTCAGCAATGCCGAACAAACCTACCGCTGGTTAAACGGTATGCTGCGTTATAGTTTAATGCCAACAGATTTAGCGATTCTGTCTCGCCTATACACAGCGTGGCAGCAACACGATTTAGACGGTGTTAAATACTGGAGTCAAACACTTAACGCGTTTAGAGAAACTTCAGAATTGCGCGCCGAAGATCGCCAAACCGGTCAAGCCTTAGCTAAATTATTAGGCAAACTTGACTTAGCCGACGCAGAAGCGTGGCAACGTTCGCCTGAAGCCACTTTAGCAACATTATTTAGCCTAGCGGCCGTACGTTGGCAAATTGACTTACGCACCAGCTTGATTGGCTATGGCTGGGGCTGGCTTGAAAATCAAGTATTATGCGCAATTAAGCTAGTACCCTTAGGTCAAGTCGCAGGACAGCAATTATTACAAACCCTAGCGGTCGAGATACCAGAACTCGCTGATTCTGCGTTAGCCTTAGATGATGCTATGATTGGTGGCAGTACTTTCGGCTTAGCGCTAACCAGTAGCCGCCATGAAGTTCAATATTCCCGATTATTTCGCTCTTAAGAGAACAACCATGACTAAACACGTTTTAAGAATAGGTATAGGTGGTCCAGTAGGTTCGGGCAAAACAGCCTTAGTCGATGCTTTATGCAAGCGTATGCGCGACCGTTTTGATATAGGCGTAGTTACTAACGACATTTACACCCGCGAAGACCAACAATTTTTAATCAATAGCCAAGCCTTGCCAGAAGAAAGGATTTTAGGCGTAGAAACCGGCGGTTGTCCACATACTGCGATACGCGAAGATGCTTCTATGAATCTCGCTGCAATTGATGACTTAATGCAGCGCTGGCCTAATTTAGATTTTATTATCGTCGAAAGTGGCGGCGATAATTTAAGCGCAACGTTTAGTCCAGAACTTGCAGATTTAATGATTTACGTTATCGACGTATCAGCAGGCGATAAAATTCCGCGTAAAGGCGGCCCCGGCATTACCCGCTCGGATTTATTAGTGATTAATAAGATAGATTTAGCGCCTTATGTTGGTGCGTCATTAGAAGTCATGGATAGAGATGCCAAAAAAAATGCGCGGTGATAAACCGTTTGTGTTTAGTAACCTAAAAACAAGTACCGGTTTAGCAGACATTGAAGCCTTTATTATCCGCTCAGGTATGCTAGAAGAAGTCGTTACCGCTTAAACGAAAAACGTATCGACAGCAATCGCACCTAATGGCGGCAATTCGGTATAAATGCCTAGTGCAATGACCAAATCGCTATCGGCTTGAAAACCGGCTTGACCGTCATTAACGATTAAATACGAAATACCACCATAAGTTTGTACCAATGCAGTGCTATGGGTTTGTAAGGCTTGATGACCGACTTGACCACCATTCGCATCGCTAAAAATATTGGCAATATTGGCTTTACTTAACCCAAACGCTTCAATATCACCAGCCCGCGTTAAGCTAACCGGTTTGGCTAGCTCCGCCCCGTTAAGCGCCAGTAAATCAATTTTATCGCTGCCTACGCCAAAATCGTCAATATCATCCGGATTGGCGAACAACGATTGCCCAAACTGGAATACAAACACGTCATTATCATCAATGTCACTGGCAAAAAAATCGTAACCCGCTCCGCCGTTTAAAATATCATGTCCGTACAAACCACCATCAATATGGTCGTTGCCGTTGCCGCCCAAAATAACATCATCATTGGCATAACCACTGCTGTCGCCGTATAACAAATCATCACCGTTACCGCCGTACAGCGTATCACCACCTTCCATACCATAGATAATATCGTCACCATCGCCACCGAATAACACATTATTCCGTCCGTTGCCTTCGATAGTATTATCTAACTCATTACCGGTGCCCTGGATTCCGGCGCCAATTAACGTCAAATCTTCCACATACGCGCTTAAGCTGTATTTGCTGGCTGACGATTGTACCAAGTCTGAGCCGCTATTAGCCTCTTCTATGATTTTATCAAACGGTGAATCCACGGTATAAGTATCATCGCCTTTACCGCCGATTAACGTATCAACACCTTTGCCACCATCTAATACATCATGACCGCCTAAACCTTGTAATTGATTTCTGGCTGAATTACCGGTTATGTGATTATCCAAACCATTGCCGACACCATTAATCGCGGCTTTCCCCGTTAAAATTAAATCTTCTAATGTCGTGCTTAAATTAAAGCTTACCGATGATTTTACTAAATCATAATCAGATGTGCCGGTTTCTATGACTTTATCGCCTAAATCATCAACAATATAGGTATCGCCACCAGAACCGCCGACCAAAGTATCTCTACCCGTACCGCCGTCTAAATAATCAAAGCCACTACCACCGACTAGGCTGTCATTTTTGCTGCCACCTAATAACGTGTCATCATCCAAACCACCGTCTAGGTAAACAGCGCCATTGGTAAATTGCGAGGCATCGATATAATTTTCACTGTCACCGCCAAGCAATTCAGCCCGCTCTATGCTGGTTAACACATCAACACCTTGACCTATTAACCGATTGTTAGTTAACACAAACTTATTTAAATCGCCGGACACCACTACTTTATCCACTCCAGCGCCACCATTTAACACGTCTGAGTTTTCGCCACCTGCCAATGTATCGTTACCATTACCGCCGTATAAAGTATCGTCTTCACCACTACCGGTTAAGCGGTCATTACCGTCTTCACCATATAACGTATTCTCGCTATTCACGCCGGTTAACACATCATCGCCATTCGTGCCATGCTTAACCGTACCGGGCAAATCAACGCTAGGCAAAGCAATTCTAAGATTATACAAACCTGTCGCATTGGCAAAATCACGCTCTGCGCCAGCGACACCAAACACATAAGTACCGGCTTTTAGCCCTGACAATTCCAAGCGATAACTATAAGGGTAATTATCCGATTGAGTGCTCACCTGGACTTCTTTATATTGCTGAGTTGTGCTATCGAATTGATATAAGCGCATCTGATAATAGCCCTGAATCGCGACGACATCAGGAGAAGATAATTCAATATAACTGTTAATCAACGCCGTTCTTGTTAATTCAAACTGATAAAAATCTATATTGTCGCTAGATGTAACATCGGGTAAGGCCGAAATAATACCACCACCAGTATTGGTGCCTTTAAGCTGACCTAAGTCAGTCGCTAAAATAAATGCATCGTTGTTTTCAGTATCGATAAAACCTAAATTAGTTGCCATTGTGTGCCTCGTTATTGGGTAAGTATTAGAAGAAAAGCGCATTATAGGGTATGGTCGAATCGCGCTATTGTGCGGCAATAACCGCATAACAGAGCAAGAAAGCTATACCATTTCACTAAATTTAGGTAAATAGTTAACTGAAATTGAGCAATGCATGATAAATGCGTTTAAAGCGGTAACTAACATGAAGCAAACACGGTCAACCGATAAAAAATACCTTAACCCGTACACCGATTTTGGCTTTAAAAAACTATTCGGCGAAGAGGCGAGCAAAGACTTATTAATTGATTTTTTAAATCAATTATTGCCGGATTATCATCAAATTGCCGAATTAAGTTTTAACAATCCAGAATAGTTGCCTAGCTCGTCTAAACAACGCAAAGCGGTTTATGACATTTATTGCCAAACCCAAGACGGTCAGCGCTTTATTGTCGAAATGCAAAAAGCCAAAATGAACTTCTTTAAAGACCGGGCGTTGTTTTACTCGACTTTTCCGATTAAAGAGCAAGCCAAAAAAGGCCTGTGGAGTTTTGAGCTAGTCCCGGTGTATTTCATCGCGATTTTAAATTTTCATTATGACGAAGCCGAAGAAATTAGAAAATTCCGCCGCGACGTGTGTTTAAAAGACCAAGACGGCGATGTACTGTTTGACAAACTGCATTTTAGGTTTTTGTCTGTGCCGTTGTTCACCAAACAAGAACACGAACTAATCACGCATTTTGATAAATGGGTGTATTTTTTAAAGCATTTAGAAAACTTTGACCAAATCCCTGCGATTTTAAACGAGCCTATTTTTAGAAAAGGCTTTGAAATCGCTGAGTTAGCGCATTTAACGCCCAAGCAATATGAAGCCTACTTAAAAAGCTTACTGGAATATGGCGAATTGGAAAATGCGACCGAGACGGCTTTTAAAGAAGGGAAAGAAGAAGGTGAATTAGAAAAATCTATCGCGATTGCGCGCAACATGTTAGCTAAAGGTTTTGATTTAACGACGATTAGTGAATTAACGGGCTTAAGCCAGCTTGTCATTAGTAATTTAACCAATAAAAAGCTATGATGCATCAATGGGTTATGCTGCAATAGCTAAAAAGCAATGTTGAGCTTGGCGGTAGCAGGTAAGCTGGATGGCTAACTTGCCTAATTTATCGTATAGCACGTCTGTAAATCGGCATTAATGTCGGTTTTTTTATGCTTGATGATTGGAACGTTGTTACGGAGTTAAAAAAGTTCGTGGATTCAACGCTGAAGAGCAGCGTAAAACCTTCAGGCAATAAAAAAGGGCTTGAAGCAAAATGCTAAGCCCTTGTTTTTTCTGGTACCGAGGGTCGGAATCGAACCGACACGATGTCACCATCACCGGATTTTGAATCCGGCGCGTCTACCAGTTCCGCCACCCCGGCTCAGACTTGTCATTATAATTAAAACTTTTAGATTTCCCAATTATTTTTTTGTTAAGCTAAGCAATTAACACTTTTTTAGCGTTTGTATGATGAAGACCAACGACTTTAATTATTTTTTGCCACCTGAATTAATTGCCCAACAACCATTACCTGAGCGCGCTCAAAGCCGATTACTTTGTATGGGACGGCAAAGTGGTTGTTTGACCGATACGTTGTTCCGTGAATTTATTGATTTAGTCAATGAACGAGATTTGCTCGTATTTAATGATACGAAAGTAATACCTGCTAGGTTGTATGGCCGTAAAGCAAGTGGCGGCAAAGTTGAGATGCTTATTGAACGCGTAATCGATGACCAACATGCGCTCACTCATATTAAAGCAAGTAAAGCACCAAAATCTGGTAGCTTTATTGAGTTGGAACAGAATCTAAGCTGCGAGGTTTTAGCGCGGCAAGACGATTTATTTTATGTCCATTTTCATACTCAGCAGTCCGTATATGAGCTGTTAAATACCATAGGTCATATTCCGTTGCCACCGTATATTCAGCGAGAAGATACGGATTTCGATAGCCAGCGTTATCAAACCGTGTTTGCTAAAAATTTAGGTGCGGTTGCTGCACCGACAGCAGGTTTGCATTTTGACGATAAGCTGTTAAACCAGCTTGAGGCTAAAGGTGTGAGCAAGGCTTTTGTGACCTTGCATGTGGGCAGTGGCACGTTTCAGCCAGTAAGAGTTACGCAGATAGCTGAACATCGTATGCATAAGGAATATTATGTGGTTTCTGACGATACAGTCGCTTTAGTGAATCAGACTAGGGCGAACGGTGGGCGCGTGATAGCTATAGGTACTACATCAGTGCGTGCATTAGAGTCAGCGAGTGTGTCAGGCACTTTACAAGCAGGAATGGGTGATACGGAGCTATTTATCACGCCGGGTTATCAGTTTAAAGTTGTTGATGGCTTATTGACTAATTTTCATTTGCCCGAATCAACGCTGTTAATGCTGGTTTCTGCGTTTGCAAGTTTTGAAACTGTTAAGGCTGCTTATCAACATGCGATCACTGAGCGTTACCGTTTCTTTAGTTACGGCGACGCAATGTTTATCAGCTAACGTCATACTAAAGTTAGTATTTCCGTGTAAGATAGCAAAATTTTTTATAATACAGTTTTGTGTAATGCCTAGTCATTTATTATTTTCTCCTCCTATCCCTGATAGCGCTATACCGCTATTAACGTGGTCGGGTTTAGCGGGTTGCGCTGATTCGCTGGCATTAGCAAATTCGATTCGGGCGACGAATCGTTTCTTTGTTATTGTGACGGTCGACACGCAAACGGCTTTGCGCTTAGAACATGAGCTAGCCTTCTTTTTGCAGGGCGAACAGCCAATTTTGTATTTTCCCGATTGGGAAACGTTGCCTTATGACGTATTTTCGCCGCTACCTGAAATTACTTCAGAACGCCTAAAAACCTTATCGTCTTTAGCACATGTAAAACGCGGTGCGTTAGTCGTTGCGATTTCAACATTAATGCATCGATTAGCACCTAGGGAACATGTGCTAGCTAATAGTTTTTCATTAAAAATCGGTGATCAGTTTAATGTTGAGCTGAATCGGATTAAGTTGGAAAGCGTCGGTTATCAATGTGTTTCGCAGGTGTATCAACACGCTGAGTTTGCCGTGCGCGGCTCAATTGTTGATTTATTTCCTATGGGAAGTCATGTACCGTTTAGAATCGAATTGTTTGATGATGAAATTGAGTCAATCCGAACATTTGACCCTGATACACAACGCTCATTAGAAAAAATAGAGCAAATTCAATTGTTTCCGGCGCGCGAATTTCCATTTACTGACGCCGCTATTAAGCAGTTCCGCCAAGCGTTTAGGGTTAATTTTCCTAATGCTTCAGAGAAAAATACGTTATATCAAGATGTTAGCAAAGCCATTGCGCCCGGTGGTATAGAGTATTATTTGCCTTTGTTTGTTGAGCAAACAGCAACATTGTTTGATTATTTGCCGGATTCTGCCATTTTTGTTGCGACCGATGCGTTAGTCAGCACGGCTGAGCAGTTTTTTCATGAAGCAGAAGAGCGTTATGAGCAACGTCGCTACGATGTCGAGCGACCGTTATTAACGCCTCAGCAATTATTTTTGTCGGCAGATGAATTAGGTGATAAAACCCAGCGCTTTGTCAAAATCGTTATTAGTACTCAAGCCAGCAACGATAGTATTTGCAAGGTATTGCCTGATTTGACGGTTAATCCAAAGTTAGAGCTACCGGCATTTCGTTTACAGCAGTTTATCGAGTCGTTTTCAGGTAAAGTTTTATTTATTGCTGAATCTGCGGGGCGTAGGGAAGCATTATTAGAGCGATTACGCCAATTTAAAATTAGCGTTAAGTTGCTAGACAGTTGGCAAGCATTTTTAACGACGACTGAGCGTTTATGTCTGTTGGTTGCGCCTATCGATCAAGGGCTAATTCTTAATGAGAGCGATGGTTTTCAAGCGCTAGCGTTAATTCCAGAAAATCTTTTGTCTGGCGAAAAGGCGCAGCAGAAAAGGCGGCGATTAAAATCGGCGGCTAAAGAGTTAGAAGCTGTTATTAATAATCTTAACGAGCTGACTATCGGTTCGCCAGTGGTGCATCGAGAGCATGGCGTAGGGCGCTATTTAGGGCTACAAACATTAACTATCGCAGGTATACCCGCTGAGTTTTTAAGTTTGGAGTATGCTAATAACGATAAGCTTTATGTACCGGTGTCCGCCTTGCATGTTATAGGCCGTTATACCGGCATGAGTCCTGAAAATGCACCATTACATAAGCTAGGTGGCGACCAATGGGCGAAGGCTAAGAAAAAAGCCATTGAGCGTATCCATGATGTTGCTGCGGAGTTATTAGATATTCATGCTAAACGGGCTTTAAAACAAGGTCATTGCTTTCAAGTTGAGAATACCGATTATCAGATTTTTGCCGAGGCGTTTCCATTTGAGGAAACACCGGATCAATTATCCGCGATTGATGCCATTATTGAGGATATGGCGAGTGGCAAGCCTATGGACAGGGTTATTTGCGGCGATGTCGGTTTTGGTAAAACTGAAGTCGCTATGCGTGCTGCGTTTATTGCTGTACAGAATGGTAAACAAGTGGCAGTGTTAGTGCCGACCACATTATTAGCACAACAGCATTATCAAAATTTTTGTGACCGTTTTGCCGATTGGCCGGTGCGCATAGAAGTGATGTCGCGTTTTGTCACAGCTAAACAGCAGAAGGAGATTGCCGACGCGCTTATCCAAGGTAAAGTTGATATTGTTATTGGTACCCATACGTTATTAGCCAAGGATTTGAAGTTTCAAGCGTTAGGCTTAGTGATTATCGATGAGGAACATCGTTTTGGTGTGCGCCAAAAAGAGCATTTCAAAAAGTTGCGTAATGAAATCGATATGTTGACGTTAACAGCTACGCCTATCCCGCGCACATTAAACATGGCGATGTCAGGCTTGCGTGACATTTCGATTATTGCCAGCCCACCGCCTAACCGCCATGCGATTAAAACCTTTATTCATGTTTGGCAAGATGCGGAAATTAAAGAAGCGTGTTTGCGTGAAATTAAGCGGGGTGGACAAGTCTTTTTTTCTGCATAACGATGTGAAAACCATGCCGAAAATGGCGTTGGATTTAGGTAAATTAATTCCCGAAGCGCGGATTGAAAGCGCCCATGGACAAATGCCTGAGCGTGAGTTAGAGCGCATTAT
>NZ_LAJX01000108.1 GCF_000963695.1 Methylocucumis oryzae
ATATGTAAGCGGCCGGCCGTATCAACGATGATGACATCTAAGAATTTTTTTTTTTTTTTTTCTTAGCGGCGATAATTGCGTTTTTTTCGCTATATCAACAGGGTTTTGGCTGTCATCGCTGGGGAAAAAATCTAACGCTGAATCTTCAGCTAAGGTTTGTAATTGTTTAATCGCGGCGGGACGGTAAATATCGACGCTGACCACGCCGACTTTTTTTTCTTTTGCGTTTCTTTTAGCCAGCGGCCTAATTTAGCAACAGTGGTCGTTTTACCTGCACCTTGCAAACCTGCCATTAAAATAATCGCTGGGGGTTGAGTACGGAAACTGAGTCCTGTGCTAGCGCTACCCATGACGTTAACGAGTTCTTGATGAACCAGCTTAACCATTGCTTGGCCAGGTGTTAAGCTGCTTTGAACTTCTTGGCCTAAGGCGCCAGCTTTAACGTTGTCTAAAAAATCATTGACGACAGAAAGCGCAACATCGGCTTCTAATAGCGCCATTCTGACTTCTCGTAGCGTTTCTTTAATATTTTCTTCAGTCAGTCGGCCTTGACCGGTAATTTTTTTCAGTGTGTCGCTTAAGCGGTCGGTTAAATTTTCAAACATGATGTGTAGGGCGAATCAGGGATTAACTGGGCTAGCATAAATACACTACCAAACTTAATGTAGGTACAGGTCATTCAGAGCGTAGGACGCCGTAAATACGTCCCTGTAGGCTTGGTGGCAGCATCCATGCTGCCAACACCTACGCTCTAAAACGCCCTGTCCCTACTTGGCGTTGTTTCGCCTAAAGTTGGTAGCCCATAAATACACTAGGACTATTTAACAGGTTATATTAACATAGCCATAAACCCGTTTGCATTAGCAGACTTAACCGTACTCTCGTAAACTCTGTTGTCAATGATTTCTGTTGCTCTTGCTATTGTGTCCATTTGCAGTTATCTGGTCGGCGCAGCATTGATTCTGCGTTATTTTCAGCGTGCTGTGTTAAGCAATAAAGTCACGTATTGGGCGTGGCTGGCGGTATTAACCCAAGGTAGTTACCATGCGTATAATTTATATGCGCATCAAGGTTTTAATTTTAGTTTTTTTAACACCGCAGCCTTTGTCGCGTTAATCGTATCGCTACTATTATTGCTTGCGGCATTAACTAAGCCTGTCGAAAAGCTAGGCGTGGCAATTTTTCCAATTGCGGCCTTAATGCTGGGCTTAGAGCTGGGTTTAGATGACCAGCCTCAGCCTTTGAAAGTGTATAGTTGGGCAATGAGTGTGCATATTTTGGCGTCAATTATTGCGTTTAGCTTGCTTAATATCGCGGCGTTACAAGCGGGGTTAATTGCAGTGCAAGATTTGCAATTGAAAAAGTCATAGACCTAAACCGTTTATACAGTCGTTGCCTTCGTTGCAAGCAATGGAAGCGCTTTTATTTCAAATGCTGGCGGTAGGCTTAGGTTTTTTAACCGTATCATTAGGCAGCGGCTTTGTGTTTATCGAAGATTTATTCGCCCAACATTTAGTGCATAAAACGGTATTATCGATTGCCGCCTGGTTTATTTTTTCTGGCTTGTTATTAGGCCGCAGCATTTACGGTTGGCGTGGCAGAACGGCTATTAACTGGACGATTAGTGGTTTTGTTGTGTTGTTATTAGCCTATTTTGGCAGTAAATTTGTATTGAAATTAATTTTACATCGTTAGTTTTGCATTCTATTCGATTGGCTAAGCAGGTATGATATGAGCTAGCCAGTCTCTCTCATCATTTTAAGGTAATGACTAAACAGTCAAAAAAGAAGAACACCGCTTTTCATTCAACTCTGGATCCTTACGCTCAGCGTGAGGCCGAAAAATATGAGAATCCTATTCCGAGTCGGGAAATTATCCTCGAATTTATTGCCCATGAGGGCAAGCCATTAGCGCGTAAAGAAATTGCGCAAGCCTTTGAATTATCGTCAGAAGACCAGTTAGAAGCGTTAAGACGCAGATTACGTGCGATGGAGCGCGATGGACAAGTGTTGTTTAATCGAGAACAGCGCTATTGTTTAGTGAATAATAAAGATTTAGTCGTAGGTCGTGTGTTAGGTCATGCCGATGGCTTTGGTTTTATCCGGCCTGATGATGGCTCAGAAGATTTATTCTTATCGCCTAGAGAAATGAATCCCTTATTGCACAACGATAGAGCGTTAGTGCGTATTGTAGGCATCGATAAAAAAGGCCGTCGTGAAGCGGCTGTGGTTGAGATTTTAGAGCGTAATACCCATCAAGTTGTCGGTAAGCTCTATCAAGAAGGCGGTTTTAGTTATGTGGTGCCTAATAATAAAAATATGGCACAAACCGTGTTATTACAGAAAGACGGGCTGGCGGGTGCTAAACACGGTCAAATCGTTGTGGCAGAAATCGTTGAGCAACCGACTAAGCTACGCCAGCCGATAGGACGCGTTATCGAAGTGTTAGGCGACCATTTAGCGCCCGGCATGGAAATTCAAATGGCCATACGCTCGTATGAATTGCCGTATATCTGGCCGGACGAGGTACTCGCTGAAATAGCGACATTAACGCCAGAAGTTCCTGAACACGCCAAGCTTGGGCGCGAAGATTTGCGTGATTTGCCGCTGGTGACTATCGATGGTGAAGATGCGCGTGATTTTGATGATGCTGTTTACTGCAGAAAAAACGCCTAGCGGTTGGAAACTCTATGTGGCGATAGCGGATGTGTCGCATTATGTGCAAGTGAATACCGCGTTAGATAAAGAAGCTAAGAATCGCAGCACGTCGGTGTATTTTCCTGAGCAAGTGATTCCTATGTTGCCGGAAATTTTATCGAATGGCTTATGCTCATTAAACCCTAAAGTTGATCGCTTGTGCATGGTGGCAGAAATGCTGATTGATGTTCAAGGTACGGTTAAGCGTTCGCGTTTTTATGATGCGGTGATGAATTCTAAGGCGCGTTTAACCTATACCGAAGTGGCGAAAATCTTAGTCGAGAACGATGCTGACGTTAGCGCACGTTATGCAGAATTATTACCGCATTTACGCGATATGTATGCGTTATTTCAGGTGTTAAGACATAGCCGTGAGCAACGCGGGGCGATGGATTTTGATACTCAGGAAACACGCATTATTTTTGCCAGTAACCGTAAAATTGACAAAATCGTACCTGTCGTGCGTAACGACGCGCATAAATTGATTGAAGAGTTTATGATTACGGGCCAACAGTGCGGCGGCTACGTTTTTTAAATGGCAAAAAAATCCCTAAATTGCTTAGAATCCATGAAGGGCCTAGCGATGATAAGCTATTAAATCTTAAAAATTTCTTAGGCCAGTTAGGGTTAAAGCTAGGTGGCTCTGGCAGTCCGACGCCGTTGGACTATATGCATTTAGTCAACAAGATTAAAGAACGTCCTGATGCGCATTTAATCCAAACGGTGTTATTACGCTCCATGTCGCAAGCGGTGTACAGCCCAGAATTAAAAGGTCATTTTGGCTTAGCCTTAGACGCGTATACCCATTTCACATCACCGATTAGGCGTTATCCTGATTTACTCGTACACAGAGCGATTCGGCATTGTTTGCAAAATAAAAAGCCCACCACGTTTTGTGTATGGCGTTCCTGAGATGGTGGTGTTAGGCGAACATTGCTCGGCCAACGAGCGCCGCGCCGATGAAGCGACACGCGATGTGACTAGCTGGCTGAAATGCGAATACATGATGGATAAAATCGGTGAGGAATTTTCCGGTATTATTTCAGCTGTTACCTCGTTTGGTTTTTTTGTTGAGTTAGCCGATATTTTTGTCGAAGGCCTAGTCCATATCAGCCATTTAGGGCAGGATTATTTCCATTTTGATCCTGTGAGTCACCAACTGAAAGGAGAACGGACTAATATCTATTACCGTTTGGGTGATTCGGTGCAAGTGAAAGTCGCACGTGTCGATTTAGATGAGAAAAAAATAGATTTTGAGCTGATTCAAAAACAAAAAACGCCTAAAAAGTCTGTTGAGATAACGGCAAAGAAACGTAGAAAGCGTAAGAAATCTTAGTAGAGTTATTATGAAGCTAGATGTTACGGTTAAAAATTTAGGGCAGATTAGAGAAGCGACATTTCAAGTACGCCCTGTTACTGTGATTACCGGGCCTAATGGTACGGGGAAAAGCTTTTTTACTAAGGCGTTGTATTCGGTTTTGAATGTTATAAATAAAAATGTTTATCATCAATCAATAACCGGAACTATTAAGCAAATCCAGTTGCAATTGGATACTTTGAATGAAAGTATTAAAAACGACGTTGATATTGAAATACTAGAATCTATTAAAACTGATTTAAAACAGTTAATTTCAGAATTTGAAAGTGCTAGTTCTTGGAAAATTCAAGAGTATTTTTCATTTGCTTCCTCAAGAGTTTCTGTTATCGAGAATATGCGCAATCGCTTTAATGGGTATATAGATAGCCTTAAAATAACATTTACAAAATTAGAGCATGTCGCTAGCACTATTGATGCTCTGAATAATAATTTTGATGATTTCTTATTCAAACTAAATAATCCTATACAACATTGTGTTCATATTTTCTCTATTCAGCTGAGCAATGAACTAAAAGACAATTTTCAAATTTCGAGTTTGGCAGAGCTTATAAATTATGCCGAAGATAAATCTAAAATACATATTAATCAATTGCTTACTATTGAAATTAACGGTGTTGAAAAAATTGGTTTTGAGATTGCAGAAGATTTTATATATGAAATTGATAGATTTCTAAGTGTTGTTTACTTTGAATCGCCTGCATATTGGCGGGTTCGAGGGGCTTTGAGGCTTGCTAAGGAACACAGACCAGGGTTATTAGAAAGCATTTATCGTTTTTTCGCTGGTAAGCAAGAGAACGTGCTTTCAGGCGTCCCTAAGTATTTCTATGAACTCGATGAAGCACTTAGCGCTAAGACTAAATTAGAGCCGATTTTTATTGAAGCTAGTCAGCGTCTCAAAGATATTTTAGGCGGCGAGTTTGTTTTTAAAGGTAGTGATTTAAGTTTTAAAAACAATACAGGTAATGTAATTTCGAAAAACCTTGTGTCATTGGGCATGACGAATCTAGGCATTATTCACGCCTTGCTGAGACAAAATTTGATTACCGCCGGATCTTTTATTTTTATCGATGAGCCAGAAACTAATCTACATCCCGATTGGCAGGTGAAGCTGGTTGATGTGTTATTGCTGTTGGCTAATGCCGGTGTTAATGTTGTGATGACGACCCATAGCCAGGATTTCGCTAAGGCCTTAGAAGTCTGTATTAAGAAAATGCAGCTTAGTGCTGAGGCTTTAGATGATTTCTTATCGGTGCATTATCTTGATCACGGTGGTCAACTCTATCCATTTGAGTCGGATAATAAACTACAACAACTGATAGAAGCCAGAGAGTTACTCAGCATGGCTTACCAAGAGCTGTATTTCAGTGATTTGCACTAAGCTATGTTTGATAAGAATCCGTTTTTGTCTGCTATTCAGCACGCTAAAAGTCGTGACGGTGAGTGCGAAAGCCCCAGTGAGCGATTATTAGCCTATAAGCTAGATGATAACGATGGCATAGCAGTTGCTGTCGGTTTTCATGGCGCTATGTTGAGTAAAGTAGATTATTTTTTGGTAAGTAATCATCAAGTCCAGTTGATTGAGTTAACTGACTTAAAGGATGTGCTACTAAGCTGTCAACAGACTATTGCCAATGAATTAGAGGTACTGCGCAAGAGCAATGTTAAAACGGTATCAGCTAGAAAAGATATTATCAAATCCGTCTATAAAGAGCCAACTTACGAGTTTTGTAAGAAATGGAGCGGCTCGATTGCAGTGCTTGAGCGTATGTATCGGAAGGCCCATGAACAAGCTGATCCTAGCTATAGCCTTTTAATTGTCTGTAAAAATCATACGGATGTCATCATGCTAGACACATTAAAAAATTTATTGGTTGGCATGATGGGAAATATTGCTGTTTGTAACACCCAAAATCTTAAAGAGTGTCTTAGTCAAATCCATATATGAAAGCCAATAAACTCTACGGTCTACACTCGGTTAAATCGGTGTTAGATTATTCGCCTGAGCAAATTACTAAAGCTTGGTTAGACGGTCAGCGTCAGGATGCGCGCTTGCAAGCGGTTGTCACTGCGTTGCAAGCTTTAGGTATAGAACCCATTAAAACCGATAGAAAAAAATTGGATTCTTATGCTGACGGCAATAACCATCAAGGTATTGTCGTTGAGGTGTTATTACCTGAGCTGTTAACTGAAGCGGATTTGAAAGACAAGCTCGCTGTGTTAGAAAAACCGGCGTTGTTTTTAGTATTAGACCAAGTACAAGACCCGCATAATTTAGGCGCTTGCTTGCGTAGCTGTGATGCGGCGGGCGTTGATGGCGTCATTATTCCTAAAGATAATGCTGTGGCAATGACGCCGACGGTGTGTAAAGTGGCTAGCGGAGCAGCCGAGACGGTGCCAGTGTATCAAGTGACTAATTTAGCGCGGTGTTTACGGTTATTAAAACAACAAGGATTGTGGTTAATCGGTGCGGCGGGTGAGGCTGAGCAGACGCTTTATCAGGTTGATTTTACCGTGCCGGTCGCACTGGTGATTGGTGCGGAGGATAAAGGAATGCGCCGATTAACGCGGGAGAACTGCGATGTTTTAGTGAAGCTGCCTATGTTTGGACAAGTAGAAAGCTTGAATTTATCGGTAGCCGCCGGTGTGTTTTTATACGAAGCCGTTAGACAAAGGTTAGCGTGATGCTCAAAGCGATTGCGTTAAGCTGTATCCGTGATGATAGGATTTTGTTTGCCGAGTTGTCATTTAGTTTACAGCAAGGTCAGGTGCTGCTATTGGAAGGCAAAAACGGCAGCGGTAAGACGTCTTTGTTACGCATTTTATGTGGTTTTAGAGAAGCTGACGCCGGTGAGGTTTTATGGTGCGATGAGCGCATCGGGTCGGCTCAGTATCATGCCGATATGGCTTATGTTGGGCATTTAGAAGGCATTAAAAAAGAGTTATCGGTGCTGGAAAATTTAACCGTGGCGTTAGCCTTAAGCATACCAGGCCGTTATTCAATCGCTGAAGCGTTGGCACAAGTGCAGTTAACCGGTTATGATGATGCGCTGGTATTGGCGTTGTCAGCTGGACAAAAACGGCGTTTGTCCCTGGCGCGTTTATTAATTACCCAGCGTTTGTTATGGATTTTAGATGAGCCGTTTACGTCCTTAGACAAACAAGGCATTCAGTTAACACAGACGTTAATGACTCAGCACTGTGACCAAGGTGGTATGATTGTGATGACATCACACCATGATTTGAATTTACCCGGCGTTGATGTGCAACGCATTCGTCTTTAAACCATGTCGTTAAGCCAGGCTTTTTTTGCAATTATTCGGCGCGATTTGCTGTTAGCGTTACGCAGACGCTCAGAAATTGCCAATCCGTTGTTATTTTTCGTGTTAGTGATTACGCTATTTCCCTTGGGATTAGGCGCGAGGCCGCAGCTTATACAGGCCATTGCACCTGGTGTGATTTGGGTGTCGGCGTTATTAGCGGCGATGTTATCGTTGGATAGTTTGTTTCGGTCTGATTTTGATGATGGTTCGTTAGAACAGATTTTATTAAGCCCGTATCCTGCGTCGATTTTAATCTTGGCAAAAGTGTGTGCGCATTGGCTAGTGACCGGTTTGCCATTGTTGTTGATTGCGCCATTGTTAGCGGTGTTTTTAGGCTTGCCGAATACCGTGTTAGGTGTATTAATGCAAACCTTGTTATTAGGCACGCCAGTGTTGAGTCTGGTGGGGGCAATTGGTGTGGCGTTGACGGTTGGCTTGCGTCGAGGCGGTATGATTTTGTCGTTATTAGTGCTGCCGTTATATGTACCGGTGCTGATTTTTGCTAGTAATGCGGTGACGATGGCGAGTTCAGGTTTAGTGGTATCTGCCCAAATTAATATTTTAAGCGCTATGCTGGTGTTAGCGTTTGGTGTTAACGCCTTGGCCAACTGTGGCGGCGTTTGAAAATGAGTATGAGCTAACAATTGTTACTAGGGCAACTTTATGAATTCAACTACTTTTTTGTTCGATATTTACGCCAGCAACGGCTGAGCAGCGACAACAAAACTTCATCGACTATTGGCAGTTTAGCCAGCAACATGGCGGTGAGTTATTGGAAGCTGATAAAGACTTAGCGAAAAAGCGCGAGAAATTGCAGTATTTCCAGCAGCATCCAGTCAGGTTACGAAAACCGTTGGCTAATCCAGACGCGTTTTATCGCAACTATGTCAAAATGATTGATAAGCCCGAAGACTTAGATCGTATGACCTTAATGCTGACCAGTATTTATAAATTTGCAAGACACGAATGGGTTGGCATAAAAGGTGCTTGGGATGCAGTGCCTGATTTAGCGAGTGCCACGACGGTTGAGGACAAGATTAGCCGCGTGCATTTAGCAGAAGAATTTTGTCATTGGCGCTTATTTGATGAGATGCTTAAAACCTGCGGTTTAGACCACGTTGAATGGGTGCCATTACCGCCTTGGCAAGAGTGGTTTTATCGGCAATTCCCTAAATTACCAGGGGTTATCATGGATGGGCCAGCGTTTGTGACTGAATTAATGGGCGTGACGTATTATTTTCATTTAAACCAGTTGTTTGACGACGTATTAGCGGACGAGCCAGAGGTTTGTCAGCGATTAAAAGCGTTACTGGCTGAAATTACCATTGATGAGATTGCACATGTAGGGCAACGCCGAAATTTTTTAGGTGATACCAATACTAAAGTGTCTAAATGGTTGGTTAAGCCTTTTTATCGTTTATTTTTTGCCGATATTCCTGAAGTTGCGTTGTTATTCGATGTTGAACAAATGATAAGAGACGGCGAAGCCTTTGATTATAGCGTAGTGCCAGAAACTATGCTGGCAAAGAGCTGGCTGCCTTCGTATTGTAAAGCTTGATGGTTTTGAACCTTTTACCGAAAGTTAAGCAATACATTTTGACGGCCTTCACTAATCTGTGAAGCTTAACGGTAACAAGGTTTTCTTCTGTTTTTTTAATAATCCTATGTTTTTAATTCCTGAGCCTATTGGGCGATTTTTTCATCGTTTGGCATCGCCCCCCCATTTTTATGCGTTAACTAATCGCTTAATGCCTTGGTTGGTTGCGCTATTTTTAATCTTACTGATTAGCGGTCTCGTGGGTGGCTTGTATTTAGCGCCTGCGGATTATCAACAAGGCGATAGTTATCGCATTATTTATATTCATGTACCAGCAGCCTGGATGTCGTTATTTATCTATATGATGATGGCGATTGCCGGGGCTATTGGTTTGATTTGGCGCATAAAATTAGCTGAGATTGTCGCTATTAGCAGTGCACCGGTCGGTGCGGCGTTTACCTTTATTGCTTTAGTGACGGGTTCCTTATGGGGTAAACCTATGTGGGGGACCTGGTGGGTCTGGGATGCACGCTTAACGTCAGAGTTGATTTTGTTGTTTTTATATCTTGGCGTGATTGGCTTATACGGTGCGATTGATGATAAGAAAACAGCGTCGAAAGCCGTAGCGATTTTGGCTTTAGTGGGCGTAGTGAATATTCCGATTATTCATTATTCGGTGGAATGGTGGAGTACCTTACATCAGGGTGCAACAGTGACTAAGATGGATAAGCCATCTATTCATGTCAGTATGTTGATTCCGTTGTTGCTGATGGCGTTAGCCTTTAAGTTTTATTATGTTATCGCGATGCTACAACGCGCGAAGCTAGAGTTATTACAACGAGAACGCACGGCACAATGGGTTAAGAAATTGATTACGGAGCAAACGCTATGACATTAGCAGAATTTTTCTATATGGGCGGTTATGCGTTTTATGTATGGACGGCTTATGGTATTTGTTTCGTTGTATTACTCGCGACCATGATTTTGCCGATGATTAAACGTAAGCAGTTGTTGCGTAAACTCGCATTAAAAGAGCAAAGACAACTATGATGATGAAGCCTGCAAGAAGACAACGTTTTGATTTTAATCGTGTTAATGGTCGCCGGTATTGCAGTCGCCGTTGGTTTTGCGTTGAAAGCGTTTAACGAAAATCTAATGTACTTTTTTTCAACGTCTGATGTGCTAGCCGGTAAAGCACCTAAGGAAACTTTGTTTAGATTAGGTGGTATGGTGGTGAAAGGCTCAGTTGAACGGCCTGATAAGGGTTTAATGGTGAGATTTAAGCTTACTGACTTTAGCAAAGATGTCACTGTTGAATATACCGGTATCTTGCCCGACTTATTCCGCGAAGGCCAAGGTATTGTTGCGAATGGCAAGCTGGATAGCCGGGGTGTGTTTGTCGCCGAAGAGGTACTTGCTAAGCATGATGAGAATTATATGCCGCCGGAAGTGAAGGCGAGTTTGAAAAAGCAGGTTGAGCAGCAATGATAGCTAAACAATATATTAACTTCGTTAGATTTCAATCCTCATGATTCCCGAACTCGGTCATTTTTCTCTTATTCTCGCTTTATGCATGGCATTGGTGTTAGGTACGGTGCCGCTGATCGGCGCTTATCGCGGTATTAGCCGTTGGATTGCATTGGCGAAACCTGCAGCATTTGCTGAGCTATTATTTGTCGCGCTAGCGTATGGCTGTTTGACGTATAGCAGTTTAACGCATGATTTTTCAGTCGCGTATATTGCGAAAAACTCTAATACCGCATTGCCGACCTTATATTTAATCTCTGGCGTATGGGGTGCGCATGAAGGCTCGTTGCTATTATGGGCTTTAGTGTTGGCGTGTTGGACGGGATTAGTGGCTAAGTTTAATAAAGCGATTCCCGATGCGACACTGGCTAGAATTTTAGGCATTATGGGCTTAGTAGCGGTCGGTTTTTTATTGTTTTTGCTATTAACATCAAATCCGTTTGTGCGCTTATTTCCGATACCGGTAGAAGGGCGGGATTTAAATCCGTTGTTACAAGACCCAGGCTTAGCGATACATCCACCGATGCTTTATATGGGCTATGTCGGGTTTTCTGTTGCGTTTGCCTTTGCGTTGGCGGCTTTATTAGAAGGCCGACTCGATGCCGCTTGGGCGCGTTGGTCAAGGCCTTGGACGAATATGGCTTGGATGTTTTTAACGTTAGGCATTGCCTTAGGCAGTTGGTGGGCGTATTACGAATTAGGTTGGGGCGGTTGGTGGTTCTGGGACCCGGTGGAAAATGCGTCGTTTATGCCGTGGTTGGTGGGTACGGCGCTTATGCATTCCTTAGCGGCGACTGAAAAACGCGGCGTTTTTAAAACCTGGACGGTGTTATTAGCCATTTTTGCTTTTTCTTTAAGCTTATTAGGCACGTTTTTAGTACGTTCTGGCGTATTAACGTCGGTACATGCCTTTGCTAGCGACCCAGCGCGTGGTTTGTTTATTTTAGTATTTTTGGCGGTAGTCGTAGGTGGCTCATTATTGATTTATGCGATACGTGCACCTTATGTAAAAAGCAGCGCGACGTTTGCGATAACGTCTAAGGAATCAGTGATTTTATTGAATAATGTGTTACTGGTGGTCACAGCGAGCAGTATTTTATTGGGTACACTTTATCCTTTAATCATTGATGCGTTGGGTTTGGGTAAGATTTCGGTTGGCCCACCGTACTTTAATGCCGTGTTTATCCCGTTAATGGCACCATTAGCGCTGGCAGTCGGTTTAGGTGTACTGTTGCATTGGAAACAAGATAATTTATTGGGTTTAACAACCCGTTTACGTTGGGTGATTGCAGGCTGTGTCAGTTTAGGTTTTGCATTACCGTTATTGATGCCGTTTTATTCTTGGCTTGCTGGGCTAGGTTTGACGTTAGCGTTATGGAGTGCTGCGATTGCCGTACTGGCATTTTGTTGAGCGCTTAACAAATCGCGAATTTACTTGGCAACGAGTCCTAAGTATACCGGCTGGATTTTACGGTATGACGCTGGCGCATTTAGGTATTGCCGTATTTATAACCGGCATTACGTTAACCTCCATTTATAGCGTAGAAAAAGATGTGCGCATGGCCGTGCATGAAAAGCTAGATTTATCCGGTTATGTGTTTGAGTTTCATGGTGTAGAGGAAACTCAAGGCGTTAATTTCGCCGCCGAGAAGGGGCGAGTGACGGTCAGTTATGACGGCAAGCAAGTCGCTGAACTTGCGCCTGAAAAACGAATTTATCGCGTACAAACCATGCCGATGACAGAAGCAGGCATTGATGCAGGGTTGTTTAGAGACTTATTTGTCGCTTTAGGCGAGCCCTTAGACGAGCAAGGCGCGTGGAGTTTACGCATTTATTATAAAGCGTTTATTCGCTGGATTTGGTTAGGCGCGGTATTTATGGCCGTGGGTGGGCTGTGTGCGGCATGTGATAAGCGTTATCGAGTAACTAAACATGCTTAAGTATATTATCCCATTAATTATTTTCATTATTATGGCGGTGTTTTTAGCTATTGGATTACATTTAAATCCAAGCGAAATCCCGTCACCGTTGTTAAACAAACCCGCACCGGTGTTTTCGGCTAAGCAGCTAGATGTGCCTGAACAAGTATTAACTCCTGATGACTTAAAAGGGAAAGTATGGTTGTTAAACGTGTGGGCATCGTGGTGCGTGTCTTGTCGGCAGGAACACCCGGTGTTGAATGAATTTGTTAAGCAGCAGCCCGTAACGCTTATTGGATTAAATTATAAAGATGAACCTGACGCTGCTAAACAATGGCTAGCTGATTTAGGCAATCCTTACACGATGAGTATTATGGATAATGACGGTCGCATAGGTCTTGATTGGGGCGTGTATGGTGTACCTGAAACCTTTGTGATGGATAAAAAAGGTGTAGTACGCCATAAACACACTGGGCCTGTGACCATTCAGGCTGTTCAAGACGAATTGTTGCCTTTAATTTTGCAATTGCAAGCGGAGCCGTAATGAGATTATTGCTATTACTAAGTCTGTTATGCCCGGTGACTACCGCATTAGCTATTGATACGTTGCGTTTTGACAATGCTACTCAGCAAGCGGAGTATGAAAATATTACCTCTGAGCTACGGTGTTTAGTCTGCCAAAATCAAACCATAGCCGATTCTAATGCCGAGCTTGCCGCCGATTTGCGTAGACAAGTTTATGAAATGTTACAACAAGGCCGTAGTCAAGACGAGATTTTGCGTTTTATGACCGATAGATATGGCGATTTTGTTTTATACAACCCACCGTTTAAAGCGAAAACCGGTGTGCTTTGGTTAGGGCCTGTTGCTTTTTTAATAGTAGGCTTAATTTCAGTGGGTTTAGTGATAAAGCATAAACGCAAGACTAAACCGGAACAAGCGGTTACCAGCCTGATTTAGCTAATATCCGTCGATTGTTAGATGAAGGAGAAGAGGTTTGACCGCGTTGTTTATATGTTTAATCGCTGTGATGTTGCTAACAGCATTGGCAATGCTGTTATTGCCGTTGATTAAGGTGCCGAAAGTCAACGAGATAAATATAGCCGAGCAAAATATAGCTATCGCAAAAAGCCAGTTGCAAGAGCTAAAGCAGCAAAAAAACGCAGGTGTGTTATCTGACGACGATTACCAACAACAGCGACAAGAGTTAGAGTTAAGCCTTGCTGATGATTTAGCGGTTACTAAAGTAGTCGAGGCTACACAAACACAAGGCCGCTGGTTAATGCCTGTGTTATGTTTGGCAATACCGGCATTTTCTTTATTGTTATACAGTCGCATCGGTGATTTTCAAGCATTAGAGCCTACGCCAGAAATGCTGGCGCAACCAAAGGCTACACCGAGTGCCGAAGACATTAATAGAATGGTTGCCAAGCTTGCCGAGCGCATGAAAACTGACCCTGATAATGCTGAGGGCTGGTATATGTTAGGCAAGTCGTATAAATATTTACAGCAATTTCCTAAGGCAGCTGATGCTTATGCACATGCTTATCAGTTGTTAGGTGAGCGTAGCGACGTCATGTTGGAATATGCTGAAGTGTTGGCATTAGCTAATCATGAGCAGTTTAGTGGAAAACCCGCCGAGCTGGTATTAAACGTATTAGCACGCGAGCCAGATAATGTTTCTGCCTTATGGTTTGGCGGGGTTGTTAAAGCTCAGGCAGGGCAGGTGCCAGAAGCGATTAAATTATGGCAAAAACTCTATGACTTATTACCTAAAGATTCGGAAGCGCAACAACAAGTCAAAGCGATGTTGGCAAGCGTAAATGCCACGCCTGGTGCGGGTACATCTGAACCTGTGCCACCAAAAGAATCAAAGGTAGCTAGTGAGATTCACTTAAGCGTTGCTATCGCAGCCGAGTTAAAAACTAAAGTAAGCGCTAATGATACTGTGTTTATCTACGCCCAAGCGGTTTCAGGCCCAAAAATGCCTTTAGCGGTAGTGCGTAAAACAGCTGCTGAACTACCCATTCAAGTCGTGTTGTCCGACGCGCTGGCGATGTCACCTATGTATAAGTTATCGATGTTTCCAGATGTTAAGTTGATTGCGCGCGTGTCAAAAACCGGTAACGCGGTTTCTGCACCTGGGGATTTAATCGGCACTATCGAGTCGGTTAGTAGCCAAGACAGCAGTCCTCATTCACTGTTGATTAATTCTGTTGTAAAGTAAATGTTAGGCTACCAACTTAAGACGGGACAATACCAAGCCTGGGCAGGGTGTTTAGAGCGCAGGTGTCGGCAGCAGGGATGCTGCCGCCAAGCCTACAGGGATGTATTTACGGCGTCCTCGGCAACTGCTCCTGCGTTGCTAAGCCACATGGATGTGGTGAATGC
>NZ_LAJX01000109.1 GCF_000963695.1 Methylocucumis oryzae
TCGRCGCRCGGCRTCCATGCCGTGCCCCTATCGGGCTAATCCCAGAAAAACCTGCGGTGCTCGGCGCGGCAAACGGGATTAGGGTTCCGAGAAACTTGTATATAAAGTTCCTAGGTTAATCAGTATTTCTAAGCCATACCACGTTTAGCCACGTCTTGCTCAATTTCAGCTTGGCAATGCAACACTAAGTCGAGTAAGGCTTGCGCGCCGATACGGTTTTTTTCATCTAACGCCACTAATTTCTCAAAAATTTCTTGGCTTAGCTCTAATTGGTTTAATCGCATGTATAAGAAGCCAATCGCTTTTAAGGTAAACAAATATAAGCGTACTTGGGTTAATAAACCGCTAGGTGTGGTTTCGATATGAGTTAGGCTTAACAGCCGCCAATCATCGGGGAAGTCAAGCATTGGCCTTATCACCGCTAGCGCTTTCATTGTTGCTTCTAATGCTTCGTCTAAGCGATGCTGGTAGTAATAAAACCGGTTTAGTGCAACTAATACATTTAACGATTCGGGGGCTTTAAAATAGGCTTGTAATAACGGTAATTCAGCAGCGCCATCAGCATATGATTCAGAGGCTTGTGCTAATAACTCTTTAACGCCAGCGACTTCTTGTTGTTCAAAATACAAGCCTTGCGCTTCAAAATCTAATAAGTCCACTATAACCCCGCGACCAGTTTGACTGGGCTTTCTCTATGCGATGTGCAAATGGTTTCAGCATCGCAGGTATGGCATTCATCATCATTAGCCGTGATAGGCAGAGCGGTTTGCTTAGCCTCTAATTCGTCAATGCGTTCAAGTAAGCATGAAATGGCTTTGCCGACTGGGTCAGGAATCAAATGATGGTCTAAGTCTATGCCGTGTTTAGTTTGAATCTTGGTGCCTTTGCTTTGCACAATCCGACCTGGAATGCCAACCACGGTACAACAATTCGGCACATCTTTAACCACGACCGAATTAGCGCCGACTCTTACATTATCGCCTAGCGTAATCGCACCTAGAATTTTTGCGCCCGAACCGACTAATACATTATTGCCTAAGGTGGGATGGCGTTTTTCTTTTATTCCAAGTCGTCCCACCTAAGGTTACACCATGATACAACGTGACATCGTTGCCAATAACAGCCGTTTCGCCAATTACCACGCCTAGCGCATGGTCGATAAATAAACGCCGACCAATGGTAGCGCCTGGATGAATTTCAACGCTGGTCATCCATTTAGCAAAAGCCGATAAGATGCGCGCGGTCAATTTCCAATTGGCAAGCCATAATTTATGACTGATTCTATGGAGTAACACGGCGTGTACGCCAGAGTAGGTCAGTAAAATCTCCCATACACTATGGGCTGCCGGGTCGCGTCCGAATACACAATGCACATCCTCATGCCATTGTGCAAAAAAACCAATGGTTTGTGCATTCGTTTGACTAGCCATTAGCGTAAGCTCCAGCCGGTTTTTCCTGGCACGGGTGGTGCTGGAATCCTAAAAAATGAGCCTGGGTAACGGTCGTCATCAACTGGAACGGCAACCGATTTTTTAGTTGCAGATTCATCTCTTAGAGCAGTTTTGGCTTGGTTCATATCTCAGTCCCCTATTGCTTGATGAAATTGGTTTAACTCAACCGGCGTCGGTGAGCGTTTAGCCGTTTTGACAAAGTCTTTAACCGCTAGCAATAAATGCTGAGCTTGCTCACGGTTAAGGTGAATACCTAATTGTTGGTAAGCGTAAATAACTGCTTGAGTGCCTGAATGTTTACCTAACACTAATTCATGCTGGCGACCCACAATGGCAGGGTCAACCCCTTGATAATTGTTTAAATCTTTTAATAAGCCATCGACATGAATACCGGCTTCGTGGCTAAACACATTTTTACCGATTAAGCTTTTACGCGTGCCTATGGCATCGCCTGATGCATTAGCAACTAAGCTCGATAATTCAGAAAAATGCCGTAAATTAACCCCGGTTTCTATTCCGTATAATTGTTTTAACCCGACCACGACTTCTTCTAATGCCGCATTGCCCGCGCGTTCACCTAAACCATTAACCGTAGTGTTTACATGCGTAGCACCCGCTAAGGCTGCGGCTAACGTATTGGCAGTGGCTAGGCCTAAATCATCATGTGCATGCATTTCAATCGCTAAGTCGGTGTTGGCACGTAGCGTTTTAATGGTTTCAAACACACCGAACGGCTCCATAATCCCTACTGTATCGGCAAATCTAACTCTAAATGCACCGGCGTTTTGTGCGTGTTCGCATAAGCGCAACAGGAAATCAATATCGGCTCTGGAGGCATCTTCTAAGCCTACGCAAACATTAAAACCATAGTCCTTAGCTTTACGCACTAGGTTATCGATAGTCGCTAAGACCCAGCTGCGCGATTGTTTTAACTTGTGCAAAATATGTTGATCGGAGGCTGAAATTGATAAATCAATATTATCAACGGCTAAACCTAGGCATGACGTCAAATCGTCTTGGCGCATTCTTGACCAGACCATAAGTTTTGGCAGGCAGCCCTAAGTCAGCAATGGCTTGAATTTCGTCACGCTCACAACTGCCCATCGCTGGAATACCTATTTCTAGCTCGGGGACGCCTAATGCAACGAGTTGCTGAGCAATGGCTAATTTTTCTTCTAGTGAGAAAGCTACCCCGGCGGATTGTTCGCCATCGCGTAATGTTGTGTCATTAATGACAATGCTGCGAGTTGGGTAAGTCATGGCTATTCCTGGTTAACGCTGTGTTTGCTTAGTATTAAGCAAAACGCTTGCCAACTTGGTGAATGATAAAAAAGTTATTGTATTTACAATAAGTTGGCTTGTTTAGGCCGATGTTTGGTTAACGCAGGGAAAGGCGATTGTAGGAAACCTGACAAAGTATTGTTGCAGTTGGGGAAGGGGACTTTTTAAACCTAAGTAACTGTGTAAAAGTCTTTTAACAGGAGTAAAAAACTTTAGCCATTTTTAACAAATGGCTAAAGCCATTTGACTCCAGCGCGAATATTAAAATAGATGTGGACTTGTACTTAGCTGCGGCAAGACCATCCCATCGAGCCTTGTCCCTTTCGCTAGACTGGCTTAACATACCTGGTAGTTTTGATATATGGCATGTTGTTCGATTTCGTCATACTTTAACCGCCTATGTTTCATTTGGAAAAACCTAAACAGGACTGAATCATGATTTATTCATCAATACGCGACAACCATGCTCACGGTTCAGTAGGCGATTTTTTAAAGGAACACTTAACGGCCGATTCCAGCGTATCCATCGTGTCGGCTTATTTCACCTTGTTTGCCTATCAACAGTTAAAAGATAAGCTGGATAACATCGAAGAATTGCGTTTTCTATTTGGCGAACCCACCTTTATCAAAGCCATAGATCCTGATAACGCCCATACCAGGGCATTTAAAATTGAAGATGATAGCTTAGTGATTGCAACCGAAAAAATTATCCACCAAAAAGCCGTTGCCCGGCAGTGTTCACAATGGCTGCGTGATAAAGCGCAGATTCGTTCTATGGTCAAACCTAACTTTCTGCACGGTAAGCTGTATCACATCACCCAAGCCAGCGGCATAGAAAAAGCTATTGCAGGCAGCTCTAATTTTACCGTCAATGGTTTAGGGTTAGGCGGCAGCAAAAATATTGAACTCAATCTGGTCATTGACAGCGATAGGGACCGGAAAGAATTAAAGCACTGGTTTGATGAGTTATGGCACGATAAAACTGGGTTGGTCGAAGACGTTAAAGCACAAGTTTTAAACTACCTTGAACAGTTATACCGAGAAAATTCCCCCGAATTTATTTACTTTAAAACTTTGTATCATATTTCGGTGTCTATCTGGATGAGCAAAATCAAGCGGGATTGCTGAATGAAAAAACCGGATTTTTTGACACCGAAATATGGCAGGCATTATTTGACTTCCAAAGAGACGGGGTAAAAGGCGCGATTAATAAAATCAATAAACATAATGGTTGTATTATTGCCGACAGCGTAGGTTTGGGAAAAACTTTTTGAAGCGCTCGCCATTATTAAATATTTTGAATTACTGAATAAAAGGGTGCTGGTGATATGCCCGAAAAAACTAGCCAGTAACTGGACTATCTACCAGGCCGGACAAAATCACGCACTTAACCCATTCAAAACTGACCGCTTTAATTACACGGTTCTGTACCATACCGACGTAGGACGAAGCACAGGAAAATCCAATGCCAATGGTATAGCGTTGGACACTTTTAATTGGGGTATTTATGACTTGGTTGTTATTGATGAGTCGCATAACTTCAGAGGTAATCCATTAGAAAAAGTCAGTGATGACGGCACAGTTAAAAGCAACCGCGCCCGATGGTTAATGGAAAAAATCATTAAATCGGGTAGTAAAACCAGTGTGTTGATGTTATCGGCAACGCCCGTCAATAACACCTTGCGCGATTTACGCAATCAAATCGCTTTTATCACCGAAGGCAAAGAAGATGCACTGTTTGAAAGCTGTAAAATCAAAAATATTTCTCAAGTGCTTAAAAACACTCAAACTCAGTTTGTTAACTGGGCAATGGATCACACAAAAAAAGATTCTGCCAAAAGCATGAAGCTGTTGCTGGATAAGCTGGATTCAGGTTTTTTTAAATTACTGGATGAACTCACTATCGCCCGCTCCAGAAAACATATTGTCAAGTTTTACAGCGTTGATTCGGCAGTTAAGTTTCCGCATCGCTTAAAACCGCATTCAGTCTATCCAGCTATTGACTTAGCGCAGCAATTCCCCAGTTATGACGCGCTTAATCAACAGATACTCAACTATAAGCTGGCTATTTTCAGTCCATCCAGTTATGTAAAAGCGGACAAGCAGGCAAAGTATGAGGTGTTGGCAGGTAAACAAGTCAGTGGCTTCACTCAAACGGATCGTGAACATGTCCTCATCGGCATGATGAAAGTCAATTTTTTAAAGCGCCTTGAAAGCTCTATTAAATCCTTTGAAATTTCCATGCACAGAACGCTACAAAAAATCGCCGCATTAGAAGAAAAAAATTGCCCAGTTCAAAACCCATCAAGTCCAAGCTGACTATATGGAAAGCTTTATACTCGATGAAGATGAGATAGACGATTTCGCCGATGAAGCTGAACTGTGGCAAGTCGGAAAAAAATTAAAATTTGCGTTGGCTGATCTTGATGTGGAGCAATGGCTGATTGATTTACAAAGCGACAAAGCTGCATTAACCCAATTGCATAACAATGCCCAACTTGTAACGCTGGAAAAAGATGCGAAACTGCATGAACTCAAAAAACTGATTACCGCCAAAAACGCCAATCCACTCAATCCCGGCAACAAGAAAATCCTGGTTTTTACCGCTTTTGCCGATACCGCCAATTACCTTTACGATGCGCTTAAACCCTGGTACAGACAAACATTCGACCTGCATTGTTCATTGATTAGCGGCAGCATGACCCACACGACACTAGGCAAAAACGACTACGACAGCATACTGGTTAATTTTTCCCCTCTCTCAAAAAACCGCGCCAACCTGTCATCAGTAAAAGAAAGTGCACAAATTGACCTGTTAATTGCGACCGACTGCATCAGCGAAGGCCAGAACTTGCAGGACTGTGATTACCTGATCAATTACGACATTCATTGGAACCCGGTGCGTATTATTCAGCGTTTCGGGCGTATTGACCGACTAGGCAGTAGCAATGAAGTTATCCAATTGGTCAATTTCTGGCCGACGCCAGACCTTGATAATTACATTAACCTCAAGGAACGGGTTGAATCCAGAATGGCGCTGGTCGATATGACGGCGACCGGTGAAGACAATATCCTCAATACCGAGCAACTGCATGAACTCATCGAAGATGATTTGAACTACCGTAATCAGCAATTAAAAAAACTCAAAGATGAAGTGCTGGATCTTGAAGACATGGATGAAGGCTTATCACTGACCGATTTTACGATGGATGATTTCAGAATAGAGCTGGCGGGGTTTTTAGATACCCATAAAAGGCATTTACACAATTCACCGTTAGGGCTTTACACCATCGTGCCGGCGCCGGGCGGCGATTATGCCGAACATTACGGTAGTCATCACTTTTCAGAAGCCGAAAAAAACATTATCAAACCGGGCGTTATTTTCTGCCTGAAACAAAAACAGGATACTGATGGCAATAGCGCCATCAACCCATTGTCGCCGTATTTCTTAGCTTATATCTGGACGGACGGCACAGTACGCTACAATTACACACAAGCAAAGGCTATTCTGGAAATCTATCGCGTCTTATGCCAGGGTGTCGTATCACCTTATGAGCCACTGTGCGAGCTATTCAACTCCGAAACCGACTATTGCGAAAACATGGCGGACTACACTAATTTACTGAAAACAGCGGCCGATGAAATCATCAGCGTCTTCAAAAAACGCAGTGCCCACAAGTTGACTTCCGAGAGAGGGGCTTTGATTGCACCGATGAAACAGCAACTGGAAAATCTCAATCAATTTGAACTGGTGACCTGGTTGATAGTGATATAAAACCAACGCCAACGGCTAAAGCCGTTGGACTCCAACTTTAAAACGGAGTWAAAACGGCTTCAGCCGTTTTAATAACCCCATGAAAAAAGACTACCTGCACAACCCAACGCATCTATTCATGGACGATACACCCTATTTTATAACCGCTGCGAACTACCAAAAACAGCTATTACTCCAAGCACCCCAACTAAAAGAACGGCTGTTAAACGCGATAAAATATAATTTTCAACGGCATCACTGGGCGTTGCATCACTGGGTCATTTTAGACAACCATTACCATCTCTTAGGCCAAAGCCCGATAGGTCAGGACTTACCCAAAATCATGACCAAAATACACGGGCAGAGTGGCTACCACATCAAACAAACAACCCAAACGCAACAGCGGACTTGGTGGAATTACTGGGACTATTGCCCACGCGATGAAAAAGATTACCTGACGCGCCTGAATTACTTGCTGATGAATCCGATAAAACACGGCTATACCAATAACTTAAACGATTATCCCTTTTCCAGCTTTCATCAACATCTTGCCGAAACAGGCCGTGAAAAGTTAATCAGGCAATTCAAAGACCATACCGATTATAACAACCTGATATTGCTGGAAGATGATTTTTAAAGCACACTCAGTACTTCTAAACTAACGGCTAAAGCCGTTTTATACTCAAATAAACTAACAGTTATCCAACCGAACTGATAAAAACAATGACATCAAAAAAAGACATAGAAAACGCACTCAAAGCCTTTAGCAGCAACACATTAAGCTATAACGCCATTCATTTGTTCGACACATTAGGCTACAACACCATCAGACGGCAGCCCTTCGAGCAAAAAAACTACGCCTATTTTGAAGAATATTATTTAGCAGCTAACACCCATTTCAACGCTGAAAAAGCCAAAGTCGACCAATGGCAATCCATCGATTTACTGTTCCAGCTCTCCCAAGAAGAAGTTAACTGGAGTAAAACGGCTTCAGCCGTTTTCGAAAAAACCATTATCGAATCCTACCTGTTTTTTGCCATTCAACTGACCGCAGCCGATTACTCCAGGACAGACCTCGCACAAATAACCCGTGAGTTAAACAAAGTCTTCGCTATGCCCGTGATGGTGCTGTTTAAACATGGCGTAAGCATAACTCTTGCCGTTATTAATCGCCGCCTCAACAAAAAAGACGCTCAAAAAGACGTATTGGAAAAAATCACGCTCATCAAGGATATTTCGATAGAAAACCACCACCGTGCGCATATTGAAATTCTATTTGATTTGTCCTTTACTGAAATCCAGCGCGTCCACAAAGTCAGTAATTTTGTCGAACTGCACAATGCCTGGCAAAAGACGCTTGACACTAAAGCACTCAATAAAAAATTCTACAAAGAACTATCCCACTGGTATTTTTGGGCGATTAAAGAAGTTGTATTTCCTATCGCGTCTTTTGACGCAGACGATGTATTTAACGCCACACAAAACGATAAAGTCCGCGAACATAACGCCAAAAACCTCATCCGCTTATTAACCCGTATTTTGTTTGTATGGTTTATCAAGGAAAAAAATCTGATACCTGACGAGTTGTTTGATGAAAACTACATCAAAGCCCACCTGATTAAAGACTTTGCTCCGCATAAAGAAAAAAACTACAACACCCAGACCCAGCGTAGCGAATATTACCGCGCCATCCTACAAAACCTGTTTTTTGCTACGCTCAACCAAACAGTAGGCAAGCGTGAATTTCGCAAAGACAAGCAGCACCGAAATGTCACCAATTTAATGCGCTATGAAAGCTACTTCAAAGATCCGCAAGCGTTTTTAACACTCGTCGAAGATAAAGTACCGTTCATGAACGGCGGTTTGTTTGAATGTCTGGATAAACCCGACCCGCTGCTAAAAGGCAAACAAGGCGGTGACGTGATTTTGTACGAAGACGGCTTTTCAGACCGCCCGGATAACCCGTTGCGAGTACCGGATTACATCTTTTTTTGATGGCGACGAACACGCCGATTTAAGCGCAGAACTCAGCGACAAAAAACAAAAAGACGTCAGCGTAAAAGGGCTTATCAATATTCTCAAAGCCTATAAATTTACCGTCACTGAAAACACGCCGCTGGAACAGGACATCGCGCTTGACCCGGAACTGTTAGGTCAGGTGTTTGAAAACCTGCTCGCCAGCTATAATCCCGAAACCCAAACCACAGCCCGCAAACAAACCGGCAGTTTCTATACGCCGCGTGAAATTGTCGATTACATGGTCGATGAATCGTTGCTCGCCTATTTCAGCAGCCAACTCGAACAAACCACAGTAACGGGCAAAGCCCGTTGCACTCCAGACGAACTTGAAGCACAGGAAACAAATGCCGTATTACAACGGGCTTTGCCCGATGCCGTAACCGAGAATCTACGTACCCTACTTAGCTACGACAATCTGATCAACCCCTTCAACTCCACCGAAACCGAACAACTCATACAAGCCATAGACACCTGCAAAATCCTCGACCCCGCCTGCGGTTCCGGCGCATTCCCGATGGGCATCCTGCATAAACTAGTGCATTGCCTGCACAAGCTCGACCCGGACAATAAACAATGGCAAGCCCTACAACGCAGGAAAATTTTACAAGACACCCAAGCGGCAATGCGTATTGAAGATAACAAAGAACTCAGTGAAAAGCTCAAGGAGCTCAACAATACCTTCGATCACAACATCAATCACCCCGACTATGCCAGAAAATTATTTTTGATTGAAAACTGCATTTACGGTGTTGATATTCAACCCATCGCCATACAAATCAGCAAGCTGCGGTTTTTTATATCCCTAGTTGTCGATCAAATAGTCAACCCCGATAAAAAGAATTTCGGTATTTTGCCCCTGCCGAATTTGGAAACCAAATTTGTCGCCGCCAATACCTTAATCGGCATTGATAAACCGAGCGTAGGCATTAACGCCGACTCAACGATGAGTTTGTTCGATAACCCCGATGTTGAAAAATTAGAGCAGCAATTAAAAGACGTTCGCCATCGTTTGTTTAGCGCCAAAAACGCCCGCCACAAAACGTAACCTGCGAGACCAAGATAAAAACTTGCGCGAACAAATCGGCGCGTTATTGCAAGAACACGGTTGGGGCAATGCTTCCGCGCAACAATTAGCCCACTGGAATCCTTATGATCAAAATGCTTCGGCGGATTTCTTTGATGTGGAATGGATGTTTGGGCTTATGGATGGGTTTGATGTGGTTATTGGGAATCCGCCGTATTTTAATGTTGAAACATTAGGAGCCAAATCAAAATATGCTGAACAAATTAAAAAAAACTACGCTGAAATATGGATGGATAAAAGCGATATTTTGTTTTATTTCATCAAAGCAGGGGTGAATTTTGTAAAACCTCAGAGTAGTGTTTTTTATATTATTTCAAATGCTTTTTTATTTTCTGATAAAGCCCAAAAAATTGCGGAACTTTATTGTGCAGAAATCCCCTATTAAACGCATCGTAAATTTTGAAAAATATTTAGTATTTGACAGTGCAATGATTACAACGGCAATTGTACATTTTGAAAAAAATGGGAAAACCTCATTTTCCCAAGCCTTTACCCTGAAAGAAAATATCCAAGAAAGTTTTGAATCACTGATTCGCAACAAGGACAATTTTACGCCAGTTCAGTTAAAGTCAGATAGTGTTTTTGCTTTGATAAATAATGAAACCAATCAGTTAAATGCTAAATTAGACGCTAACAAAGCATTTTTAGGTGAATTACTTTGGGTTGGCTCAGGTATGCAAACAGCCGCTAATGATGTGTTTAGTAACTCTCAAATTACCAAACAAAGTTTTCCAAAAGAGTTTTTGAAAAAAAAGATTGAACGGAAAAGCTATTAAAAAATATGTAATTGATGCATATCTTACAGATGATTTATTGTATATTGAAAATATAGAAACATTTGAAAATTTGCCCCAAAGTATTCAAGTCTACTTGCTGGGCCATAAACATTTTTTGGAGAATAGAGCTGATAAAAAAAGACGGAAAACATCTAAATGGTGGACTTATAGTTTTCCAATGCACAAAGAATATTATCATTTAGATAAAAATTTGGACCTCCTATCGAGGGGCTTCTAATTGTTTTGCTTTTGATAATACTCAGAAATACATTGGACTAACTAATACAACCGTAATTTTTGACACAAATCCAAATGTTGTTTCTCTGAAATATATTTTGGCTTTACTCAATTCCAAATTATTAGATTTTCGTTATAATTCAATTGGCAAGCAAACAGGTGGTGGTATCTTTGAGTATTTTTTCTAACGGTGTAGAAAAATTACCAATTCCTCAAATATCCAAACCCGAACAACAACCCTTCATTGACTTAGTAGACAAAATCCTTGCCGCAAAAAAAGCTGGGCAAGATACCCGCGCATGGGAACAACAAATCGACACCTTGGTTTACGCGCTTTACGACTTAACGCCCGAAGAAATCGCCATTGTCGAAAGCCAAGCTAAGCCCGCAGCCGCCAACGGCTAAAGCCGTTGGACTCCAATAGGAGTAAAACGGCTTTAGCCGTTTTTTGTGCAAAAAAAAGCCGGACAAGACTCCTGCGCAGAGGAGCAACAAATCGAAACCCCGGTTTGCGGGCTGTACGGCTTAACGCCCGAAGAAATCGCTATTGTCGAAGGCCAAGCTAAACCCCCAGCCGCCAACGGCTAAAGCCGTTGGACTCCAATAGGAGTAAAACGGCTTTAGCCGTTTTTTGTGCAAAAAAAAGCCGGACAAGACTCCTGAGCAGAGGAACAACAAATCGAAACCCCGGTTTACGGGCTGTACGGCTTAACGCCCGAAGAAATCGCTATTGTCGAAGGCCACGCTAAACCCCCAGCCGCCAACGGCTACAGCCGTTGGACTCCAATAGGAGTAAAACGGCTTTAGCCGTTTTTTGTGCAAAAAAGCCGGACAAGACACCTTGCATGGGAACAACAAATCGACATCCAGGTTTACGGG
>NZ_LAJX01000011.1 GCF_000963695.1 Methylocucumis oryzae
GTTTTCGGTATCTTGTGTTGTTGTAGGGTGCGCTATGCGCACCTTTTTCATTGATTTTTATGATGTTATAAAGGTGCGCACAGCGCACCCTACCTATCTAAAAACCGAAAAACTTGACCGTTTGAAGTATAACATTGCCTAGAGTCCACCGATAAAACCAGCAGTTTATACACGAACTTTTTTATTGATTAGGAGTGACTATGCAAGCGAGCGATTCAGCAACCCATTCAGTACCCGTCGCAGAACTTTATGATTCTGCCGAAGGGCAGTTAGGGCCTATTTTATTTGGCGGCCATTTACATTGGGGCTTTTGGGATGCTGACAATGCCGACGATGATTTTGCCGGTGGTTCGGAAAAACTGGCGCAACTCATGATTAATAAAACAACCATCGGTCAAGATGAGCATTTTTGTGACTTAGGGTGTGGGGTAGGGCTACCGGCTATCAAACTAGCCCAAGTAAAACACTGTTATGTTGATGGCGTCACTATTAGCGGCTATCAACAACACAATGCAACCGAACGCGCGGCCGCCGCTGGCTTACAGGAACGAGTTAACTTCATTCATGCCAGTGCGTTGTCTATACCTAAGCCGGATTTAAGCTATGACGGCGGCTGGTTTTTTGAATCGATTTTTCACATGGGACATAAAGCGGCCTTGAAAGAAGCGGCTAGGGTATTAAAACCTGGCGCCACGTTATTGTTAACAGATTTACCGCTATTACCAACGGCAACTGACGATTTTAAACAGTTTGTTAAACAGCATATTCATTCCGAGTTTGTTACACAAACCGACTATCCAACGTTATTTGCTGAAGCCGGTTTCGCCTTAGTTGAATGCTGGGATATTACCGAAAACGTCATGAAGCCGTTAGTCGGAAAATTTAAGCAAGCGTTAGAGCAACATAAAGACGCGGTGGCGGCCTGTGCTGATGACAAAGCCGTCGATAACTGGGTTTATTTGTTTGAATACATGAGCGAGAATTTGGGTTATGTCTTAATCACCGCAAGAAAATTGTAAGAGAGGCTATACAACGTATCATGAGTCGCGATTGTTAATCGTACATGATGATTTTTTTCCATTCACCCTTAGGAGACTTTCGATGTTACTGACAAAAAAGCTATTGCTATTAACTTCAGCACTACTCGTTACCGGTTTGGCGTCGTCAATGACTCAGGCTAATGATTTATTTAAATACTCCCAACCGACTGGCGCTGTGACGATAACTAAAACCGATTTTCCTGATACGACTGCGTTATTACCGCCATTAAGTATTAAATGTCCGGCTGAAGGTTATGTATTAGCCCAAGCTAATGCTGGCTTGTCATTAGCACCGGTTACCGGTTTTCCGGATGTGCAAGGTGGTATTAGTTTAACCACCGATAACTCTGAGCCATTTGCTGCGGACCCTAACCATTTTTATAGCATTGTGCAAAGCTCGCAAAATGGTACGAATAACGCCGTGTTACCGGTTTTTATTGAGCGCGTCGTGCGTTGTAAACAAAACCAAATCGTCCGCTTACGCTTTGTCGCGTGGCATGAGTTTGCCGGTGACGGTAGTTCCGCGTTATCGCCGCGTATGGTGATGCAATATTTCCCAGAATAGTACGAGCAGCGCCGTTTTGGGGTAGGGTATGCAACGGTGTGTACCCTCTCTCTGTTGTTTATTAGAGTTTTATGGCGCTACTCGATACAATGCGCGTTTTTAACTTGAGTTAGTCACTATCATGGTTTGGAAACCCCATGTCACTGTTGCGGCGGTTATTGAACGCGAGCAACGTTTTTTATTGGTCGAAGAAGAAACCCCTAGCGGTATTTTATTTAACCAACCCGCCGGTCATTTAGACATGGGCGAGGATTTGTTAACCGCTGTCAAGCGTGAAGTCAACGAAGAAACCGCTTGGCACTTTACCCCTGAAGCATTACTCGGTGTACAGCTTTGGCGCAAAAATCCAGACAGCACGACTTTTTTTACGCATTTGCTTTACGGGTTCTTGTTATGATCATAATCCTGAACAGCCATTAGATACCGGCATCATCGCCACGCATTGGCTAAGCCGTGACGAAATTGCCGCGATGACCTCGCGGCTACGCAGTCCATTAGTACTGCAAGGCGTTGATGATTATTTAGCCGGTAAACGCTATCCGCTAGCGTTAGTGCAATCGTTTCTCGATTATGCCTATGTCTAAGCACATCATCGTCGGTATGTCGGGCGGGGTCGATTCGTCGGTGACTGCGTTACTATTGTTGGAGCAAGGCTATCAAGTGACCGGTTTATTCATGAAAAACTGGGAAGAAGACGATGGCACTGAATATTGCACGGCGATGCAAGATTTAGCCGATGCCGAACAAGTCTGCCAACGCTTAGGTATTCCATTAAAAACCGTCAATTTTTCCGCCGAATATTGGGACGAAGTCTTTGAAGTTTTTTTAGCGGAGTTCCAAGCTGGACGCACCCCCAATCCAGACATTCTCTGTAATAAACATGTTAAATTTAAAGCGTTTTTAAATTATGCCATTGACGACTTAGGCGCGGATTTTATCGCAACCGGTCATTATGCACGTGTCGCACAACAAGGTGAGCAGTTTGTGTTGTTAAAAGGCGTAGATCCTGGCAAAGAACAAAGTTATTTTCTCTATACGCTAGGTCAGCACGCGTTAGCGCGTACCTTATTTCCCATTGGCCATTTGCATAAAACCGAAATACGCGCACGGGCAAAACAAGCCGGGTTTGTTAATCATCAAAAAAAAAGACAGCACCGGGATTTGTTTTATCGGCGAGCGTAAATTCAAAGAGTTTTTAGCGCGTTATTTGCCCAGTCAACCCGGCGAGATGCGCACGCCAGACGGTGTTTATATTGGTCAACATCACGGTTTAATGTATTACACCTTAGGGCAGCGCCAAGGTTTAGGCATAGGCGGGGTAAAAAATGCACCCGATGAGCCGTGGTATGTGTTAGATAAAGACTTAACTAATAATGTGCTCATCGTTGGACAAGGTCACAACCATCCACTGATGCTGCATAATACCTTAGAAGCGGTAAAGTTAGATTGGTGCGACGGTAAAGAATTAACCCAAGCTAAAACGTTGCGCGGCCAAAACCCGTTATCGGCAACCTGACCAAACTTGTTTAATTACGCCTTTACCGGATAATCGTTGCCGTGTTGTCTTCGAGCAACCGCAACGTGCAATAACGCCAGGGCAATCGGTGGTGTTTTATGACCACGAACAATGCTTAGGTGGTGGAGTGATTGAGACTAAATACAATTCTTAGAAGAGCAGGGTACGCATTGGAAAACGGAGTACAAACTTGGGTTTGTACTCCGTACTGAGGTGCTTTTTATTCCAAGTTCGCGTGGCGTGAACGCATTTCCTCTTCAGCAATACCTTTCTCGTGTATGACATGAGAAATAAACGATTCTAAGAAGAATAACGTCGATAATTCAAATACCGTTCCCATTGGCATACCTTGAACTTTAGCAAATTGCTCAGGTGTGCCCATTTGCATGGTTTCGTCAGCCATGCTGCCAATTGTAGAGTTGGGTTTTGCGGTGATTAATAAAATTTGCGCGCCAACTTCTCTGGCTTTTTTAGTGAAGGCGATTAATTGCTCGGTTTCACCTGAACCTGAAATGATGATGAGTAAATCACCACGTTTAATGCTTGGCGTAACAATTTCACCCACCATGCTGACATCATAGCCGCTATGCATTAAGCGCATACCGAGAAAACGACAAATTAAACCGGAACGACCGGCGCCCGATACGAAAACTCGGTTAGCTCTATCTAACATGCGTAATAATCTTGATGGATAATCATCGCGTGTTTCGCTTAATACTGAACGAATCTTATTAACAACCATTTGTTGATGCGTGACTTTACCGTCGGCAGCGTCACGAATAGTACGCGCTGCTTCTGCCGGTGATGAAGCGCCGTAGATTGCTGCACCAACGACGATAATGTCTGCACCGGTAGCAACGACTTGCTTAACTGTTGATGCTTTAATGCCACCTGCGACTGAAATGCGCACATTTAAGCCCAAGTCTGAAATGGCTTTTAAATCTTCATACGGGGTTTGTCCTGCGGCTTGCGCATCTAAGCCGGTATGTACGCCAATAATATTTGCGCCTAATTCCGCTGCTGCTTTGGCACAGGCTAATTTATCCGGTACATTGATTAAATCGATTTGTGCTTCAGCATTATGGGCTTTAGCTGCTTTTATCACGCCTTTTATCGTTGCTAAACCTGAAACGCCTAGTACAGTACAAATATCAGCGCCCGCTGCGTAAAACGGCGTTGCTTCGTATTCGCCGGCATCCATTGTTTTTAAATCAACTAGGATAAGTTTATTAGGGAATTTGGCGCGTAGTGCTTTTACTAATTCCACACCGTTATGTTTTATGCAAGGTGTGCCAATTTCAAAAATATCAACGAAAGGCGCTGTTTGTTCAGCTAGACTCAAGGTTTGGTTAAAGTCCAGAGAATCCAGTGCTAATTGAATGAGTGGTCTTGCCATGTTTATGCTCCATATTGTTTTTATTTAAGACGTGGGACAGCCCGAAACTCTAAAACAGCTAGCGCTTGATGTCAATTTAACCGTAGTTTGGCGGCAATTCGGAATATTAATGCTTTAACCAAGATAAACGAGTCGTCAAAAAGATGAGTTACTTCATCAGCATTCGCAGACAACAGAGAGCGGAGGGCACACTTAATTTGCTTATATCGCCTAGGTGATTTTGTTTTAAATCAAAAAACTTTAATAAAACACAGTTGATTCATTGTTAACGATTTGTTAATACTCCGGCGAATTCCGGCTTGTCATGAGTGTGTTACTGCTTATTAACAATCAAGCAGGATAAAATCATGTTGTGTAGCGCTGGTGTCATATTTATTCCTAGGTTAAAATCTCACATTATTTGTGAAAATTACTTCGTAGGTGAAAGCCCTTAGCTTAAAGGTTATGGAGTAAGTTTCACTTTAAGAGTTTATAACAACTACACAAGGGGCTGCTCCGTGAACAAAGTTAAGCAACTATTCGTTGCCCTGGGCTTAATAGTGGGTGCTATTAAGACAGCGCAAGCGGACTATTCGCTAAATCTAATCAAAGGGGTCACTAAAGTCAGTAATGACGTATATGACCTACACATGCTGATACTATGGATTTGCGTTTTTATCGGTATTGGCGTATTCGGTACGATGTTTTATTCAATTTATCATCATCGTAAATCCAAAGGCCATGTTGCCGCGCAGTTCCATGAGAATACAACGGTAGAAATCATTTGGACTATTATCCCAACGCTCATATTAGTGGGCATGGCGATTCCAGCAACTAAGACCTTGTTGGAGTTAGACGATGTACAGAATTCCGATATGTCAATTAAAGTAACTGGTTGGCAATGGAAATGGGAGTATGAATACGTCGATACTGGCGTTCACTTTTTCAGTAATTTAGACGAAGCCAGCAATAAAGCTCGTCAGCTAGGTTCGGGTATCGATCCTCGTAGTGTACCTAACTATCTGCTAAACGTTGACAAGCCTTTAGTTATTCCAACCAAAAAGAAAATTCGTTTCTTATTCACGGCTGCTGACGTGTTACATTCTTGGTGGGTACCGGATTTAGGTTGGAAGAAAGATGCTATTCCAGGTTTTATCAACGAAGCGTGGACTTATGTTGAGAATCCAGGCACTTATCGTGGTCAATGTACTGAATTATGTGGTAAAGATCATGGCTTCATGCCAATTGTTGTGATTGCTATGGAGCAACCTGAGTACGATGCTTGGGTGAAAAAAGAATTAGCAGATGCTAAAAAAGGTGCGGATTTAAGTGATCAAAGCCCAGCAGATTTAATTGCTAAAGGTGAGCAAATCTACGCTAAGAACTGTTCTACTTGTCATTTACCAGATGGTAAAGGCGTACCGGGCGCATTCCCTGCGATTAGCGGAAGCGCCGTAGTTAATGGCGACATTAATGCTCAAGCTAATCTTGTGTTAAACGGTAAAGGTGCAATGCCTGCGTTTGGTAAGATGTTAAAAGCCGACGAGTTAGCACAGGTTATTACCTACACACGTAATGCTTTAGGCAATAAAGTCGGTGATGCGATTCAACCTAAAGCGATTCAAGAATTGTTGCCCAAGTCTTCAGCGCCCGCTAAACCGGCCGCCGATAAACCTAAAGCAGAAGCTGCACCGATTGCCGATATGAGCAAAGACGATTTGGTGGCATTAGGTAAAACTGTTTACGGTAGCAATTGTGTTTCTTGCCATCAAGCCGAAGGTCAAGGCAATCCGCCTATGTTCCCTGCACTTAAAGACAGTAAGGTAGTGAATGGCGACATAAATGCTCAGATTGATTTAGTATTGAATGGTAAAGCGATGATGCCTGGTTTCGGTCACAGCTTAAAAGCCGATGAGTTTGCCGCTGTAATTACCTTTACTCGTAACAGCTTAGGTAATGCAAAAAATGATATGGTACAACCGGCCACTATTCAGAAATTACAAGCTGCATTACCTGCCGAAGATGATGACGAGTAGTCACATCGTTCCATTCGTTCAGTCTTTTTAATTATTGAGGTATAAAACTATGTCTGCTGTTGTAGCTGAGCATGACGATCACCATGACCACAGTCATGATGATCATGCGCACGGCCCTGAGAAGGGTCTTTTAAGATGGATTATTACTACCAACCATAAAGACATTGGTACGTTGTACTTAGTGTTTGCATTAGCCATGTTTTTTGTCGGCGGTATTATGGCGATGGTTATCCGGGCTGAATTATTTGAGCCGGGTATGCAATTCGTTAATCCGCAGTTCTTTAACTCGATGACGACGATGCATGCGTTAGTTATGGTATTCGGCGCAGTTATGCCGGGTTTTGTGGGTTTAGCTAACTGGATGGTGCCTATGATGATAGGTGCGCCCGATATGGCTTTGCCACGTATGAATAACATGAGCTTCTGGGTATTAGTGGCCGGTGTGTTGTTATTAGCCAGTACTTTATTCATGGAAGGTGGTGCGCCTGCGAGTGGTTGGACGTTGTATCCGCCATTAGTATTACAAACAGGTAAAGCGTTACCTTTTGCAATTTTCTCAGTGCATTTACTGGGTATTTCATCGATTATGGGCGCGATTAACATTATCGCGACTATTTTCAATATGCGCGCACCCGGTATGACCTTAATGAAAATGCCATTGTTCGTATGGACCTGGTTAATCACAGCGTTTTTATTAATCGCTGTTATGCCTGTGTTTGCCGGTGCGGTGACTATGTTGTTAACAGACCGCTTCTTTGGCACGAGCTTTTTCGATGCTGCTGGTGGCGGTGACCCTGTGTTGTATCAGCATATTTTCTGGTTCTTCGGTCATCCAGAAGTGTATATCATGATTCTGCCAACGTTCGGCGTGGCATCGACTATTATTCCTGTATTTGCGCGCAAGCCGTTGTTCGGTTATAGCTCAATGGTTTATGCGACGGCATCAATCGCTTTTCTTTCGTTCATCGTTTGGGCGCACCACATGTTTACAGTGGGTATGCCTATGGCGGGTGAGTTGTACTTTATGTATGCGACGATGTTAATTGCGATTCCTACTGGCGTTAAGGTCTTTAACTGGACGGCAACGATGTGGAAAGGCGCTATGACATTTGAAACACCGATGTTGTTCGCCATTTCGTTCGTCGTGTTATTTACTTTAGGTGGATTTACCGGTTTGATGATGTCTATTGCACCATCAGACTTTCAATATCACGACACGTATTTTATTGTTGCGCACTTTCACTATACGTTAGTACCAGCATCGGTCTTTATTTTAATGGCTGCAGGTTATTTCTGGTTGCCAAAATGGACCGGTCATATGTATAACGAAAAAATCGGTCAATTACACTTTTGGTTATCAGCCGTATCGGTCAATATCTTATTCTTCCCTCAGCATTTCTTGGGCCTTGCGGGTATGCCACGCAGAATTCCAGATTATGCCGTACAGTTTGCTGATTGGAATATGATTTCTAGTATTGGCGGTTTCTTGTTTGGCGCTAGCCAGTTACTGTTCTTGTATATTGTCATTGATACTATTCGCGGTGGTACTGGCGAAAAAGTGACAGATGAAGTGTGGGAAGATGCACATAAACACAGCTTAGAGTGGACATTGCCATCTCCAGCGCCTTATCACACATTTACGACGCCACCGGAAGTGATTCCTACTGAGCACTTCTAAAATGTGAGAGATGCGCTCGTTTTGAGCGCATTTAAAAGATATAAAATGCGCTCAAATGAGCGCATTTAGGCTTACTATGAATATAAAGACAAAAAATATCTTAACTGCAGTATTACTTGCCGCGATTGCGATTGGGATTTATGTGTTTGCGGTAATAAAAGCATTAGCGCAATGAACGAAGACATTAAGCAGAAAAATGCAAAAATAGTTAGAAACTTATTGTTCATTGTTGTCGGTATGTTTGGTTTCGGCTATGCGTTAGTGCCTATCTATAACGTATTATGCGAAGTAACCGGGCTAAACGGCAAAGTAAGTGCTACAGCAGTAAAAGAGCAAGTTTATCCGGTTGATGAAACTCGAGAAATAACCGTTGAGTTTATAACGTCATTAAACGAATCTGCCCTATGGTGTTTAGGGCTGAAACGCAAAAGCTTAAAATTCATCCAGGCGCGTATTACACGGTTAATTTTTATGCTGAAAATAAAACGGATAAACCAATGGTTGCACAAGCTATTCCTAGTATTTCTCCAGGGTTGGCGGCTGAATATTTTAACAAGACCGAGTGTTTTTGTTTTACTGAGCAGACATTTAAACCTAGAGAAGGTAAGCTGATGCCGGTGCGATTTGTAGTGAAACCTGATTTACCTGAGCAGTATAAAACGATTACGCTTGCTTATACATTTTTCGATAAAACTAAAACACAGTAAAAGGACGGAGATATGTCTGCTAACGCAACTTACTATATACCCCATAAGGCTACATGGCCGGTACTAGCGACTATAGGGCTAACGACATTATTAGCCGGTTTCGCGAATTATTTAAACGGCTCAACGATTGGGTCTACTATGATGATTATAGGTTTGGCTATTTTCATCGTGATGTTGACAGGTTGGTTTACTTTACAAGCTACCGAAAGTGAATCTGGCATGTACAGCCATCAGGTCGGTATTTCTTTCCGTATGGGCATGATGTGGTTTATTTTTTCTGAGGTCATGTTTTTTGCCGTGTTTTTTGGTTCGCTTTGGTATACCAGAAATTTATCTGTGCCTTGGTTAGGCGGTGAAGGTATTGGCGCGGCTACTAAAGAATTTTTATGGCCTAGTTTTGAAGCCGTATGGCCTACAAATGGTCCAGGCAAATTAATTGATGGTAAACCCACGGCAGATGGCACGTTTGAACCGATGTCAGCATGGGGCTTGCCGTTGTTAAACACGTTATTATTATTAAGCAGTGGCGTGACTTGTACTTGGGCGCATCACGGTTTGCTGGCAGGTAAACGTGAGCAATTAATCAAAGGTTTGATTGCTACGGTAACATTAGGCTTTTTATTCGTATTATGCCAAGCGACAGAATATCACGAAGCCTATACCGAAATGGGTTTAACCTTAGGTTCTGGTATTTACGGTTCAACATTTTTTATGTTAACAGGCTTTCATGGTTTCCACGTTTGCGTCGGTGCGATTATATTAAGCGTGGTGTTATTCCGCAGTTTGAAAGGCCATTTTTCACCTGAGAACCATTTTGCGTTTGAGGCAGCCGCATGGTATTGGCACTTTGTTGACGTAGTTTGGTTAGGCTTGTTTATTTTTGTTTATATCATGTAAACACAAATACAACCCTATAAAAAAGCGTTGTCATCGACAACGCTTTTTTTTTTGTTTATTGATTCGGTTCGGTCAACGCGTGTTTTTTTGTGTATATTTGCATACCTATACCATGCGGTTGCAATAAGCCGGTCTTCATCGCTAGCACTATGAATATGAACAACAGCACCGATAAACTGATACGAATAGTTAATGCTTTTAAAATTTTTGCCGATTGTTGCGCATCGTTGTTTTTGGATAACTTGTATAGAGCATAGGCAAGACTGGCGACTATGGTAATAAAAACCGCAATGGCGATAAGCTTGATAATCATGTTTAGAGCCTTAATATGTTTCAATCCACATTCGACCCCATCTGTCGAATGACAAGGCCATCGACAGATGGGGTCGATGGTTTGCCTCGACGTCAACGACGAGGTTATTTTGAAGGATAACGATGCTAAGGCATGATTGTCAACTTTTACCCTACCTCCTTATCAAACCAGCAAGTGAGGTTGATAAATCCGGTTATTTTGAATGAATCGTATAGACTAACCAATGACTTTATCAGCGTTCAAGGATTATGGGTAACAGATTTTTAATTTGGCTGGCTTATCTTATTTTAAGCTTTATTTTATTAAGTTTAAGCCATTGGCAATGGCGGCGTGCGGATGAAAAAACGGTATTGCTTGCAACCGAAGCAAGCGCGGCACAACAAGCTCCTGTTAATATTACTGAGCTTATCAATCATGGTTTAGATTCAATCCGTTACCGTGCCGTCCGATTATCAGGCCACTATGATACTGAGCATCAGTTTTTGCTTGATAATCAGATTGTTAACGGTAAAGCGGGGTATTTTGTGTTAACCCCGTTTATCATTAAAGGCTTAGATAAAGCGGTTTTAGTGAATCGCGGTTGGATACCCTTGACCGCCTCAAGAGCCCTATTACCTGATGTCAAGTTTCAGGCTAAGCAATATGACAGTATTGAGGGTAGGGTTAATTATTTTCCTAGTATTGGTATTGAATTAAGCGATGCGGCTAAGCCCTCTGAGCATTGGCCAGCTTTGGTGCAAGTCGTGCATAGCGAGCTATTATCCGCTAAGCTTGGCTATTCTTTACTGCCTGTTCAGATTGAATTAACGTCATTACAGCCTAACGGTTATGTTAGGCAATGGCGTATGACAACGTTGTTAAGCCCAGAACAACATATTGCTTATTCGTTACAATGGTTGGGGCTAGCGCTCACATTAACGGTTTTATTTGCTTGGTACTCTTTCAAATCTCATTATGGTCGATCAACAAAAAAAGAATAGGCTATTTATCATCGCGATATTTGCTTTGTCTATCATCCCTGTGTTGGGTGCTTGGTTTTTATACCTGCATCCTGCTTGGTTTAGCGCACAAACCAATTATGGTCAATTAGTAACGCCTGCTATTCCTAGCGAATATGACGATTATCTAGGGTTTGATGCATTTTCCGAGCAAAACTTAGCTGAACTGAAACGACATTGGCTATTGGTCAATGTGATAAATAAGACGAGTTGTTCAGCGCAATGTTTAGACGCGATATTAAAAACCCGCCAGATTAGATTGATGCTAAACAAAGACTTGTCACGCACACGCAGAGTTGTACTGATAACAGAGTCATTGCCGGAGCAGAGCGCACAACAGTTGTGGCTAAAAGATTCTGTGCTATGGCGGCTTAGGCAAGCTGAGCATGGCGGTGATCAGGCGTTGTTGCAGCAATTATTAAACCCAGACCAATCGGTCGATGAGGCGTTATTAACCCGGCTACAAGTGAGTCCTAATGAATTGAACGCACCGACTACCGATTTAATTCGAGTTAAACCCAGTAGTAAGTTAATGAATAGCATGAGCACATTACTAAATGCTCAGCAGCAAGATGGCCTGTTGTTGTTAATTGACCCAGTAGGCAATATTATGATGACTTACCCGGCTGGGTTTGACCCTTATAAAGTTAAAAACGATTTAATGCATTTACTTAGAATTTCTCAAATTGGATAAAAATAATAACAATGTATAAAAAGCTCACGCTCACCAGCGTTATTGTTGCCGCCGTAGTCGCTATGGTGGCGGTTATGCTGCGTATATCTGGAACGGTGTCTATATGTCCTGATTGGCCGACCTGTTTTGGCCAACTATTACCGCTTGATATGGCGCAGTTTGAACAGCTACTGGCTGAAAAAATTTCCAGGCTCAGCACCTAGTTTTCTTCATGTCGTTGAAGTGATGGGGTTTAGATTTTTACAAGCGCTACTCGCGTTGCTGGTGTTTAGCGCTTTGTTAGTCGGTTGGTGGCAAAAAGCGCTAACGTCTGGCTCAGTCATCATAGGCATTTTAGCGCTAGGTTGTTTAGGTGCTGATATTTATTTAGGTCATTTGCTGATTAACGAATTGCAATTGCCCGTGCTTAATGCCGCTTTTGAATTGTTCGCGATGATAGCGTTTTGGTTGTTGTTTTATTTGAATTTACAAAGCCAACCGACTATCGCTAGAGAGGATAAATCCAGCATCGCGTTACCTTTATTTACATTGTTTGTTTGGTATGTGCAAATCAAAACAGGGGTTTGGGTTAGCGTAACGGGTGCGGAGAGTTCGTGTAATGGTTTTCCGCTATGCAATAACCAGCTATGGCCAGAGGCGGATTATGCTTCGGTATTAAACCCGTATTATTGGCTAAGTGAAGGTATTTATAAGCCGTTAACATTAGCGCAACAAACCGCTATGGCTTGGCTACATAGGCTGCTAGCCATTTTTTGTAGCGTTATGGTGTTAGTACAGGCAATACTTGGCTTGCGTAGTGCGATTAAGCCCTTGCGGCAAGCAGGGCTATGGTTGCTGTTATTTCTAAGCTTAAGTTTAGCCAGTGGCGTTGCGCACGTGTTTTATTCCGGCTTATTCATCTTGGCGGTTGCGCATAATGTGTTGGCAAGCTTAACCCTATTGCCTTTATTAAATACGGTATTTTACCTGCGCAACCAAGAGTTACCGGCATCATGGCTAGGTATAGCAGAGCAGTTATTAGATTCGGCTGACGTTGAAGAACCGCTTGAGGAAACGTTATTAGCGCCAGAACCTGAGCCAGCGCTGTCGTCTGACTCATTGTTTAAGCGTTTAAAATCGCAATTACAAAAAACCCGTAGTGGTTTAGGTAATGTCTTGGCGAATTTAACGACTAAAAAAAGACGAAAATGAGCTATTAGATGAGTTAGAAGCTAATCTCATAATGGCCGATTTAGGCATACAAGTTGCGACAGATATTATCCAACGTTTAAAGCAGCTGTTAACCAAAGACCAATTAACGGACGCCGAACTGTTAAAACATACGCTAAAGCAAGAGTTACTTTCTATCTTAATACCTTGTAGCCAGCCTTTAGTGATTCCTAACAGCGATAAGCCTTTTGTGATTTTAGTCGTCGGTGTGAACGGTGTCGGTAAAACAACGACGATAGGCAAATTAGCTAAACGCCTACAAAACCAAGGTCATTCAGTAATGTTAGCCGCAGGCGATACGTTTAGAGCGGCTGCGGTTGAGCAATTGCAAACCTGGGGTGAGCGTAATAATGTGCTGGTGATTGCCCAGCAAACGGGCGCTGATTCAGCCTCGGTTATTTTTGATGGTTTGCAGTCTGCTCAAGCCAAAGGTATTGATGTGTTAATTGCCGATACCGCAGGACGATTACATACTAAATCTAATTTAATGGATGAGTTGAAAAAAGTTAAGCGCATCATGAATAAGCTGGATGAAACCGCGCCACATGAGGTGTTGTTAGTGCTTGATGCTGGGACAGGACAAAACGCATTAAGCCAAGCGAGAATTTTTAATGAGGCGATTGGTTTAACCGGTTTAGCGTTAACTAAACTCGATGGTACGGCGAAAGGTGGCGTCATTTTTGCGTTGGCTGGACAGACTGGAATTCCGATTCGTTTTATTGGTATCGGTGAAGGCATTGATGATTTACAAGATTTTAATGCAGAGGCCTTTGTGGACGCCCTGTTTGAACGCGACTAAACATCATGGCTTATAGTTTCTAGGTTAACGTCATGCTTAAATTTGAAAATGTTACTAAACGTTATGCTGAAACCGGCGATGTGTTGCGCAATGTCAGCTTTCATTTACATCATGGTGAATTAGCGTTTCTGACCGGTCATTCAGGTGCAGGTAAAAGCACGTTATTGAAATTAATCGCTGTGATAGAGCGTTGTAATCGTGGCGCTATCTGGCTAGATGGTGAAAATTTGAGTGCCGCTAAAGAAAGCCAGATACCTTATTTACGCAGGAAAATGGGTTTTATTTATCAAGACTATAAGTTATTAAAAGATCGTACTGTTTTTGATAACGTTGCCCTGCCGTTGGTTATTGCTGGTTATGGTCATCAAGAGATTTCTCGTAGGGTTAGGGCTGCGTTAGAGAAAGTCGGTTTATCAGGTAAGGAAAAAAAATACCCTATGGCTTTGTCAGGCGGAGAGCAGCAGCGCGTAGGTATTGCTAGAGCTGTGGTGAATAAGCCGCCATTGATTATTGCTGATGAGCCTACCGGTAATTTAGACCCTGAATTAGCGTCAGAAATAATGCGTTTATTTGAAAGTTTTCAACAAGTGGGTGTTACTGTGTTAATTGCCTCGCACGATATTTCATTAATTTCTAAAATGAATCATAGAGTTTTAAAACTCGATCATGGGCAGTTGATATTAGGTTGAGCAATGAAACGTATTCCTAAGCGCTCGCAAACTCGAGAAGGTCGTAATTCTTCACGTTACACTGGCGTGGCGCGCGCCGATTTTAAACGCACGTTGAAGCCAGGAGGACTAATCGTCGATAAGCTTAAGGCTTATCGCGACTTGCATGCCCATGCGTTGTTTTCTAGTTTAGGGAGATTAGTCGCGTCACCGTTTAATTCAATTATGACGATTGCTGTTTTGGCTATTGCGATTGCGTTAGCGAGTGGTTTTTATTTAATTATGAAAAATTTTAATCAGCTAGCGGGCAATTTAGAAACCACCGCGCAAATTTCGTTGTTTTTGGAAGACGGGGTTTCTGAGACAGAAGCTAAGCATTATGCTGAAGCCATCGGACGTAACCCAGACGTGCGTGAGGTCAAACTAATCTCCAGAGAACAAGCCATGGCGGAATTTAAAACCCATTCGGGTTTTGGTAATGCCATTAGCGTGTTGAAAACAAACCCATTGCCTGTGGTATTGCAAGTGCTACCTAGAGGGGGATTAGAAGATAAGCAAAAGCTAGAACGGTTATTGCAAACCTTTCGTACCGAGCCTTATGTCGATATTGCACAATTGGATTTGCAATGGGTGGAGCGCTTGCATTCTATTTTAGCGGTCTCGCAACATGCGGCAGCCTTAATGAATACCTTGTTAGCATGTGCGGTTTTGTTTATTGCAGGTAATACGATACGGCTAGAACTACATAATCGCCGCGAAGAAGTCATTATTGCTCGCTTAGTCGGCGCGACGCGCAGTTTCATTCAACGGCCTTTTTTATATACTGGTTTTTGGATAGGTTTTATCTCCGGTATTGTCGCTTGGTTTATTGTGACGGTAATGATGTTAATCTTAAGACAGTCAGTAGAAAAATTATCCAGTCTTTACAATGACTTTTTTCATTTGTTATTTTTCGATTTTTCTGAAACCTTATTGTTAATTTTAACGGCATCGGCATTAGGCGTTGTCGGCTCTTGGGTCTCATTACAGTTTTTGTTACAAGAAGCTAAACTCGAATAAAATTATTAGCACTCTTTTCTATAGAGTGCTAAAATCCCCTCATGTTATTTATTAAGGGGATGACAATGAGCAACGCATTAGCTTTACCTGTTAATTTATCAATTGGAACATTTGATGCTTACTTAAATTTAGTTAAGCAAATGCCCAAGCTAACCGCCGAGCAAGAACGAGATTTAACCCTACGTTATAGAAACTACGGCGACTTAGATGCCGCACGCGAATTAGTTATGACTAATTTGCGCTTTGTTGTACATGTGGCAAGAGGCTATAGTGGTTATGGTTTATCCATGCCGGACATTATCCAAGAGGGCAATGTTGGATTAATGAAAGCGGTTAAGCGCTTTGACCCCGACATGGGGGTACGCTTAGTCAGCTTTGCGGTGCATTGGATTAAAGCTGAAATTCATGAGTATGTTATAAAAAACTGGGCTATTGTTAAGATTGCGACAACTAAAGCTCAGCGTAAATTATTTTTTAATTTACGCAAATCTAAGGGTGATATTAATTGGTTGACACGCGATGAAGCGAGTGCAATCGCGAAGGATTTAGACGTCGAAGTCGATACGGTTTATGAAATGGAAAAACGTCTAAGCAGCAAAGACGTGTCGTTTGATTTGCCCACCGATGAAAATGACGATGATAGTACATTTGCGCCGTCTACTTACTTGCAGCAACATGGTACTGACCCGGCGGTATTGTTAGAAGATGCCGAATGGGATGGTCGTGAACAGACGTTGTTAACTGAGGCTATCGCTCAGTTAGATGAGCGCAGTCAAGATATTCTTGCTAGTCGTTGGTTAGCCGATAAAAAAGCAACATTGCATGAGTTGGCAGAACGTCACAATGTATCGGCGGAAAGAATCAGGCAGCTGGAACAAAATGCTATGAAAAAACTACGCGCAGCGGTTGAATTTGCTGCGTAAGTAAAAATAAAAGGCTTGACGGTTCTCGTTAAGCCTTTTTTATTGGTTATGGTAACGGTGTTAGTAATCCTAATAACATCTGCGCCTGTTCAGCTGCTTCATGCCCCATCGGTGTTAAATAGCCTCCGTCAGCTTGTGTGATTAAGCCTTTATTATATAAGCGCTGTGCGGCTGCGATAAGTGAAGGATCTGCACTAGAATGATGGATTTTGATGCCTGTTAGTGTTGTGTCTAAGTTATAACGCATTAAAAATATTTAATTCTTCTAGGATATCTTGGTTATAAAGCATGCTTACCTCTTGGTTTTTGTGTTTAAGTAAGAGGATAGCATAAACGAATTATCATCATGCTGTAATGACTTCCGAATATCTGAATAGTTATTAATAAGCGACACGGCTCGCTTGCCTAGCAAAGTTTTTGACGGATTAACTCTATGAGATTGTTTTACTTGACTTTTGTCATTTAACCTTAATAGATTCGTCATTAAACTGACACGTTGCATAACTATTCTGTCTAGCTATACATCTTGAAAAACATGGAAAACTATGAAAAATCCTACTGCAGAACTACCTGTTAAAACAGCTAAGCGCCTGGAATGTTTTATTACCGATTCAAGGGACTTAATTATCGAAGCGCAAAAATTACGTTATCGCGTGTTTGCCGAAGAAATGGGCGCAAAATTAAAATCCGAGTCAGCCGGGTTAGATTATGACGAGGTGGATGACTATTGTGAGCATTTAATCGTCTATGATAATGTACATGGCAGGATAGTGGGTTATACGCGCTTATTAACTCAGCCACAAGCCGAGGTGTTAGGGCGTTTTTTATTCGCAGGGAGAATTTAATTTAGATAAGGTGCTTGCGTTGCCAGGTCGTTTTCTGGAGATAGGTCGTACCTGCGTAGCACCTGACTATCGCGGTGGTACGGTATTAACCGTTTTATGGTCGGCGTTAGTTGAATATGCGTTAACAAACGGGTTTAATTATTTGTTAGGATGTGCCAGTATTACACCTGGGCCAAGCGGTTTTGCTATTGATGCTGTGTATAGAAACATTGATGCAAAAAACATCGCGCCGGCTAGTTTGCAAGTAACCCCCAATATACCTGTGCCTATGGCGCTACGCTGCGATAGAGACGAATCAGGCATACCACCGTTATTAAAAGCGTATTTGCGTTTTGGTGCGTTAATATGCGGCGAGCCTTGTTGGGATAAGGATTTTAATTGTATGGATTTGTTTGTACTATTGCCGTTGGCGCAAGTAGAACAACGCTATAGCAAACATTATATGAAGAATTATCAGTGTGCGAATGAAATTGAAACTGCGGTTGTTGCTTAAATTATGTTTGGTCATAGGATGTATAGGGACCAGTTTTGTCTTAACAGTCATTATGTATCCGGTGATGGGGGCTGTTTTTAGCGCTAGTAAAGCGAGGATTTATCAAGGACGCTATAAGCGGCTTTGGTTTAAAAGTTTTAGTCGCGCGTTGAATTTACGCGTTAACATTGACGGTGCCTTGCCTAAACAAGCTGTTTTAATGGTAAGCAATCATGTTTCATGGCTAGATATTGTCGTTATTGGTCAGTTGTTACCGGGTTATTTTGTCGCTAAAAATGATATTTTAAATTGGCCTGTTATTGGGTTAATTGCTCAGAAGGCAGGAACAATTTTTATCCGTCGAGGCGATAAAAGCCATATTAT
>NZ_LAJX01000110.1 GCF_000963695.1 Methylocucumis oryzae
AAGGTAACTTTAGGCAATGAATCAGGATGAATATGCGCTTTATTGCCAATATTTAAAAAACCGCGTTGCATTCCTGAGGTACGGCGTATCACCCATGACCAGATAGCAACCAATATCAAAATGGGAATAATCCAGTTAAACAATAACGAGGTTATCCAACTTTCGCCGCTACGCACGACAAAATCAACATTGTTTTCTTGTAATAACTTAGCTAAGTCAGACTGCCATAACGGCACGGTGACAAAAGGCCGACCTTGTGTTTCAGCTTGTTCAGATTTAAATACACCAGAGATATAGCGCTCAGTCACAATCGCTTTCTCTATCTTTTCTGCTTTTAATTGCTTAATAAACTCGCTATACGGAATTTCATCACGTTGCATATCCCGCATGGTGTTAAACAACGATATTAACACCATGACGAGCATGACAAATAAAGCGGCGCGCCAACGCTTAGTGATACGGCTATTTTGGGGTTTATGTAACTCTACATCAGGTTCTGGCTTAAAAAAATAATCATATAACGTCGTTAGACCTTGCTTTAATGCTGAGTAAACCGCACTAAGCATTGACACCAGCATTTGCAATATATCGTTATCAGTTGATTTGTCTTTCATGTCTTGCCCCTTAATCTTAAGATTAACCTTACAGGATTAGAACTTTTCTAATTATTAAGCCTAGCGTTAACGCATGGTTTTTATCAGCTCTTAGGCCGCATGTGTGGGAATAACAAAACGTCGCGTATTGATGGTGCATTAGTAAACAACATCACTAAACGGTCTATGCCTATGCCCTCGCCTGCCGTTGGCGGCATGCCATGTTCTAAGGCGGTAATGTAATCTGCATCATAATGCATAGCTTCATCATCGCCCGCTTCTTTATCTTCAACTTGTTTTAGAAAACGCGCCGCTTGGTCTTCGGCATCGTTTAACTCGGTAAAGCCATTAGCAATCTCACGACCACCGACAAAAAACTCAAATCTATCAGCAACTTCCAGATTTTGATCATTACGTCTAGCTAATGGCGACACCTCTACCGGATATTGGGTAATAAACGTCGGCTGCATTAATTTGCCTTCTACCGTTTTTTCAAAAATCTCAATTTGAATTTTACCCAAGCCATAACTGTCTTTTAACGGAATTTTCAGATGCCTTGCCGTGTTTGCAGCCGATTCTCTGGTATTAATATCCGCTAAGCTTAAGTCAGGATTAAAATGCAAAAATAGATTCGACTACGGTCATACGTTGAAACGGCTGCGCAAAATCGTATTCATCACCTTGATAATCAATCACCGATTTACCCATCACCTGCTCTGCTATCCCTTTTAACATCGCTTCGGTCAAATCCATTAAATCATGGTATTCGGCATAGGCTTGATAAAACTCTAGCATCGTAAATTCAGGATTATGACGTGTAGACAAGCCTTCATTCCGAAAATTACGATTAATCTCAAATACGCGCTCAAAACCACCAACGACTAAGCGTTTTAAGTACAACTCGGGGGCAATGCGCAAATATAACTGCATATCCAGAGCATTGTGATGCGTGACAAACGGTCTGGCCGTTGCACCACCGGGTATCACTTGCATCATCGGCGTTTCGACTTCTAAAAATTGCCTATCTAGTAAAAACTGTCGAATATAACGCGATAATTTTTGAGCGAATTAAAAACGTATCGCGCGTTTCCTGACTCATGATTAAATCTAAATAGCGCTGCCGATATTTAATTTCTTGATCGGCTAAACCATGAAACTTTTCCGGTAACGGTCTTAACGCCTTAGTCAGTAAACGAATCGTATCAACTTTGACACTTAACTCATCAGTTTGGGTTTTAAACAACACGCCTTCGGCAGCGATAATATCGCCTATATCCCATTTCTTGAAATGCTCGTTATAAACACCTTCTGGCAACATATCACGCGTAACATAGAGCTGAATTTTGCCCGACATATCTTGAATATGGCAAAAACTCGCTTTACCCATCACGCGACGCGTCATGATGCGGCCAGCTAACTTCACTCTTATCGCCTCAGCGTCTAACGTTTCTTTGCTTTTATCGCTGTGTTGCTGGACTAACTCTATCGCCAACGCATCGCGGCGATAATCGGTAGGAAAGGCAACTCCTCTGCGTAACTCGCTTAATTTACTACGACGTTGCTTGATTTGTTCTTGCTCTTCAACTAAATGGTCTGACATGATAACTTTGGTAAATAATTAAAATATTCAATGCGTTACTCGTGGCCTACACCGCTTAAGGCCAACAAGTCCCGCTCTAAAATCTGATTGTCGCCTAAGTTTAACTCGACTAAGCGACGTAAATTGGAAATGCTTTCAAGATCAATATGTATGCATTTAAAGCCGACTGTATTGCCTATCATATGAGACATCTGCAATTCCATTTGAATAGCTACGTCTTCGGATAAGGTAATTGTTAACAAAAATGTCTGGGCTTCGTCTTCTAACCAGACATCATTAAAACGCAATAAACAACCTTTTAACGATAAATCTAAGATGGCACATGGCCATGTTTTACCATTTCCCGTTAAAATCGCATCGGTTTTAAACACAATACGATGAAAATGGCGTAAATCAGTTGTTGGCTCAGGGGTATGTGATTTCATAGGCAGTGCACAAAATCGGTAAATCCTAACATCGTATCAGAACGATTGGCTGGACTTTTATTAAAGGGTCGGTCTACCGGTGTATCTATCATAATGCCGTAACGAAACCTAACGATTAGACACATTAACGTAAACAGCATTATTCAAAAAAGATAAAATCAAACTATAAAACAATGACTTAACATTTTTGCATCGGTTTAACGTTAAAATCATACACAACCCACCCGGTCATAGCAATGACAGTCATGCGTTTAACCAAACTCGATTAAAAATTTAACCAATAAATTCAAAAAAGTTAGTTATTGAAAAGAAATAAAATAGCTTTGCTGGGTGACTGACTTGAAGTAGGCGCTGTCGTGTAAGAAATTAACAACAACTCATAGCCATGTCTTAGCAAGCAGGCACGTTTTCTACAGCACTCTTCACGCTCGCGGGCGAATTCGCCACGAAACCAGCGATTAAAACTGTTACGCATGATAGAATAAAAATTTTGCTCTTGTCAGTTTCATGCAGATTATTCGAGGCTTATCTCAGTTACAAACCTTTAGTAAAGGTTGCGTACTCACCATAGGTAATTTTGATGGCGTGCATTTAGGCCATAGAGAAGTGATAAAAAAGCTAGTCGCTCGTGGTAACGCGTTGAATTTACCGGTTGTTATCATGATTTTTGAACCCCAACCGCTTGAATATTTTCTCAAAGATAATGAGCCGCCTAGGCTTATGCGCTTACGCGAAAAAAAAGTCATTGAATTTGCAAAAATTACCTATTGATAATCTATTAATCGTAAGGTTTAACCGGCAATTTGCTAACGTCGACGCCGAACAGTTTATTGCAGATATTTTGCTTAATAAACTTAATATTAAACATTTAGTGATAGGTGACGATTTTCATTTTGGCAAAGCCCGACGCGGCAATTTCACGTTATTGCAAGCTAAAGGGTTGCAATACGGGTTTACTGTCGAAGATACCGGCTCCTTTTTAACGGATAGTTTACGCGTGAGTAGTACGTTAATCCGCGATGCTTTAGCGTTAGGTGACTTAACCCAGGCGAAACGCTTACTGGGTAGAAGTTATTCGGTCTGTGGCCGCGTCGCTCATGGCAGTAAACGCGGTCGGCAAATAGGTTTTCCAACCGCTAACATTAAGATGTTGCGTAGAAATACTCCTGTCAGTGGAGTATTTGCCGTTACGATGACTGGCTTAAATGACTTAGTCTTAAACGGTATCGCTAATGTCGGTGTTCGACCTACGTTTGACGGGTCAAATACAGTATTATTGGAAACCCATTTATTCGATTTTAATCAAGAAATCTATGGACGCTATGTCGAAGTCCATTTTCAACACAAAATCAGGGATGAAATGCGTTTTTCTTCAATTGATGCGTTAAGCGCGCAAATACACAACGATATTCATATTGCAAAATTATTTTTTAGCGGCGAATACGCCACTAGCGCTTAACCGCGCCAAGCTCTCCGCCCATTAAACCGTAAGGCATGACCACAATGGATTATAAAAGCACTTTAAATTTACCCACTACTGGCTTTGCGATGAAAGCCAATCTGGCGCAGCGCGAACCAGAACGCTTAAAACGCTGGCAACAATTGGAGCTGTATCAAAAAATTCGCGCGCAAAATCAAGGTCGGCCTTTATTTGTCTTGCATGATGGCCCACCGTATGCGAACGGCGAAATTCACATCGGTCATGCGGTTAATAAAGTGTTAAAAGACACTATTATTAAAGCTAAAACGTTAAGCGGTTACGATGCGCCTTATGTGCCAGGCTGGGATTGTCATGGTTTGCCAATAGAACTGATGGTCGAGAAAAAAGTCGGTAAAGCTGGCGTTAAAGTCTCCCACAAAGAATTTCGTAAAGCTTGCCGTGATTACGCAGCTAAACAAGTTGAGTTACAAAAAGCCGCGTTTATTCGCTTAGGGGTATTAGGCGATTGGGATAAGCCGTATTTGACGATGGATTATCTGTTTGAAGCGGATATTGTGCGCTCACTGGCTCAGATTTGCCGCAACGAACATATTAGCAAAGGCGCAAAACCCGTGCATTGGTGTACCGATTGCGGCTCGGCATTGGCTGAAGCGGAAGTCGAATACGAAGATAAGCATTCACCGGCCATCGATGTTCGTTTCAGCGTCGTAGATAGCGATAAATTTCTCGCCGCATGCCAGTTACAACCGGGTCACCAAGGTCAAGGCCCTATTTCGGTCGTGATTTGGACAACGACCCCGTGGACCCTACCTGCTAACCAAGGCGTCGCGCTGAACGCTGATATGGATTATGTATTGGTGCAATGTCAGCACGAAGGCCAACCAGAACGCTTGCTACTCGCACATGATTTAATGAAATCAGCGATGCTACGCTTTAACATCGATGAGTATCATGTCCTCGCTAATTGTCAAGGTGCTGAACTAGAGCATTTACTATTACAACATCCGTTTTATGATAGACAAGTACCTATTATCTTAGGCGAACATGTCACGATTGAAGCCGGTACCGGCGCGGTACATACCGCACCTGGACATGGCCAAGACGACTATGTTGTGGGTCAACGTTATGGGCTTCCGGTTGATAATCCTGTCGGTGCCAATGGCGTTTTTGTACCTGGAACAGCGTTATTTGAAGGTATGCACGTGTTTAGCGCCAATGACAAAGTCATAGAAACCTTAAAAGAACGCGGTAAGTTATTGCATCATCACGCGTTATTACACAGTTATCCACATTGCTGGCGGCATCATACACCGATTATTTTCCGCGCTACTCCGCAATGGTTTATTGCAATGGATAAAAATAACTTGCGTGCACAAGCCTTAACCGAGATTAAACGCGTGCAATGGATACCCGATTGGGGACAAGCGCGTATTGAAAGCATGATTGTTGGCCGACCGGATTGGTGTATTTCACGGCAACGTACTTGGGGAGTGCCCATCACGTTATTCGTGCATAAACAAACCGGCGAGTTACACCCTGAAACGGAACAACTGATAGAGCAAGTGGCGTTGCGTATAGAGCAACACGGTATTGATGCGTGGTTTGAATTAAGTGCTGACGAGCTATTAGGCCATGACGCTGAAAATTATGACAAAATCAGCGATACTTTAGATGTGTGGTTTGATTCAGGCGTCACTCATGCTGCCGTATTAGCCAGAAGAACAGGCTTAAGGTTCCCTGCCGATTTATATTTAGAAGGCTCTGACCAACACCGGGGTTGGTTTCAATCGTCGTTATTAGCGTCAGTTGCTATGCATAACGTCGCGCCTTATCAAGCCGTACTAACCCACGGGTTTACGGTCGATGCGAAAGGCGAAAAAATGTCTAAATCCAAAGGCAACGTGATTCCGCCGCAATCTGTTATGGCTAAATTAGGCGCTGATGTCTTGCGCTTATGGGTGGCCTCTACGGATTATCGCGGTGAAATGCGCGTATCAGAAGAAATTTTGGAGCGTACTTCAGATGGCTACCGACGTTTACGCAATACCGCGCGGTTTTTATTATCTAATCTTGCTGATTTCGAGCCAAGCCAACACTTAGTCAGTAATGACGAACTGGTTGCGCTAGATCGCTTCATCCTAGATAAAGCGTATCAATTACAACAAGACGTGATTGCCGCTTACGAAGCTTATCAATTCCAAACGGTATTTCAAAAAAGTCCATCATTTTTGCGTCATTGATTTAGGTGGCTTTTATTTAGATATCATCAAAGATCGCCAATACACTGCGAAAACCGATTGTGTAGCCAGGCGTTCCGCGCAAACCGCAATGTATCATGTGTTAGAAGCGTTAACACGCTGGCTAGCGCCGATTTTGACATTTACCGCTGATGAAATTTGGCAGTTTATTCCAGGTATGCGTAGCGAATCGGTGTTATTAGAAACCTGGTATCCAGACTTAAAACCTTTACCAGATAACACGCCATTCACGCGAGAATTTTGGCAAAAAAGTTATTACCGTGCGCGCTGAAGTGAGTAAAGAATTGGAAAAATGTCGTACTAAAGGCGAAATTGGCGCGTCACTAGCTGCCGAAGTTCAACTCTATTTAAGCCCAGAGTACTACGATGCTTTCACGCCTATTGCCGAAGAATTCCGTTTTATTTTAATAACGTCGAATGCCAACTTGCAGCCATTAAGCTCATGTCCTGAAGATGCAGTCGCTACCGAACTTGACGGGTTACGAATAAAAGTCAATGCCTCTCAACATACAAAATGCGTGCGATGCTGGCATCAACGGGACGATGTAGGCTCGCACGCCGAGCATCCCGAATTATGCGGGCGTTGTATTGAAAACGTCGTCGGTACAGGAGAAATAAGACATTATGCTTAAATGGTTATGGTTATCGCTATTAGCCTTAGTGCTAGATCAAGCGAGCAAGCTTTTTATCGATCATAGCTTACAGCTTTATGAGTCAATACCCGTCATGCCGTCGCTAAATATTACCTATGTCCATAACATAGGTGCGGCCTTTAGCTTTTTAAGCGAAGCCGGCGGTTGGCAACGCTGGTTTTTCGCTGGCATTGCTTTTGTTATGAGTATTGTGATTAGCGTCTGGCTAAAACGGTTACAAGCTCATGAAAATTTACTAGCAGCCGCACTTTCGTTAGTGTTAGGTGGTGCGGTAGGCAATCTAATCGACCGACTGGCGTATGGATATGTTATTGATTTTATAGAAGTATACTATCAAAGTTGGCATTTTCCAGTATTTAATATTGCCGACTCGGCTATCACCTTAGGCGTGATTTTAATGCTAGCGGAATCCATAGGCATAGGCCATAAACCCGTCCTGCACTCACAACACGATTAAGCAATATCAGCGTATCCACCAAACAAAAGTTTAAGTTCTGCTATACTTTCCTAACCTTTTCTATCGACTGACGGGGCTTGCCATGATGAAACCCAGATTACTGTTAATTTATCTTTTGTGCGGTGGCTTACTGCCTGCATTTACACCGGTTAGCCAAGCTGACCCTACCCTAAACAATAGCGATGCTACCCGTGCTATAACCGATTTGCAAAGCCGAGAGCCTTGCAGTTATCGCCAACAAATCAATAATAAAGCCTTGCGTGCAGTCGCTAATTACGATGCTAGCTTGCTAGAAATTCCTAAAAATGTGGTCAACGTTTTATAACGATGACGAGGGTAATATCATCTATGCCTTAACCGGCGGCGTCTTCAAAGGTGTGTTACATACCGTCGGACGCATAAGCACTAGTCTTGTCGATTTCGCAACCTTATTAATTCCTACCGAACCATTAACAACGCCAACGTATGCGTGGGAAAACCCACAACAAGACACCAGTTATAACGATTATAAATTTGACGAGTGCCCACCTGATGACGCCGTTATTGCAAAACCGGATTTAGCAGCGGTAAAACCCAAGCCAACCGTTGCCGTACCGCCTAGACCCGTCCCGTCTTATCCCGTTTATGATAATAACGAAGTTAATCCTAAGCTAGACACGATGTTTAAAGAAAAAATGATGAAATAGTTTTAACCCATTGCTATCAATAAAAATCACAAGGATTAAATTATGCTGCCTCCGATTAAACTACTTATCCCCTCTCTGATTGTTGTCTTATCTGGCTGTGCCAGCATTGTTAGCGAATCTAGGCAACCTGTTTCCATTTCCAGCATTCCCGATCGTAGCGACTTCGTGATTGTTAATCGTGCAGGTACCCCTATTCATAATGGTACAACGCCTGCTACCGTCACATTAAAAACCGATGCCGGTTATTTTAAAGGCGAAAAATACTCGATTAAGTTTATGAAAGACAATTACAGCACGCAAACTGCGCCGCTTAATGCAGAACTGAATGGCTGGTACTGGGGCAATCTAGTTTCGGGCGGTTTCTTAGGGATGTTTGTCGTAGACCCTTTAACGGGTGCGATGTGGTCGCTACCACAATCTAAGCAAGTGGTGCTACCACCGACTCAGTAGAGACGACCTGAGTGATAGGCATAAAAAAACCTTCAGACTAAGCAAGTGAAAACCGGCTTAGCTGAAGGTATAAAGGGGGATCGATGAAAAAAAACAATCATGCCTAGAAGTACTACGGTAAAAACCCACCAAGCATGTCACTTAAACCGTTCTATTCAAAAAAAGTTCCGAGCGTTAAAATTTTTTTTATTAATATTACTGACTATCCACATACGATGTGGACACCCTTAATTAAGAGTACTGCCAGTAACACCTGATAGCGGTAAGTCAGCATGAACGACAGGGGGCTGCATCCGAATTTTGACAACTGTAACGTTGTTCATCTTGCACATTACGTCTAGCTATTTTAGCCCTCTGTGTCAGGATAGATGTCGGTGTGCCAAGAAGACCGAACAGTTGGAAACTGTGAGCCATGCTGTACCAGCGATGTCTGTCCAGAACAGGTCGGATGCACGGGTATCGTTGATGTCCGTTTCACCCATTGCTGTTATGGACCGGTCATGGCGGTGGCTTACTGGGGCAAGCACTACAATGAACTGATTTATTTGGTCAGCAACTTGGAGTTGCCAGAAGACGCTTGTCGCTGGTATAAAAATCTATAAAATCGCTTCCGCATCTAAACCCTGTTTTCGGATTTTAAAAGCCGGGGTTTTTAATTACAAAAGACTGGGTTTAGTGATCCTGAGCGGATCTCACGCCTGCTTATTGCTGTTTCTTTAGCTTATGTGTGGCTCGTTTATTTAGGCGTTTATGCCATGAAAATCAAATGGAACTCTACTATCCACCGCACAGACCGTTGCGACCTCGGTTTTTTTGAGTTGGGCAAGCGTCTTCCTTGTTTATGCCTATTTTCAATCATGAAAATTTAAATACTATTATTTAGATGAAAAAGTGTACGACGGTAGTGGAGTTTAATGACAATCGACTGCTGCACCCAAACCTTTTTAACGCAGCACAAGCATTGACCGACGCTAGCTCGGACTTTTCAACCATCTTCCTAGACACTAGTGCTGAACGAAGCTGCTCTGGCGTTAACTCGGGTTTAAACTGCAGCATTAAGGCCGCCACCCCACTCACATGTGCAGTGGCTAATGAGCTTCCCGAAACAAAGTCATAACCGTCCCTAGGTGCCGTAGTTAAAATCTCTATACCAGGTGCGGCAAACAATTTCAACGTACTAGGCCAAACGGGCTTAGCCACATGTCCATCAGGTCCTGCCGCCAATACTGGAATAACCTTGTCCATAGAAGCCGGAAAACCAGGCTGATCGCTATGCTCGTTAGCAGCGGCCACAATAACACTATTGCGTTGATAAGCCGTAGTGATTAACTGTTTTAATAATTCATCGGCAGGCCCGTTCAGGCTTAAATTAATCACTCGACTGCTAGCATTAATAGCAGCATCCAGCGCTTTTGCTAAGGTCCAGCTACTGCACAAGGCACGACTATTCGCATCTTCGTACCAACACGCTTTATAAATAGCAATGCTCGCATCGGGTGCTACGCCATAAATACCAACCCCATCATCAGCTCTTGCGCTAATCACACCTAGCACTGCTGTACCATGTTTATCTTGGCTAAAACTCGCTTCGCCACCTTCAACAAAATTGCGCGTTACCTCGACTTGGCCTTTTAAATCGGGATGATTTTTATCGGCTCCCGTATCAATAACCGTAATCGACACACCTTTACCCGTACTCACTTGGTGCGCGTCATCCACACCTAACATTTTAGGGGCATACGATAACGCGGCATAAGCATCACCGGCTTGGCTTCTCAGTCCTGCAAATACTTGATTTTGCTGAACTAGCTGAATGCGCTGATCAGTTTTTAAGTGTGCAATCACGTCGCTAACTGATTGATTATCAGGAACTCTATAGACTAAACAGTTTACTTGAATCGAAGTCAATGGAAATTCACCGACTACTTGCAAGGCGTAACGCTGCTTAAGTTCGGAATCAATCGCTAACCAAGAACTGCGTTTATCTTCAGATAAGGTCACAATTATCTGCCTATCTTGTAATTGCTTAGGCATTGTAGTCGCTTGCCAAATCGCGCAACCATTTAACACTATCGTAAGCATCAAACACGTTATATCAATTAAGCGCTTAAACATAACGACTAAGAAATAGGTTGTACAAACGTTACTTTCGGGTGCTTGCGCAATAACTCAACGACCGAACCCAAGGTCATACCTGAAGTTAGCTGAAAAGCCAGACGATAAACCCTTAATTGCGAAGGCCCGCTGACAATTTGTGCATGCACGGAATTTAATAACTGGTTAAGTTCTGCCTCTGTTATCGTATCGGCAAAAACAATATGCGCGCTAGGTAGCGTCTGTTCTGACTTAGGCGTTGATAAGGTCACAAACGGGGTTGTTACCTGCGTTGATAAAGGTTGCGTTGGCCCAATTAACAGCATTACGGCGGTAACTAACGCTAGCGACTCTACACCTAATAACACCATTAATAAACCAGGGGTTGGCTTTAACTTACGCAACCAAACTCGCCAAGAGTGTTTTTGCTCACTCACTTTAGATTGTATGCTATGGGTTTGTTGCTCCCAATCATCAATCGCGCTGAGCAACTGTTCTAATTGTCCAGCAGGCGGTTGCCACTGATAGCTTTCAGCAGCACTTTGAATATGTTCAGCGAGCGCTTGCAGTGCCGA
>NZ_LAJX01000111.1 GCF_000963695.1 Methylocucumis oryzae
TTTTACGCGATGTTTGTTTAAGAGACCAAGACGGCGATGTCTTTTTTGATAAATTGCATTTTAAAGTTTTTGCAAATGCCGCTCTTTACCCTGCAAGAGCATGAGTTAAGCACACACTTTGATAAATGGGTTTATTTTTTAAAAAACTTAGAGCACTTTGACCATATACCGGCAATATTAAACGAACCCATTTTTCAAAAAGGTTTTGAAATTGCTGAACTTTCGCACTTAACCCCGCACCAGTTAGATAGTTATCAACGCAGCTTAATCGAGTATGCCGAGGTGAGGAATGTTAGCGATACATCCTTTGAAGAAGGCTTAGTCAAAGGAGAACAAATCGGCATCGAAAAAGGCGAGAAAATTGGCATTGAAAAAGGCGAGAAAATCGGTATCGAAAAAGGTGAGAAAATTGGTCTTGAGAAAGGCGCGCAAAACACTAAGCTAGCCATTGCTAAGGCTTTGAAAGACCAACAAGTCCCCATCGACATTATCGAAGCGACAACGGGATTAACTGAGCAAGAAATTAAAACATTATAAGCACCATTCGCCCAAGCAAGGAGATTGTGATGATTGATTTAACAACACGCTATCTAGGATTATTGTTAAAAAACCCTTTCGTACCATCGGCTTCACCGTTTACTAAAGATGCGGAACATGCCTTGCGTTTAGAAGATGCTGGCGCCAGCGCGATTGTTATGCATTCATTATTTGAAGAAAAAATCGAAGCTGAATTCCTGCATAACGAGCGCTTCTGGCATCAACAAGCCTTAGGTCATGGCGAAGCAGACAGTTTTCATCCTATCCCGGCCAACATATTGTCTTATCAAGAGCAACATTTAGCATTATTGACGGCCATAAAATCTAGGTTAAGTATTCCAGTGATTGCCAGCTTAAATGGTATTTCGTTAAGTGGTTGGTTAGATTATGGCTTAGCATTACAACAAGCAGGCGCTGACGCCTTAGAGGTCAATGCTTATTACATTGCCGCGAATATTGATGAAGATAGCGCTACGGTCGAACAACGCTATATTTCAATTATTGAGACATTGAAACAACATTTAGACATTCCGCTCACCGTAAAATTATCGCCACAATTCAGCTCGCCACTGCATTTTGCTAAACGCTTACAAGAGGCCGGTGCCGATGGTTTGGTGTTGTTTAACCGGTTTTATCAGCCAGATATTGACTTAGACAGCTTAGAAATTTTACCCAAATTAGAATTATCGACCACCAGCGAGGCGTTGCTACGCATTCGTTGGACAGCGTTAATCTATGGCAGGATAGCTTTATCACTTGGCGTTACGGGAGGGTTTCATCAAGTAGATGAATGTATTAAAGCATTATTGGCAGGGGCGGATGTTGTGCATGTGTGCAGTGCGCTATTAATACATGGCGCTCATCATCTTCAAACATTACTAACAGACTTAGAGCATTGGCTAGCTGCACATGAATATGCCTCAATAACCCAGTTAAAAGGCAGCGTTAGCCAGCAACATGCGATTAATCCAGCGGCTTATGAGCGTACAAATTATGTGCAAACACTGGATAGTTATTCTTGCCCTGCTGGTGTGTTACGTTGAAGTTTCTGATAGTCCATTCATGGCTATGACTAAATCAATAAACTCTGCTTTCGGTACAGGTTTGCTGATGTAGTAACCTTGAGCGTATTCGCAGTCTAATTGACGTAAGATTTCAAGTTGGGCCAGTGTTTCAACACCTTCGGCAACAATCTCCAATCCCAGTTTTTTGCCTAAGCTAATACTGGCCTCGACAATTGCCCTATTGCCATGGCCGTCAGTTAAATCGCGGATAAAGCTTTGGTCAATTTTTAAGACATCGAGAGGTAAACTCTTGAGGTAAGCTAATGACGAGTAGCCTGTACCGAAATCGTCAATAGCGATACGCATACCTAAGCCATGCAGCGTGTTAAGAATTTCGGCTGTCGCTAATGGATCGTTAATCACAATATTTTCAGTTAGCTCTAGTTCTAATGCTTTTGCAGGCAGACTTTCTTCTATAATAAGTTCAGTGACTTGGGCTAAAAAGTCGGCGTCATTAAATTGCACCCCTGAAACATTCACCGACACTCGCAGCCCCAAAAGCTCAGCGGCTAAAAAATCTTTACAGGCTTGTCTAATAACCCATTCGCCTACGTTGACAATAAGCCCAGTTTCTTCTAGCAATGGAATAAAATCAGCCGGAGGAATTAAACCGCGTTGTGGATGCCTCCATCTTAATAAACCTTCTGCCCCGATAATTTTTGTTTTGCGCAATCGCTAGTTGCGGTTGGTAGTACAAAACAAAATTCGTTGTTTTTTATCGCGTCTCTTAGTTCGGTCTCTAACATTAAAACGCTCGTGGCTACGCGCATTCATTTTAGGCGCGTAAAAACGGTAATGATTAGAGCCGCTGGCTTTAGACCAATACATAGCCGTACCCGCATTGCGCAATAAATCATCGACTTCTAAGCCATCGTAAGGATATACCGCAATACCAATACTTAACGTGACATAGGTCACTTGCTCACTAAACGTGAAAGGCCGCTCAAATTCAACACGAATACGCGTTAATAAGCCTTGCAAGTGGTCGATATTAGGCAAATCACCGACAACAATGGCAAATTCATCACCGCCATAACGCGCCACGGTATCGTCTGAATCTAATGACAAAACTAAGCGAATAGCAATTTGCTGCATTAAGCTGTCGCCTATGGTATGGCCTAAGCTGTCATTAATGCGTTTAAAATTATTAACATCCAAAAACAACACCGCAGCCAGGCAATTTAAACGTCTAGCTCGTTCGATTTCCGTAGCAAGTCTATCTTCTAGCACTAAGCGGTTCGGTAATTGCGTCAGTGGATCATGGGTCGATTGATGCTTTAACTCGGCTTCAAAATGCATACGTTCGCTAATATCGCGAGCTATTGCAGAAAAATAGCTAAGGCGGTTAATCGAATCATAGTGCGCCAAAATAACGAGTGATACGGGGGCTTCTGAACCATCTGCTGCTTGCATCACAACTTCGCTAGACCAAGTACCGACCTCCATCGCGATGCCTAAACCCGTTCTTAAAGCTTGTTCGACAATATTACTTGGGAACAAATCAAAAAATTTAAGCCCAGCCAACTGGTCAGCATTTTTCAGCTTTAATAATGTTACACCCGATTTATTTAAGTAATTAATCTGACCTTCAGAAGCAAACATCACCACTAAATCAGGCGTTGCTTCTAGTATTGCAACTAGGCGTGCTTGTGCTTGTTCGGCAATGACTTTTTCGCTTATATCACGCCCTGTTGAGACATAATGCGTGATATTGCCTTGAGTATCTTTGAGGGGGGTAATCGTTTTTTCTTCGTGATAGGTCTCGCCGTATTTATTGCGATTCAGCAATACGCCGCGAAACACACCGCCAGAACGTAATATTTTCCAAAGATAACGATACCGAATACTATTTTCTTGACCTGAACGTGTTAAAGCGGGCGTTTTGGCCTACTGCTTCGTCGCGCTTATAGCCGGTTAAGCGCTCAAACGCAGGATTGACATATTCAATTTTACCGTTGGTATCAGTGATATAGACGCTGTCAGCGGCTTGTTCTACCACTAGCGACAATTTCTTTAAGTTCTGCTCAGCTTGTTTGCGCTGTTGCCGCTGATGGGCTTCCATGATTTCACGCTCAGTCGCTACTGCTAAGCGTATTATATTATTTTTCATCACATAATCTTGCGCACCAGCTTTCATTAAACCGACAGCGGTTTCTTCACCAATCGTACCAGAGACAAAGATTACCGGAATATCCATATCACACTCACGGATAATGGTTAACGCTTCATCACCTAATAAGCTAGGCAAAGAATAGTCCGAGTAAATAATGTCCCAAGGTTCTGTGAGGGCTAGGCGCAACTGTTCCGCTGTGTCCACTTTACGCCAACTCACCTCAAAGCCATGTTGCGCTAAATGGTCAACCAATAACCAGACATCATCGTCACTATCTTCAATGATAAGCGCTTTTAATGGCATGGTTCGATTCTTCATAACACAACTTACACAGCAGGCTGGTTAATTAATATCCAATATAAACCCAGTTGTCCTGCGACTTTGATAAACTCTTCAAAATCAACTGGCTTTCGTACATAACTATTAGCACCTAAGCTATAGCTTTTTAATCTATCCTCTTCTTCATTTGAAGACGTCAACAAAACCACGGGTAATAGTTGTGTTAACTGTTCTGAGCGTATCCGTTTTAAGACTTCAATACCGTTTAACTTAGGTAAATTAATATCGAGTAGCACAACCGTGGGCAAATCATTAGGATTACGCCCAGTAAAACGACCTGTACCAAATAAATAATCCAGTGCCTCTACACCGTCACGCGCGACCACAATTTGATTCGCTAAATTATGCATGGCCATTGCATGTAAGGTTAGCTCCTCGTCATCTGGATTATCTTCAACTAATAAAATAGTTTTTTCCACAACCCCTCCTTACTTACCTAAAGTAAAATAAAAACAAGCACCTTGCCCGATTTCACTCTGCGCCCAAATACGACCTGAATGCTTTAATATAATTCGGTAAACCGTTGCTAAGCCTATGCCAGTCCCCGGAAATTCATTGGCACTGTGCAAGCGTTGAAATGCTTTAAATAATTTGTCGGCGTAAGCCATATCAAAACCGGCACCATTATCGCGAACATAATAAATCGTTGTGGACTCTGTTTCGCTAGACCTTACACCGAATTCTATAACCGCTTGGTCGGTGTTACGGGTAAATTTCCAGGCATTACCTAACAAATTCACTAAAACGATACGCAATAATTTTGCATCGCCTAATGCCGTTACATTGTCTTGAATGATGCAGCTAACCTGATGCTCCGACGCCTCTTTTTGCAACTCGACGATAATGTCTGTCGCCAACTGACTTAAGTTGACCGGTTTAACCGTGAGTTCTACGCGAGTAATTCTGGATAGCTGCAGTAAGTCATCGATGAGGCCTGACATGGTTTGCGCGGCTTTGCGAATACGGCTTAACCTATCTTTCGCCTTATCATCTAAACGGTCTTGATATTCATCGAGTAAAATCCGGCTAAACCCATCTAACGCTCTAAGCGGCGCGCGTAAATCATGCGAAACAGAATAACTAAACGCTTCAAGCTCTTTATTGACTGATTCTAATTCCTGCGCGCGTTTCATGAGTGTTTCATTCAACTCATTAATGACTTGCTCTGCGTGCTTGCGCTCACTAATGTCTTCGATAATCCCGTACAGCAATAATTGACCATCGGATTTTTGTTTAACAACGGTTTGAATTGACGCATAAAAATTACGCCCTGCCAAGGTTCTTAACAGCACTTCATCATGATTAACACTTTTGTCAAGTAACATAGAATCATGTTTTTCAACGTCAGCATCTTGGCTGTATAAACTAAAAAAAAGTTAACCGCATATAACTCATCAGCCTGACTCGCTTCAAACATCGTAACCATGGCCGGATTAACTTCTAATAAGCGTGCTGAGCTGCTTGGGTTCTTAGAAACACGCCTACCGGCACGTTATCGACTAAATCTTGGTATTGCTTTTGAGCATCAAAGCGCGCTTGTTCGATTTGCTTACGCCAGGTAATGTCACGAATAAAGCAACTCACTAATGTCTCATTCTCGCCTGATAATGGACTTAAACTAATTTCCACAGGAAACTCAGAGTTATTTTTTCGTAAGCCAAATAACTCAATTCCCACCCCCATAGGTCTAAGCGTTGGCTGCTCTATGTAATGATTCCTATAGGTGCGATGTTTAGCGCGAAAACGCTCTGGCACCAATATTTCAAGCGCTTGGCCTAATAACTCAGCACGCTGATAACCAAACCATTGTTCAGTTTGTTGGTTAACCATAACGATTTCACCTAAGTTATTAATAATAACAATCGCATCGGGCGCGTGTTCTAGTAAACTTTGAAAACGATAGTCAGTATGCTTAGATGACGCGTGCTTATGAGTTTTATAAACAAGAAAACAGCAAATCAAGTTAACTAGCAGCGCAACTAATGCAATGCCACTTAAAAAAGATGATAACGAAGACAGTGGCAACCAGGCAACGCAAACAAACACCCCTAATGCACAGGCGCTCACGGCTTGCAAAACAAATAAGTTACGGGGGTTAACGTTGAGCATCGTTTTTTCACTGTCTATGGATGTTTGCAATTAAAATACATTTTTATTTCATATTCAATGACATAAAAAATAAGGTTTTATCCGATGTCTAAAGCTGGTAAAAAAACACAGCGATTACCCATAGAACGCATGATAAGCTAATCTTTAATCTCTTCCAAGATAACCAATAAGTTATGTCAGTCCGCATCCACCGCTTAGCACAAATAAGGCAGTTACAATACCAAGGTCAGACCACTGAAGCCCTAGCCCAATGCCAGAAACTAGCCGAGCAATCCGCCGATACAGAGCTGCTCGCGTTGTTAGGCGTATTGTGTTGCCAAAATCAACACTTTGAGCTTGGGCGCAGTTATTTAACCCAGCTGCCAGTTTACTCGCTCATCGATGACGTAGCGACGTTAACTGACATTGCCGGAATACATATTTTGCTAAAAGCACCGGCCTTAGCATTACCGGTTTTAGCTAAAGCCTTAACGCTAGCACCCGAAGAGAATTTAGCGTTGATTAGGCGCGGTATTGCTTTTATGCAAACCGGGCAATACGCTAATGCACGGGCTGATTTAGCATCGGCGTTAACACACTGTTTGCCTTATCACACAGGTTATCTGCATATCAATTTAGCGCGTTGTGCGTTACAGCTATTAGATAACGACAATGCACTATTTCATGTTGAAGCGGCTAAAGCCCTTGGCAGTTCTACGCAAGACGCTTGGCTTATCATCGCAGTTGAAACCTATATTGCCTTCGACCGTTGGCAAGCGGCAGAGACGGTGATTAATGACGCCATCGCGGCGGGTGTTAACCCTATTGTCGGCATTAAGCTATTAGCACTGATACTAGCCGCACAAGACAAGCATGACGAGGCCGAACATTGCTTGCGCCAAGCCTTGCAAAACTATCCAGAAGATATTGAGCTATTGATGCAACGCGCGCAATTGGCTAGCGTCAGAGGGTGTTTTGGCTTAGCTTTGCATTGCATTAACACAGCGCTAGGCATTGCATCGGACAATTCCGCGTTATGGGTGCAAGCCGCATACACAGCAAAACGTCAATTTGATGAAGAAGCTGCTAATAGTGCCGCTGATAAAGCGTTAGCACTCACCGAAGATAAAGCCGATTTAAGTCGAGCTGAGGCATTAACAGCAAAAGCCAATCTATTGACCGATACCGAACAACAGCAAGCGGAAGCGCTATTTCTGCAAGCGCTAGCTATTGCGCCTGACTGTACGCCGACACGATTAAACTTAGGTCATTTATATTTGCAATGGGGACGCCTAGATGACGCCGTTGAGCAATTTGAAATGGTTAAACAAAAAGCGCCGGTTGCTGGTTACGGCGCGTTAATCAATGCGAGGCGCTTTCCCGACCAACCTGAAACACTCGCGCGAATTGAAAAAATGGCGCGTATTCCGAGCTTACAAGGTTCGGTGTCGAGTAGTCTGTTGTTTGATTTAGCAGCTGCGTGGGAGCATCTACGCGACTATGATAAAGCCTTTCAATTCGCTGCAGAAGCCAATCAAGCCAGTCGAAAATTTATTACTTACGATGCTAAACAACACCGGCAGTATTGCTTAAGCCTACAACAGGTTTTTACCCGCGCATTTTTTCAGCAGCGTCGTCATTATGGTCACCCTGCGGCATTACCCGTATTTGTACTAGGTATGCCACGTTCAGGCACAACACTGGTGGAACAAATCTTAGGTGGTCATCCCGACATTTTTTGTTGCAGGAGAGATTGGCATTATGGCGGGCGTGATTCAGCGCTTAAATGCCTGGGAAAAACATCTAGGTTCTGACTTAACGTATCCGCGTTGCGTACTTGAAATAGGCCAGCAACAAGCCCAGCAATTCAGCCAGCTTGTGCTCGACGAACTAAGCACATACTCACCCGATGCGCGTTATATTGTTGATAAATTGCCACATAACTTTGAGCATATTGGCTTAATCCGCTTGTTGTTTCCAGAAGCGTCGATTATTCATGTATTGCGCGAACCGCGCGATGTAGCCGTATCCAATTATTTTACGGACTACCAAGCCAAATTTGGCGGCATGGGCTTTGCCTATGACTTGGCGGATATCGGTGAGCAATTAATCGACTGCGAACGTTTAATGCAGCATTGGCATCAAGTCGTCGATAAACCCATTTTGACCGTGCGCTACGAAGACGTCGTTAACGATACGGAAGCACAGGCTAAACGGATTTTAGCCTATCTGGATTTACCCTGGACCGACGCGGTGTTGAACTATCAAAATTTAGAACGTGCGGTTAAAACCGCCAGTATTTGGCAAGTGCGGCAACCGATATACACGACCTCAACGGAGAAATGGAAACGTTATCAAGCGTATTTAACGCCTTTAATAACGGTATTAGAGCAAGGTGTAGACGCCAATGAGGCGGTGGCCGATTATCCTGCTACGAAGCCTGGTTTATTCTTTCAAGGTATGAGTTATTTACACCAACAGCAAAGCACGCTCGCTGAAGCTGTTTTCAAAGAAATATTAACTGTCCACCCGCATCATGCCGCTGCATTACACATGTTAGGCGTCGCGCTCTATCAGCAGAAGAAATTGCGGCCCGCACTTCGTTATATGCAAACCGCGACCCAGCGTCATCCCGGTCATGCTAGTTGGTATCACAACTTAGGTTTAGTATTAACAGCGTTAGGCAAAACCCAAGCAGCTACCCAAGCCTTTAACAAAGCACAGGTGCTGAAATCAGCCTTATCTGAGCATCACTCATTAGTAGCCAATTGGCCACTGCCATTAAGTTAAGGCATAAATATTAATTTTCATGAGATTACGGACGAGGGTGGGTAGCCTTATTTTTCAACGGAGTCATTTGTTTGTATCACCATTTTGATTTTTGAACCTTATCGCAGTTTCTAGGATATTACTTAGCAACAAGCCTTTAATCGGTTTGTTGGTAGCGTTCTACACGGTTTAGCCATTAAAATGAGATATGAAACATCAAACTAACCTTTTAAATCGACTTGCTTGCATTATGGTCTGGCTTTGCCTGGCATGGCCTGTGTTTGCTTTAGAATCCTTAGCGCCTTTGCCGTTATCGACTAACGTTGATGAAGCGAAACGTCAATTAGGCGAACGTTTGTTTCATGATAATAAATTGTCGGCACAAAACAACCGCTCATGTGCCAGTTGCCATCCGTTAGACCATGCTGCTATGGATGGCTTGCCGCGTGCCGAAGCCAATGATGGCACGCATTCACTTAGAAACACGCCGTCATTGTTTAATGTTGGGTTTAATTTTTTCTATAACTGGGATGGCGTTGTCTCGACCTTAGAAGCGCATACTGAAAAAGTGATGCTAAACCCTAAGGTGATGAATACCAGTTGGTCGGCGTTATTGGCTAGTCTTCAAGCCGATGCGGACTATAAAAAAGCCTTTACCCAAGTTTATCCCACTGGTTTAATTAAAGAAAATATTGTCGATGCAATGGTTAATTTTGAGCGCAGTTTAATTACACCAAACTCACGCTTTGATCAGTTTTTACGTGGTAATCAACATGCTCTAAGCGATTCGGAACAACAAGGTTATCGTTTATTTACGTCATTAGGCTGTGCGGCTTGTCATCAAGGTATTAATATTGGTGGCAATTTATTTCAAAAATTTGGCGTTTTTGCGCAGCCCAAAAGCCTAGCCAAAGACCCGGGGCGTTATTCTGTGACTAATAATGAACGCGATAAAGGTGTGTACCGAGTACCTAGTTTGCGTAATGTGGCCGTGACTGCGCCGTATTTTCATGATGGTAGCGCGGCTACTTTAGCAGAAGCTGTCGACACTATGGCGCATGATCAATTAGGCAGGACATTATCGGAGCAAGAGCGCAATTTATTGCTGGAGTTTTTAACTACGTTAACCGGAGAATATCAAGGTAAACCAGTGGTTGGTGGGGTAGTAACAAGTCAATGAGATTACCTGCTTACCGGCCTTTGTTTATCGTCGCAGGTTTGTTAACGGCGTTGACCTATTTATGGCATGAAAGTACCAGTCCCGATTTAGAGCGTCGCCATCATCTTCAAGAAATTTTACGAATTATCGAGTTACATGATGCTGAGTTAATGCGTGATATTTTGCTGGCGCGGGCTGGACTGTTGCCAAATTATGATGCGTTATCAAAAACCGGTCATGCGTTAGAAACGATAAGTCAAGACTTACTCAGTGCTAGTCAGTCTAGCGCGGAGATGGCCGATACGCCGTTGGCGCAATCGGCACAACAACTCAGCCAAACCCTGCAAGCTAAGCTCACCGAAGTTGAGTATTTCAAATCAGATAATGCGTTATTGCGCAATTCTATGACGTATTTTACTAAAGTTGGCCAAAACTTAGATGTAAAAGCCAAGTTACCAGCTAAAGTCGAGCGTTTATGGCAACTGATGTTTAGCTTTTTAGAAACGCCGGAAGCGGATTTAGCGCAAGCGATACAACGTGAGCTAGCGTCATTAGAGCAACATAAGTCGTTACCGCCAGAATACACGTCTTTGATAGCGCATGGTCGATTGATTGTTGACTTATTGCCTAGGCTCGATGTGTCTTTGCGCGGAATTATCCAAATACCGATAGCGGATAAATTAGCGGCTTTGCAAGCTGAGCTGTTGCAATACAGTATGAGCATTGAGAAGCGTGCGCAAACCTATAGGCTGATGTTATATGTTGTGGCGCTTTGTTTAGTGGTTTATTTGCTGTATCAATTTGTTCGCTTGAGGCTGAGTAATGAATCGTTGCGCCGTGCTCACGAACAGTTGCAACAAGAAAGTAACGAGCGGTTACACGCTGAAATTGCTTTGCGCGCTAGCGAAGAACGCTTACGCTCAATGACGGATTCGGCGCACGAAGCGATTATCTCGGTTGATAGTTTGGCGAAGGTGGTTTCGTGGAATCGTGGGGCGGAAGCGATGTTTGGTTATAGTGAAACAACTATGTTAGGTCAACCATTGTTGTTGCTTATTCCTGAACATGATGCGTATATCCATGATTCTATATTAACTCGCAAAAGCACGAATACCGACGCGGGTGCTGTTCAATTACAAGGCCAACGGCAAGACGGTAAAGGGTTTCCGTTGGAGTTGTCGCTATCCAGTTGGTCGCGTGGCAATGACTTTTTTCATGACGGTAATTATTCGCGACATTAGTGTGCGTAAGCGTTTAGAAGAGTTAGCTCGCCAGCAAGAGTTAAAATTGATACAAGCGAATAAAATGACCGCATTGGGGACACTGGTTTCGGGGGTTGCGCATGAAATTAACAATCCTAACCAGATGATTTCATTAAATGCAGGCTTATTAGCCGAAGCGTGGCATGATGCGCAAGATGTTTTGGATGCGCATTACCAAGATTCCGGCGAGTTTTTCTTAGGTGGTTTGCCGTATTCGGAAATGGCACAAACCGTACCCGTGTTAATTCATGATATCAAAGACGGCGCTAGTCGAATTGAGCGTATTGTTGCCGATTTAAAAAACTTTGCTCGCCCTAAAGGCGCAGATACGCGTTTATTATTTTCGTTAAACGATGTCGTCGAGCGTTCGTTGCGTTTACTAGGTCACTTAATCGCGCGCAAAACCAGCCAATTTCATGTTGAGCTAGCCAATGCGTTGCCGTTGATGTCTGGTGAACCGCAGCAAATCGAACAAGTGATTGTTAATTTAATTGTTAACGCGTTAGAAGCCTTGCCGGATTCAAACCATGCGGTTTCTGTTAAAACTTATGCGGATGTCGAAACGCATACGGTAAACGTCGAGGTTTGTGATCAAGGTGTCGGCATTGCACCGGAGCATTTAGCACAATTATGCGACCCGTTTTTTACCACTAAGCAAACATCGGGCGGCACGGGTTTAGGCTTAGCGATTACTGCGTCCTTAGTGCAATCTCACGGCGGACGCTTGCATTTTGCCTCGACACTAGGCCAAGGTACGACAGTAAATGCGATATTTCCAGAGTCTTCTTCTTAATTGAACGTCTTAACTATGCCTTATCAATCTATCTCTTCATTACCCGTGTTATTAGTTGATGACGAACCACAGTTATTGCACAGTGCTAGTTTAGTACTGCGTGCTTCCGGTATTACTCATGTTATTATGCTGGACGATAGCCGCGCGGTATTGCCGCTGCTGGCGCAACAAGCCGTTGGTGTTGTGATTTTAGATTTAACCATGCCGTATATCACCGGTCAGGAGTTGTTAAATCAAATCGCTGCCGAGCATCCTGAAATTGCTGTGATTATGATGACGGCAACGAATGATTTACAAGTCGCTGTGCAGTGTATGCAAGCGGGGGCTTGTGATTATTTGCTTAAGCCAGTGGATAAGGCTGGTTTATTAACGGCGGTGCGACGTGCTTTTGATAACCGCGTGCTACAAGCTGAGTTGTTATCATTAAAAGACCGCTTATTAACCAATAAGCCGCATGAACCGCAAGCGTTTAATCAAATTGTGACGCAAAGTCCTGCTATGTATGCCATTTTCCGTTATATCGAAGCGGTGGCGTCTTCGCCTCAGCCGGTACTAATCACGGGTGAAACAGGGACGGGCAAAGAACTTATTGCTCATGCGATACATCAACAATCCAAGCGTCCAGGCGAGTTAGTCGCTGTTAATGTTGCAGGCTTAGATGATCAGATGTTTTCTGACACATTGTTTGGTCATGCTAAAGGCGCGTTCACTGGCGCGGATCGCGTGCGCGAAGGTTTGGTCAGCAATGCAGGGGAAGGTACATTATTTCTCGATGAAATAGGTGATTTAACGTTAGCGTCGCAAGTCAAATTATTGCGCTTATTACAGGATGGCACGTATTATCCTTTGGGCTCAGATCGGCCTCGGCAAAATAGGGCGCGTATTGTTGTCGCGACCCATTGTGATGTGAAACATAGCGCTGATAACGGCACATTTAGAAAAGACTTGTATTTTCGCTTGCGTACCCATCATATCCAATTACCTGCGCTACGTGAGCGTGTCGAAGATTTGCCTTTCTTAGTCCAATATTTTGTTGCTAAAGCAGCCGATGTTTTGCATAAAACTACACCGACTATCCCTCCAGCATTATTTCAATGGCTAAAAAATTATCCGTTCCCTGGTAATATTCGTGAGTTAGAAGGCATGGTGTTCGACGCTGTTACACGCTGCCAAGGCACGGTATTACCGCTACAAAGTTTTAAAGAAGCCAGTGTTGATGCAGGGTTAACTCAAGAAGAAGAGTATTTGACCGATACGCAGTTGAACTTTCCGGAGCGTCTACCTACATTAAAAGAAAGCGAAGATGCGTTAATCGCTGAAGCATTGCGTAGAGCTGATGGTAATCAAGGTGTCGCGGCTGGGTTATTAGGGATTTCTCGCCAGGCGCTCAATAAAAGACTGTTACGGCGAGAGTAAAGCATTTTGTTTTATCTGACCACTGACTTAAATAGGGGCAGGGCATTCTGCCTACTACACGCCATCCCTGACGTTATCCGCTCTGAATGTCCTGTTCCTACTTGCTACTGTCCCACCTAAGCTCGTAGCCGTTTATCTGTGCTTAGTGTTGTTGAGGAACTAATTTTCGTTTTTCTTGATTTTTAGTAGCTTGATTTTAAATAGTTTTAATATAATGAAATCACCAAGTCAGCTAGCTTGCTATTGCTGAATAGTGTTTTTTCCTATATTATTTCTCGGTTATGTTAGATCATTTACCTCAATATATTGATCCTTTGCATCTTGTTGAAAAACGAGCAGTTTTAAAAGGACAAATACCTATCAGTGACTTTGATAGATTAGCTGATATTTTGCACAGCAATGCTGGTTCTGCAAATGTCGAGCTGGCTTTCAGTCGCGAAGGCAGATTAGCAGTCGTCACCGGGCGTATCGAGGTAACATTGGCGTTAACATGCCAAAACTGTCTTGATGCCGTGTCGGTTGTTATCGATTGTGCAATCAAGTTGGCGATTGTCGCGTCTATCGAACAAGCAAATAATTTACCCGAAGCCTATGAGCCTTTGTTGTTTGATGGCAATGAAAATCTATTGCTAAAAGATATTATCGAAGACGAAATATTGCTTTATTTGCCGATTTTTCCAAAACACGAACACCGTTGTTTTTGTTTCACAAGCAACAAATAACGGTGCGGCAACTATTTTTTCGGAAGCGGAAGCTAGCGAGCAACCTCGCCAAAATCCTTTTTCCGTTTTAGCACATTTAAAACAAACTGGAGACACCTAAATGGCAGTACAAAAGAGCAAAGTAACGCGTTCACGACGTGGTCAACGCCGTTCGCATGATGCGTTAACCGCACGGGCATTAACGCAAGATGCTATGACCGGTGAAACACATTTACGTCACCACATGACACCAGATGGCTATTTTAAAGGTCGTCAAATCGTAGGCGCTGTTAATCTTGATGACGAATAGCCAAAAATACAGTGTGTGCTAGGTATCAAGCCTGGCCAGTTATAATTTAAAACGGAGTCGCCAAGCAACGTGAGCTTGATAATTTCAATTGATGCAATGGGTGGGGATCATGGTGTTAATGTCACTATTCCTGCCGCGTTAAAGTGCCTAAAGCAAAATTCTGAACTGACACTAATACTCGTTGGTGACGAGACTGTTCTTAAGCAGCGCGTAGGCGAATCAGCACTTGCAAGTTATCAAGATAGATTGCAGATTTATCACGCATCACAATGTGTGGCTATGGATGAGTCTCCGGCTAAGGCATTGAAAAATAAAAAAGACTCTTCAATGCGTGTGGCGATTGATTTAGTGCGTCAAGGTAAGGCAGATGCCTGTGTTAGTGCCGGGAATACGGGTGCATTAATGGCAACGGCTCGCTTCGTGTTAAAAATGATTCCCGGTGTCGATAGGCCGGCTATTATTTCCACACTACCTTCATTGCATGGGCAAACCTATGTATTGGATTTAGGTGCTAATGTTGATTGTACCGCTGAGAATTTATTTCAATTTGCCGTCATGGGTGTTGAATTAGTGCGGTCAGTGACTGATATTGCACAGCCTAAAGTGGGTTTGTTAAATATCGGCGAAGAAGATGTTAAAGGTAATGAGCAGGTAAAAGCCGCTGCAAAATTACTGGAAAGTTCTTCGTTGAATTATATTGGTTATGTCGAAGGTGATTCATTAACAGCCGGTCATGTGCAAGTTGATTTAATTGTCACCGATGGTTTTGTCGGTAATGTGGCCTTGAAATCGATTGAAGGTACGGCAAAATTCATTAGTCATGGTTTAAAAACGGCGTTTAATCAAAATTGGCTGACTAAATTAGCAGGTTTAGTCGCCTATCCTGTACTTAAAACATTTAAATACAGCATAGACCCTAGGCGTTATAACGGCGCTAGTTTTTTAGGATTGCGAGGCTTAGTGATTAAAAGTCACGGTGGCGCGGATGTATTAGCGTTTAAGACCGCGATACAACTCGCTGAAGTTGAAGTAAAACACAATGTAATTCAAAAAATTAGCGAACAAGTGGAAAAACATCTCGCTTTAAGAGAGAGTGCATGACTCGGTACTACGCAAGAATAGCCGGTACAGGCGGTTATCTGCCGGAAGAAATTAGAACCAACGATGATATATCACGGATGGTTGAGACCTCAGACAGTTGGATTGTTGAGCGTACCGGTATAAAAAGCCGTAGAATCGCAGCGCCTCATGAAACAGCATCGAGTATGGCTGAAATTGCTGCTAGGCAGGCATTAGCGGCCGCTGCGTGTGAACCCGAAGCATTAGATTTAATTATTGTCGCAACAGGCACGTCTGAACGGGTTTATCCTAGTACCGGTTGCTTATTGCAACAACGTCTAGGCATAAAAAACTGTGTTGCCTTTGATATACAAGCGGCATGTTCAGGTTCGATTTTTTGCGCTTAGCATTGCCGATCAATATATTAAATCGGGTGCAGCGAAAAATGTATTAGTGGTGGGTTCTGAACTATGTTCCCGTATTGTGGATTGGACCGATAGAAGCACGTGTATTTTATTTGGTGACGGCGCAGGGGCTGTAGTTTTAACAGCATCTGAGGAAACCGGTATTTTATCCACACATATTCATTCTGATGGTGAATATCAAGAATTACTGTACTGCTCTAACCCTCTTGCCGCAGGTGAACAGAATAAAGATGAGCCAGGCTATATTAAAATGCGGGGCAATGAAGTCTTTAAAGTTGCGGTTAATACCTTAGGCCGAATTGTTGATGAAACGTTAGAAGCTAATCAAATGGATATGTCTGAAATTGATTGGTTAGTGCCGCATCAAGCCAATATTCGGATTATTGCCGCAACGGCAAAAAAATTAAAAATGTCCATGCAACAAGTGGTCGTCACGCTTGAAACTCAAGGCAATACCTCGTCGGCTTCTGTATTATTAGCTTTAAATGAAGCAGTGCGTGATGGTCGTATTCAGCGTGGACACGTTATTCTGCTTGAAGCCTTTGGTGCTGGTTTTACCTGGGGTTCGGCTTTAATTAGATATTAACTATAACAATAATAACAATGAGCAAAAAACTTTATAACCTGGCGTTTGTATTTCCAGGGCAGGGTTCTCAATCGGTAGGCATGATGAATAATCTGGCTGCTGTTTACCCTGAAGTGCGTCAGACGTTTACTGAGGCCTCAGATGTTTTAGGTTTCGACTTATGGCAGATTGTTACTGAAGACGCTGATAAGCAACTTGATCAAACGCGATATACCCAGCCCGCTATGTTAACTGCTGGGGTCGCTATTTGGCGTATCTGGTGTCAGCAAAGTGCTATTCGACCAGGTTGGGTAGCAGGTCATAGTTTAGGCGAATATACCGCTCTGATTTGCGCTGAAGCGCTTGCTTTTGCTGATGGTTTGCGTTTAGTGGCCGAGCGCGGACGCTTAATGCAAGAAGCCGTACCAGAAGGTCAAGGTGCGATGGCGGCGATTTTGGGTTTAGAAGACCATATTGTGGTCAATTTATGCCATTCACTCAGTAGCGATGCGAACGTTGTCTCTGCAGTCAATTTTAATAGTCCAGGTCAAGTGGTGATTGCCGGTCATGTCGATGCGGTTACCAATGCGATGGCCGAAGCAAAGCGCTTGGGTGCAAAGCGGGCTTTGCCTATTCCTGTGAGCGTACCCTCTCATTGTCAATTAATGCAATCTGCTGCCGAGAAGTTAGGCGAATATTTAAAATCGGTAACAATTACAACACCTAAAGCGACATTAATTCATAACGTTGATGTGGTTTCGCATGATGCGCCTGATGTGATTAAAAATGCGTTAATTGAACAGTTATATAAGCCTGTGCGCTGGTCTGATTCAATTAAATTCATGCATGAACAAGGCGTGACATGTTTCGTTGAATTTGGGCCTGGCAAAGTATTACAAGGACTCAATAAGCGTATTGTCAAAGAAGCCGAGCATCTAGCAATTTACGATCAACAGACTTTAGAGCACGCGGGAGCATTTTGCACATGAGTAAACGAATTGCACTGGTAACAGGCGCAAGCCGAGGTATTGGTAAGGCTATTGCTGAGCGCTTGGTCGAAGATGGTTTTTTTGTAGTGGGTACTGCGACCTCGGAAAATGGCGCGAATGCCATTTCTGATTACTTAGTAGAAAACGGTAAAGGTTTAAAGCTAGATGTAACAAGCGCTGAAGAAATTGAGGCGGTTGTTAAGCTTGTTAGCGATGAATTCGGTACGCCTTTTGTTTTAGTTAATAACGCTGGCATAACCCGCGATACATTATTAATGCGGATGAAAGATGACGATTGGGATGCAATTATCAATACCAATTTATCTTCTATATTCCGTATGAGTAAGGCGGTCTTAAAAGGGATGATTAAGGCCAGAGTCGGTAGGATTATCAACATCTCATCAGTCGTGGGTTCTACAGGAAATGCGGGCCAAGCCAATTACGCAGCCGCTAAGGCAGGGATTGTGGGTTTTAGTAAGTCGTTAGCGAAAGAAGTCGGTGTTAGAAATATTACGGTTAATACCGTTGCGCCCGGTTTTATCGATACCGATATGACCAAGTCGTTAACTGACGATATTAAAAATAGCTTATTAGCCTCTATCCCGGTAGGGCGTTTTTAGGCGATGCTAAAGAAATTGCCCATGCGGTTTCATTTTTGGCATCAGAAGGTGCAGGCTATATCACAGGGGAAACATTACATGTGAATGGCGGCATGTATATGCCATAGTGACGGGTTAAGCCATTCTCGCGTTTAGCCTTAATATTGTGACATTTTTGCAATATAAAAGTATAATTCCCCGCCGCCTGGAACTGCCGGAGACGGGATTTCTAGTAACACTAATAACAATACTATTGTAAGCTGGACATAACAGCCTTGCATTGTTTGAGGAAATTAACTATGAGTACTATTGAAGAACGAGTAAAAAAGATTGTTGCAGAGCAACTGGGTGTAAAGGAAGATATTGCTACAGATGCTTCTTTTGTAGATGATCTTGGTGCTGATTCTTTGGATACAGTGGAACTCGTGATGGCTCTTGAAGAAGAATTCGAATGTGAAATTCCAGACGAAGATGCTGAAAAAATCACTACAGTCCAGCAAGCAATCGAATACGTCCAAAGTCACATATAGTCCCAATAAAAGTGGATGACTTTATCATCCACTTATCCAATCACTTTAAACCTTATACGGTACATTACTTTGAGTAAGCGTCGAGTAGTAATCACTGGACTAGGTGCAATCACACCTTTAGCGAATAACGTTCCAGACACTTGGGAAGGCATTATCAACGGTAAAAGCGGTATTAGCTCTATCGACTCATTTGATATTTCACCGTTTGCAACTACGTTTGGCGGTGTGATTAGGGGATTGGATATTAGCCAATATATTCCTGAAAAAGATGCTAAGCGTATGGATGGCTTTATCCATTACGGCATTGCTGCTGGTTGTCAGGCATTTGAAGATTCAGGCATAGAAGTGACTGAGGCTAATGCTGAACGCATAGGCGTTGCGATAGGCTCAGGTATTGGCGGTATTACCGGCATAGAAGAATGTTACGCGACCTATGAAAAAAGCGGGCCAAGACGAATATCACCGTTTTTCGTGCCTGGTAATATTATTAACATGATTTCCGGCAATATATCGATTAAATACGGTTTAAAAGGCCCTAATTATTCGATAGTAACGGCGTGTGCGACAGGTACACACAATATTGGTGATGCTGCTCGGTTAATTATGCATGGTGATGCAGATGTTATGTTAGCCGGTGGTGCCGAGCGCTGTACGACATCGCCTACCGCTATGGGTGGCTTTATATCTGCTAAAGCCTTATCCAGACGTAATGATAACCCACAAGCGGCCAGCCGACCTTGGGATAAAGACCGTGATGGTTTTGTGCTAAGCGATGGCGCAGGTGTTGTGGTGTTAGAAGAATACGAACATGCTAAAGCACGCGGCGCTAAAATATATGCAGAACTGATAGGTTTTGGCATGAGTGGTGATGCATACCATATCACGACACCGTCAGAAGGTGGTGAAGGCGCTGCTCGCTGTATGCGTAATGCGTTGCGCGACGCCGGTATTAATCCAAGTGAGGTTGATTATATTAATGCTCACGGTACGTCAACACCGGCAGGCGATTTAGGTGAAACTCAAGCTATGAAATCCGCTTTAGGTGGCCATGCTTATAAGGTTGCGATAAGTTCTACTAAGTCGATGATAGGTCACTTATTAGGCGCGGCAGGCGGTATAGAAGCTGTTCTGACAGCCTTAAGTCTTAAATATCAAATTGCACCACCAACGATTAATATAGATAACCAAGACCCTGACTGCGATTTGGATTTTATACCTAATACCGCAAGAGAGATGAAAATGACGATTGCTATGTCTAACTCTTTTGGGTTTGGCGGTACCAACGGCTCGTTGGTCTTACGTCGTATCGATTAGTATTCAGTCGGCGCTGTGTAGCCTGATGTTGTTAATCAACGGCGAATGCGCTGACCAGCTTCAGGTAAGCGACCGAGGTTTGCACTATGGCGATGGTTTATTTACAACCATAGAAGTGCAGGCCGGGCAACCGGTCTTCTTAGCCTACCATCTTGGTCGTTTACAATTAGGCTGTGCACGCTTAAACATATCCCCTATTAATTGGCGGCAACTGCTGATAGAAGTTGAAACCTTAAGTCAACAACATTATCAGGCTACAGATTTATCTTGTGCCGTGGTCAAAATCATCATTACACGCGGCAGTGGCGGGCGTGGTTACCGACCGCCCGAAGACTGCCATGCAACGCGTATTGTCAGCATACATCCTTTTCCTGACTATCCACCCCAATATTGGCAAGACGGTATTACCGTGCGCTTTTGTGCCACTCGTTTAGGTTTAAATCCAAGCTTAGCCGGTATTAAGCATTTAAACCGCTTAGAACAAGTATTAGCGCGTGCTGAATGGAGCGATAGCGCAATTCAAGAAGGTTTAATGTTGGATAATAAGGGTTGTGTCATAGAAGGCACAATGACCAATCTTTTTTTTCGCAAAGCTCAAATTGTCTATACACCGAAATTAACCCAGGCTGGCGTTGCGGGCATTATGCGTATGATTGTTATGGAGTTATTGATGCGCAATGGCATAGCACTGTTAGAAATCGAGGTGAGTCAAGCTAAGCTATTAGCCGCTGATGAGTTATTTGTCACTAATTCATTAATTGGACTCTGGCCGGTTAAGCAGCTTGAGCAGCATTGTTTTTCTATTGGTTCATTAACACGTGATGTGCAAACTTGGCTTGCGCAATATAAACATGACTCACTTCGTTTGGTTTAAACCGCTAGCCACGTTGCTTAGCGTTAGTCTCTTGTTGCTCAGTTTTATGTGCGCATAAAGATTATCAATGTGCAATGCAAAGTCCTGTTGTCTCAGACGCACCTATTTTAGTGGAAATTGAAAAAAGGTGATTCGTTTAGCCGTATTACAGAAAAATTAAAAGCGCAAGGCGTTATAACTAAGCCGTTTTGGTTTAAGTTTTTAGCTTACAAAGATAAATCGTTTAAAAAAATCAAAACAGGCGAGTATGAGCTTTTGCCGGGTTTAACCCTACCAGGTTTATTAAGTCTATTTGTGTTAGGCAAAACCAAGCAGCACAGCATGACGATTCCTGAAGGCTTAAACTTTAAGCAAGTGCTGCAAAAATTAGAGCAAGAGCCAAATCTTAAACATACGCTAACAGAGCAGCAGACGAGTGTGTTGATGCAAGCGTTAGGGGCAGATTTTAAGCATCCCGAAGGTGTATTTTTTCCTGATACCTATTACTTTGAAAAACACACAGAAGACAGCGCTATTCTTAAACGTGCTTATCAAAAAATGCAAACCGTGTTAACCACAGCTTGGCAAACACGAGAGGCTGATTTGCCGTTAGCAACACCGTATGACGCCTTAATTTTGGCTTCAATTGTTGAAAAAGAAACCGCTGTTGCGAGTGAAAGACCATTAATCGCAGGGCTATTTATCCAACGCTTAAAGCAGCATATGCCATTACAAACCGATCCAACAGTGATTTATGGTATGGGCGAGCGTTATCAGGGTAATATCACGCGCACCGACTTGACGACAGCGACACCTTATAACACCTACACCTTTAAAGGCTTGCCTCCTACACCTATCGCAATGCCAGGGCAAGAAGCGATTAACGCCGTGTTACATCCCGATGCCAGCGACTATTTGTATTTTGTGGCCAAAGGCGATGGTAGCCACCAATTTTTCTAAAACCTTAGCCGAGCATAATAAAGCCGTGGCGTTATATCAAAAGAGGCGACCATGACACGTGGTAAATTTATTACCTTAGAAGGCATAGAAGGCGTTGGCAAAACTACCAATGTTGAGTTTGTCAAACAGCATTTGCAAAAACAAGGTATAAGTGTAGTTGTGACGCGTGAGCCAGGCGGTACGTTGATTGCCGAAAAAATCCGAGACTTGTTACTACAGCAAAACAGTGAAAGCTTATCGGAACAAGCAGAATTATTATTGGTTTTTGCCGCTAGAGCGCAACATATAAAACACGTGATAGAGCCAGCCTTATTACAAGGTAACTGGGTGGTATCAGATCGTTTTACCGATGCGACGTATGCGTATCAAGGTGGCGGTAGAGCGATGAAGACTAGTGCAATAGAATGGCTAGAACACTGGGTACAAGGCCATTTAAAACCGGATTTAACGTTATTACTCGATGCGCCCGTCGATGTGGGGATGGCTAGGGCCAAAGCACGTGGCGGTTCGGATAGATTTGAAGATGAGCGTAACAGCTTTTTTGAGCGGGTTAGACGAGCTTATTTATTACAAGCCGAGCTGTATCCGGAGCGTATTAAACTGATTAAAGCCAATCAGCCATTAATCGATGTGCAACATGCGATGGTTGAGTCTATGCGGGTGTTATTGCGATGAGCTCTTTATATGCTTGGCAACTAAAAGATTGGGCGTTGCTTGCCAGTTATTTTAAGCAACAACGGATTCCGCAAGCGTTGTTGCTAGCAGGCCAAGGTGGTTTAGGCCAAGAATCGTTAGCCCGTGTTTTTGCACAAGCGTTATTATGTCATCAGCGTCAAGCTAACGAGCAAGCGTGTGGTCAATGCCAAGCGTGTCTACTATTTAATGCCGATACGCATCCAGATTTTTTTGTAGTAGCGCCAGAAGAAGGTGTTAAAACGATTTCCGTCGATACGATGAGAAACTTAATGGCTAGGTTAACGCTTAAGCCGCAATACAGCGCACATCGTGTGGTCTTAATACAACCAGCCGATGCGATGAATGCCAATGCTTATAACGCATTCTTAAAATATTTAGAAGAACCGACTGAAACGCACGGTTTTATTGCTTCTGACTGAGCAGCCTTATAAGTTGCCCGCGACTATTTTAAGTCGTTGCCAATCGCTACAGGTATCGACGCCAGCACCTAGTGAGGCTTTGGCGTGGTTAAAACAGCAAAAACCAACCTTATCCGAAACCCAAGCCAGCCAGCTATTAATGCTCGCGCAACAAGCCCCGCTATTGGCATTAGACTATGCCGAACAAGACGTGATAAATCAGCGCGAGCAATGTTTTAAGGATTGGTTAGCGCTTGCCCGGCAACAAACTCATCCTGTGATCATTGCGGAAAAATGGTTGAAGTTATCCGATGCGACCTTATTATCTTGGTTAAACTCATGGCTAAGCGATTTGATTAAATGTAAATTTCAGCTTGCCAGCGATTATCTGTTCAATAAAGACTTAAATAAATCCTTGCGCGAGTTGTCGAACCGACTAGAATTGAAGGATTTATACCTGCTGTATGATTTAGTGTTGGTCAGCAAGCAACGACTTGCTACGACTGTAAATAAACAATGTTTGCTAGAAGAACTGTTAAATCGATGGACGCAAATTAATTATACTTTAAACGGTTAAGTTTTCGGTTTTTAGGTAGGGTGCGCTGTGCGCACCTTTATAAATTTT